>NZ_JBXCIW010000013.1:0-156140 GCF_056786335.1 Paenibacillus sp. Y280
GTTTTTGCAGAAAAATATGATTTATACCAACATTTCTCCCTCACCTCTAAGGTGTCAAAGTTGTAAATCTAAGAATGAGTGAGAAAACAGGAGAAAACATTACTTTATAGTGGGAGGACTTTCGTTGTACTTTATAAATCAAAAAGATGGTGTCGTACTTGCAGGATGTGAAAAGTGTGATAATGAAATTAATCTAAGAGTATATGCTTTTCTTCGTAGAGTGGATGATGAGTACATAGCTAACAGGGAGGTCGAATGTCAGCGCTGTAACTGGAAATCAAATAAAATAATTAATGTCTCATTAGGCTTACAAAAGAAAAACGAACTTGAAGTAATAAGAATGGAAGAAGAGAAAAAAATACGATTAGAGAACGAAAGAATAGCAAGCGAAGCAGAAATTGAAAACCGGCGAATACAGATAAAAGCGGAATTAAGGCCTTATGAAGAATTTAGAGATAACGTACTTAATTTATATACCCGATTACGGAATAATGAAGATGTCAAAAGCATTATTATAAATTTTATACAAACATTAACTACTAAATTATCAAGTATAGATGATTTGTCGATTTTTGAGAACTTGCTTCAACAGCATGTACCAATAGGTAAATTATTACTTAACGATATAATTGATTTAGAGGTCATTCAATTACAACAGAAAATGAATGCAGTTGATGATTATTCAAATAAATTTCTTCGCTTAGTGAAATTTATAAGCAATAGATATGGGGTGGAAACTGACGAAAACTCAATGTATCTTTCTTTATTGCTGATAAGGGATGAAGTCATGAGACAACAAGCGGAAATTTTTATTAATGAATTTGGTTCAAGATTCAATGGGATCAATAAATCGATTGATACATATGTTAAAGTTCTAGCTAAAAGCAATATGATTAATATAAATTCAAAGGTTCTATTGTATTCATTTACAAGTTTTTTAGCGTATGAAGGCATTGTTTCTAAAAACATTCCCAAAGAGTTGAAATTAGTACAAGAATTAATAAATGAACACTTTGAGGATAAAAGAACTGATGATTATGAAAAGTTGCTAATTGGCGGTACTTTAGAGAAGAAAGTTAAATTACTATACACCATTTCTGATGTGGATTTAATGACAGGACATGAATTTGAATACTTCGTTGCTGACTTATTTAGAAAGATGGGTTTTTCGACAATTGTAACAAAAGGGTCAGGAGATCAAGGTATCGACGTAATTGCAGAAAAAGATGATTGGAAATATGGAATTCAAGCAAAATGTTATTCAAGTAGTATTACCAATAAAGCAATTCAAGAAGTTGTCGCTGGATTAAACCATTATCAATTGAATAAAGGTATTGTTGTTGGTAATAACTATTTCACTTCATCAGCAGTAGAACTTGCAAATTCAAATGGTGTTCTATTGTGGGATAGGAATATCCTAAAAGATAAAATTCAAGAGTATTACAAAGAGTCTTAAATAATTGTTGAAATAAGAAAAAGCGATCTAGTTATTAGAGGCCACTCTTGCTACCCTTTGAAATTTTCCAGTTAATTTATAGTCATAAATTTTTTCTATGAAGCAACTGAACAAAGATGGGAACAAAGAGACAAGGGATCACAAATGGTATTCAAATGGTATTCTACTGGAGTAGTAGTAAATTGGTAAGAAGTTAAATCATTAAAAGAGGAGCTTTATTTAGCATCATCATTCGATGGTCTTTTTTTTTTGCAGATCAGTGCGTTATGAGCATATTCACTCGCATAAGACAGCAAACGAAGAGTAAAGCTGGTTTCAGGGCTTATGAGGCCTGTATTTGCTTAGGTGTGATGGTAAAGCTACAAACACATCTAGGCAACAATAGCGATAACGGTACAGACCGTAATCCCAGCATATGGTATAGTTTTAAAAATTGATGAAAATTAAGTGGGGTTTTAGATGGATAGTAAAGAGTATTCCATTTGGATTGAAGCAGAAGAATGGGCAGAAGGTGAATGGAATATACACGACGATAATACGGATGTAATAGTCACTTTTGAAGATGGTTCGAGGTGGATTGCTTCATGTTTTACATACAAGAATATATATACACTTGCCGAAAAAAATAGAAATACTGGAGAGTGTTTATATGGTAAGTATTATTGCGGGAGTGACATGCTGCTTGTGGATGAATGCAGTCGTCATCGTATAGAAGAAGTGATTGAACATCTAATAACCATTGGTGATTTTGAAACGATTTTTGATAAGTGTGAAGAATTTAATCTGTTTGAATGAAAGCACGATTTTATAGGATGTAAACGTATAGGAGAATGAAAAATGGAAACAATTGATGAAATCTTTGAGAGTATCAAAAAAATCACTTGGTTCAATAATGTTGGTAACCCTGTACAAGTAAGTGATTTCCCTATGGTGAGAGTACATACGTGGCAAGAAGCAAAAAATTATTATAGTGAATATGTTTGGGAAAAAACTACTCTTGAAGCAAGCAATATTCTTACTTCGTTTTTACACGATAAATTTCAAAGACAATATAATGAATGGAATGCTGTGGCTACGTATGCAAAGACTCTTTTGGTTGATAAGATACGTCCCATGATTATAAATTTTCAGAACGAATATTCGCTTGACCAGACTTTTGTAGATTGCATCGAGTGGGATTTGGTAAATGCCATGCTTGAATACCATTACTCAATAATTTGCAAGCATCAGAGATTTCCTTATTTCTTTAAGAAACTGTTGGATATTTATGATTCAGGCAATTTTCCTTGTGGTTGGGAAGGAGAATACCCAAACGGAAAATTGATTGTGTTTTGATATTCCTTAGATAAAACATGGATTTTGTTGAGCTAAATGGTGGTAATAAATTGTTACTTTTGATTTGCTTATATAAAGAACATATATCAAAAGGGGTGTTAAGAAATTGTCATATGTCTATGGCGAACATTGGCGTGGCATCAAAGGTTACAGGGTTGTAGAGGGTGAAGATACCTACAACCATCGTTTTGGTGGTCAAGATTGGAAGTTTCCAAATTGCCCATTGTGTAGGGGAAATATTCAGCAGATTTTTTGCTTTGATTTGAATGATTCAAGATTAATTGAATTGAAAGCTAGCGGCCTAGATGAACTACCCCTAGTTTCATGTCTAAACTGTTCAATGATATGGGATCAACAGATTTTTAGGTTCAATATAAAAGACAAATCGATTGAAGCTTTAAATCAAGATAATTTGCATGATTGGATAACTAATGATGAAGATAAATTACCAGTTCCACTTCCGCATACAAAGGTGAAATTAGTTGATTTAACAATTAACGATATACCAACTGATGAAGAAAGCTACGACAGAGCTTGTAACTTGTTCGGAACTAAATATATTAGCAGACTATTAGGATCACCTTTATATCTTGAGAAACCCAATGAAATGATTTGTCCGCGTTGCAATAAGCAGATGAAGTATGTCGCAACTATTACGGAGGAATCATATAAAACATATAGAGAACTGATTTCAGTTGTTGATTTTAAACTTGGTGAAATGTATTTATATTTTTACTTTTGTAGTGATTGCTTAACTTTAAAGACAATGATTCAAGGTACTTAGGTTGGTAAAGCATCATCCATTCGATGGTGCTTTTTGGATTGTCAACACAAAACTGAACAAAAATTATAAGGACACTTTTCTAGCTTGTACAGGTGTACGGTAATCCAGCGTTCCATGAATGCGATGATGGTTAAACCAGTTAACATAATCTCGCAGTTCTACAGCAAGCTGCTCTCCTGTTAGAAAATAAGTCTGGTTGGCAAATTCGGTCTTGAACGATTTGAAGGTGGCTTCTGCGACAGCATTGTCATAAGGGCAGCCTTTCCTGCTAAGAGAGCGTTTGACGTTAAACGTGGCTAGCGCTTCTGAAATGAGCTTGTTGTCAAATTCTTTCCCTCGGTCTGTATGAAACATTTTTACACGATCTAGACGGACGGAGAGGCTAGCGATTGCTCTGTACACCAGTTCGGCTGTCTTTTCAGGTCCGCTGCTAAAGCCAATCATTTCGCGGTTAAAGAGGTCAACAAACAAACACACGTAGTGCCATTTGCCTGCCACTCTTACGTAGGTCAGATCACTGACTACAACAGCAAAAGGCTCATCTTGCTTGAACACTCGTCCCAACTTATTCTTTACCTTAGACTCGTTCACATCACTTTTAAAAGGCTTGTATTGCGCCACCGTGTAGGTTGAAACCAGTCCGTGTTTGTTCATGATACGGGCGATTTTACGCCGTGAGATTTGATATTCTTTTTTTTGTAGTTCGAATTTTATTTTTCGCGTACCATAGTTATTTCGACTAGCTGTAAAGATATCCACAACCGCCTGTTCATGTTTCTGCTCTTCTTCATTCTCTGCAGGTTCTGGCTTATAGTAATAGGTGCTTCGAGGCAATTGCAGGACTTCGCACATTGCTGATACCGAGTACTTGTGAGTGTTCTGACGGATCACATTTACTTTCGTCCCATGATCAGAGCGGCTTGCTTTAAAATGTCGTTCTCCATCTTAAGACGTTGATTTTCTTTGCGTAAAGCAAGAAGTTCGTTCTCCTCATCTGTACGATTATCTTTTTCTTTGAATGAGCCTGTATTCTGACCTTGTGCAATCCAACGTTCAAAAGCAGAAGCATTCAGATCATATTCTCTAACGATGCTCGCCCTGGATTTTCCACTCTCGTAAAGCTGGACCATTTGCTTCTTAAACTCAGGTGTAAATGTACGTCGTGGCTTTGGCATAGTAGATTCGCTCCTTTATCTGTTCCCTTCATTCTACTAGCCCTTATTTTTTCTGTCTAACTAAGTGTAGACGATCCATTTTCTTATGAGTATGAGAGTGTCTGGAAAGCCTATGAAACGAACAACCTCTATTCCGTTTCGACAAACCATGGTAAGATTTAACTATTAATTCATTGGGTAGTAGATCGAATGTCCTAATCCTATTTAATGAAGTATAAAGTTGAAATGGAGGTTTCTTTTGTGATTGGTTACATAGTATTCGCACTAATTATCGGCTTATGTGTGGTAGCTGTTGTTGGGTTTATATTCAAAGATAAAACGAAAATAGGAGTATTAGTCAGCCTATTGAAGAGAATTACGACCTAAAAGCAATTGATATTACAGATATTGATAAGATGGAAGACGGCTCTGAGTTTGAAATGTAACTATACCGGCTTCTGATTGAGTTGGGCTAATCAGGAGTGTATAAGACAACAAACAGGAGAGGTTTTGGAGCAGATGTTGTATTTACTGATCGAGAGGGTATAAGGAATGTGGTAAGGCTAAGCGTTGCTCTGATCCTGTTGGTATTAGCGCTGTGCAGGAAGTATTTTCTTGTATGCGTTATTACAAAGCTAAGAAGGCTATTGTGATTGCAACAGCCAAATTCACAGAGCAATGTGAAACCTTAGCAGGAGTCAATCATGTGAAGCTGCTTGATAGAGCTGATTTGATAAAAATTATTGAAGCGTATAAGGAAGACGATATACGAACGGCTAAGGATATGATTGAAGTAGAGCCAAGGATGAACTTGGAGTCATGGAGCGAAGCTAACAGCACTGTGCTGCACGAGATTAGAAAGGACTATAAGGCAGAGAAGTATGTGAAGTCTGTTATGGGAAAGTAACAAATACTTTATAGAAAGTTTGAATTTAACAGAGGGATATTATACAGAGGAGTTTGATCTGGATTTTAAGCTTTTTAAGTTGCTTCTTCAAATCCTAATTTTTAATTTAGCAGGAAGATAAATTGTTTTACTAACTGATAAGCATAGAATAGGGGAGTTTCATATTAAGGTCACTTTCGATACAAATATAATAATTGATCTTCTTGAGAAAAGAGAAAATGAAATCTACGCAAGAAAAATTAAAGAACTTCATGATACAGGTAATATTGAATTGAATATGGCAGCTACTTCAGCCAGTGAAAAACAAAAAGATGGAATAGAAATAAACGATCTAGATAGTTTTATGCAGACCATCAATAAGATTGGTTTTGAAAATGTTACATTGCTGAATCCATTGTTTTATTGGGATATTTCTTTTTGGAATCACTGTATATGGGCTTCCGAAGATTCGGCTAACTTAGAAAAGTCCATTTTTGAGATTCTGTTTCCAACAACGCCGTATAAGATTTCGGAATATCGGAGTTTGAATGGTATATCTGAACAAATTACACCAATTGAATGGAAAAATAAATTATTTGATGCTCAAATATTATGGTGTCATATTCATTATGATGGAGATATTTTCGTAACAGGAGACAAGAACTTTCATAAACAAACAAAGAAGCCACGACTAATTGGTCTTGGTGCTAAAAAAATTATGTATCCCAAAGAAGCCTGTGAGTACTTGTTATCCTAGAAGCAATGGTTGAAAAGTAAAGGGAAGTTTAATAGATGGTAAATGATGTACCCTACCCTTAAAAAGTACATCGAAAGTCACTTCTTGACCGTTGAAATAGAACATTTGTTCACATGTAATAGTAGCATTAAAAATGTGGGACGGTGTTCGAATGGCGACAGGATCACGTAAAAAGCTTGAGGGAAATGGAATGTGGGAAAGTAGCCGTATGATGTTGCCTGAGCATAAAATAGCTATTAATGAATGGAGTCGTGACATTCAAAAGCTCCAACGTATTTATCTTGATGAGCAGGAGTGGGAGGATATTTCTCGTGTAATTATCGAGTCTATGGAGCTGCGAAGGGAAATCAGTCTTAAAATGTATCATGAGTTCGAAGAACTTGTGGTAATTGGTATAGTGGATCGTGTTGACCAGTTGAAGGGAAGCTTTATGGTTGAAGGAGAATGGTTTGCTATTAGAGACATCGAGGGTGCTACCGTTGATAAGCAACTGAAGCACTTATTAAGCCGGAATAAAGGCTACCTAAGAACCAGTTGTTCTGCATTAGAATCGCAAGGTAGGGGAGTGCAGGAATCGAACCTACACCAGTGGCACACTAAATGTGATTGATTCGCATATTTCTAGGGCTTTGCTGACTACTTCAAAATTGATCCAGCAAAAGCAAGGAGAGCTATTTAAAGTAGCAATTGCGTTACCTGATAATGACGGTCATAGAAAGGTCATAAGTCAGATTCGGACTGTATTGGAGAGACTAGAGATTGTTGTGATCTGGGTGAGTATAGATCGTGTTGAAGTGGAATTTTTAAAGTTATACTAGTTGGAGGTGAAGCCAATTATGGAGGTATTATTAACTTATCACACTAAACAACGGATCGCTGAACAAAAGATGAATGAAAGACAAATTATCGAAGAGATCAAGATAATGCCGCCTGTTAAAAGTCGAATGCGTTGGATACTGAAAAGTGGAGATATAGCAATCGTTGCTCCGACAGGCCCTAATAAACGAACTGTTATTACAATTATCTCAATAAAGAAATATAAGTCAGGTACAAATAAAGGTGCAAGAACTTTTTAAGAAACCGCATAAGCCGATACATATAGAATAAAAATGGGTTGCAGTTTTCTATATAAGTATCTATATAGGTATGTGTGTAATGCTGCCAATCATAGTATTAAACATGAAAAGAAGACAGCTGTTGTAGCTGCCTTCTTTTGTTTATGTATGATAAGATCACTTACTTGTTGATTTTGCTAATTAAAATTCATTAACTCCCTTGTCGAATACTTTCTTCGTCAATTTCTTTCTGTATTTCTTCATTTTCTATTTCCATTTGCGCATAAATTCTATCTCGTTCTAATTCTGGAAAGCACTTATGGTAAAATCTGTAACTCGCTTCGTAAAAGTTTTTCATTTCCTTAAAATGATGAGCGTAGAGTTCATACGAAGTTTCAACAATCTTTTGATAAGAGCTGTGTGAAATTAACCATTGAATAGATAAGTTTGCATCAGGACAAATATTTAAATATAGCTCAGGTGCGAGGTTTTCTTTTCTAAACTTATAGCAAAAAATTTCTTCATTTGACTTAAGACCTCCATACTTGCTTTTAAATTGCTCTATTAGTATTTTTTATCGTTTAACTTCTGATTTAATTGACATATTTCACCTCATGAAAAATTTGATAATAGAAGTCTTTATTCATGGATTATTCATTTACTAACTTACTTATGATTGATCGTTCTCTACAAGGCAGAAATGCTATTTCGCAGAATCCTAATTTCAACTTAGTGGTGTGACTGTGAGGTCTTAATAATTTTAAAATCAGTGTATAATTCGTTCTCATGCCCATGTTGTTTCGTAAAATTACAGAAATACTCGTAATATGAAAGCATATCATTGTAATTTTGCTCATACAGCTCAAGGGGAGTCTTAGCTAATTTATCACTTGAGCTATGTAGGATTAACCATTGAATAGATGGTTTCGTATCAGGACATATGGACAAATAATTCACAGGATCAAGATTATCTGCTTCAGTGTATCTATAGGAGTTAAGATAACCGATAGATTTCATGTCGCGATAATATTTTTTGAAATCTTCAATTATAGCTTGTTTTTTTTCTGGAAATATTGCCAAAGCGTTCAGCCCCTTTATTCAACTAAGTACAATTTATTAATATTATATCACATTTGTTCCTATGTAGAACATTTGTGATTTTATGATCTAAAATTCAGTGTTAGAGATGGCATCAATTTACTACACTCATTATGAGGTAGGTGTTGATGAATGAATAACCCTGAAACGCTTTTAAAGCTAGTTGGAAGTCGAATAAGAGAAGTCAGAAAGTTGTCCGGCTTATCGCAAGAAGCATTAGGAGAGAAAGCCGGTCTTTCATATTCATATATAGGTAGAATGGAAAATGGACATAAGAATATTTCTTTGTTGAATCTCGCTAAGATAGCAAATGTCCTTAACGTTAGTGTTCATGAATTTTTTTCGAATGTATCAGATTATGAAACATTATCTGAAAATGATAAATTAAAAAAGGAAATTTATCTGTTGCTTAATGAGCAGGATGGTGACGCACTACTACTTGCTAAAAATATCCTTAAGGAATTGTTTAAACATAAATAGCAAGAAAATTAGATCGACTGTAGTCGGTCTTTTTTTGTTTACATAGTGATTGAAAGGAAATGGGGCATTTGTCTAGAATGGTTACGATAGTAGAACTCAGTTAAGACTTTAAATAAACATGTTAAGGAGTTGGTTGGATATGAACATCTCTACTATTAAAGAGATTGGTACTGAACTTGTCTGTGTCTTGCCACAGGACATTGTTGAGAAGCGGGGTGTTAAAGCTGGGGATCAGTATAGAGTCAGCTTGAATGAGGAAGGTAATATCGTTCTAAGCCTTCTAAACGCTCCAGATGCAAATATAAGACCAGAAGTGGTAAAGGTTGCTAAACAGATTATGGATAGGTTTAACGAGACGTTAAAGAGCTTGAAGGGGAGCTAGGAGCTATCTTCAAAGCGTTTTTATTGACATCTGTTATTATTAATTATAGTGTTACTGTTTTAGCACCCTCCTCAGGGTGCTTTTTCTTTTGAATGCATACGTGACTTTTGGATCACTAATTTAATAATTTCCCTTATGCGACATAGTTCGACATACCTATATGACTTTTCATGTTATTATCAAGTGAAAAATTTGAAGATGAGTCGGTGAGAATAATATGAAATTAATTAATGAATCATTCAAATACTACTTAGTTTCTTGCGAAAAGTGCAGTAAAGAAAATAAAGTTCTTAAAATCTATTGTCAAAGTAAAGAATTCGGTTATAAATCAAATGTAGTCATCATGTGTGCTTGTGGAGAAGCATCAAATATCATTAAAAAACCAGTTAATAAAGAGATATTCCAAGATATCGATAATTCATCTAATGAATTAAAATGTCCTAAATGTAAATCAAGTCAACTAACCGCAGGGAATAAAGGCTTTAGTCTAGGCAAGGCTGCTGTTGGTGGAGTCTTATTGGGTGGAGTTGGATTGCTAGGAGGAATGATTGGAAGTAAGAAAATAATGGTTGGTTGTATGAATTGTGGAAACAAATGGGAAGCAGGATCAATATAAAACAAATGCAAGAACCTGAATGGGGAGAATATTAAAATGGCTTCAAAGATTTGCAAAAATTGTGGTGAAAATAATAGTGAGAATGCTTTCATATGTATTCAATGCAGCACTTCACTTAAGGACTCTAGTCTGGTTGGAACACCTAATTCATTAAAAACATTTGAAAAGGAACGAAATCACATTGTAATGAAAAATTAAGTGCAAATGAATCTAAGTGTAAATATTGCGGAACAGTCTATACAAAGAAATCAGATAAAAGATATTATGTATCGAATTCTAATTCAGGTAGTGAATATGGATGTGCCACATTCTTGCTTTATTTAATTACATTCTTTATTCCACTTGTAGGCTTGATCGTAGGTGGAGTATTCGCTTTTAATGATGATCCAGAAAAGCAAAGCATTGGAAAAGGTTTAATGATATTCGGATTAATAATGATTGTTGTAAGTGTAATTTTATATTCATTGATATTGTAATAATATTATCTTAGTTTGAGGGCTGTGTTAGAGTATGAAATACTTTGCTGAAGATAATCAACACATCAAGGTTGATTGTACTAATTGCGGTAAAGTTTCAAATGTAGAAAGAGAAAATTGCATTGAAATTTTTAATGGTTATGACGCAGTAAATCCTATTGTCTGTAAATGTGGGTACATTTCCAATAAAATAAAAGGTAAGAAAAAAGATACGAGGCTTAGATGCTCAAAATGTAGGTCAGAGCAGATAACTTCAGGAACAAAAGGGTTTGGATTAGGCAAAGCCGCTGCTGGTGGTTTGTTACTTGGGCCAGTTGGCTTGTTAGGTGGAGTAATCGGAAGCAAGAAGGTTATGGTTTCATGTTTGATGTGTGGTCACAAGTGGGAAGCAGGAAAGTCTTAGAATGAGTTGGGGAATGTAAATGGTCTTTTGCAATAAATGTGGTCATAAACTACCGGACAATTCTATATGCAAGGTGAAATTACGATGAAAATCGAAGATTAGTAATGACTATTAAATAAAGCGTAAAAGCCATATAGGATATCATCCTGTATGGCTTTTTATATCGAAACAGATATATGATAAAATTAGATTATTACAATCACAATCTCGACTCCATTTTTGCTAACTGGTCATTACAAAATGGAGGAAATAAAATGGCAGAACCAACACAGAACAAAGAAACTAAGAAATGGGAATTTGTTTTTGATTACTATGAAAAAGGTAAAAGAAAGCAGGTTAGGCGAAAAGGATTTAAAAGCAAAAGAGAAGCATATGACATGCTTATTACACTTCAAAAGGAAGTACAGGAAAATGAGTATGTAAGTACAAATAAAACTACAGTCGGAGCATTTATTCAAAAGTGGTTAGAAACTGAACGGAAATTTGAGTGTGAAGCAACGACACATTACAACAACTCTCTTTATTTGAAGAATCATATAATACCTAGACTAGGTGAATTACAATTACAAAAATTGGACGCTCAAACTTGCCAAGACTTTGTAAATGAAATGCATGTAAAAGGTTATGCTAGAAACAGTATCGATAGAGTTATTACAATGATGAAAATTGCTTTTGATCGGGCTGTAGTGTACAAAATTTTGAAAGAAAACTGTATGCGGAAAGTTAAACTTCCCAAAATGATTAAAAAGGAAATGACAGTGTGGACATCAGAACAAGTAAAGACGTTTCTACAATACACGAAAAACAAAAGGCATTACTGTGCTTATGCTCTTGCTTTATTTACTGGCATGAGACAAGGGGAGATACTTGGATTAAGGTGGAAGGACATTGACTTTAAGCAAAAGAATCTTTCCATTAATCAAACTCTAGTTCGTTATGGTAAAGAAATTAAACAAGGAGCAAAAACCAAATCGGGTGTCAGAACTATATCTTTACCGAATCAACTTATTGAAATCTTATTGAAGCAGAGGAAAGAATTCGACGAATTGAAAAGTAAGTTTGGTGAAGATTTTGTTGACATGGATTTGGTGATATTCAATTTGAGAAACGGTTGTACAGTTTTTCCAGTAAATTTATCAAATTCTTATAGAAGAGATGTTAAACGATCTGGCTTACCACATATACCTTTTCATGGAATGCGACACACTCATGCCACAATGCTTATCGAAAAAAATGTAAATGTGAAACTTATTTCTGAGCGGCTTGGTCATTCGAAGATTGGGATTACGTTGGATACGTATAGCCATGTGACACCTAATATGCAACAAGGGCTGGCAGAGCAGATAGATTCATTTATAATTTTGTGACCGCATTTGTGATTTCCCCCTTCAATCATCATTTTAATGAGCATTTATCCAACACTGTAAAAAAAATTTTGCATATAATGATGAAGCAATGCCTCTTATTCATGAACCGAAGGGGGTGGATCCTATATGATGCGAATGGTTCCTTTTACACTGGAGAATGGGGAAACCGTTCTTGGCGTTGAAGTGAAGCTGCCCAAAACAACTTTGCTCGCCATTATGACGGACAAAGGATATATTATGTGCGGTGCGCTTGATGTCTCTCTGTTGAATGAGAAGCTTAAGGACAGGGAAATTTTGGCCGGCCGTGCTGTTGGCGTACGAACGCTGGAGGAACTGATGGCTGCCCCATTGGAATCAGTCACCCACACAGCAGAGGCAAAGGGCATCGTAGTTGGAATGACGGGCTCGGAAGCATTAAAGCTAATGGTATAAAAGAACGAAATAAAGCCCTAATCAGTTTTGCGGCAATTTGGTTGCCACGTGCTTCTGATCAGGGCTTTCACTTGTTTCTTATTTATTCGAAAAGCTTGCGCAGATTGACATCGTATGGAGCTTGCACGATACCTTTTTCAGTAATAATCGCTGTTACATATTCATTTGGCGTTACGTCGAAGGCCGGATTGTATACCTTGATCCCTTGCGGAGCGGTACGTTTGCCGAAGCCTTCCGTTATTTCTTCCGCATTGCGTTCTTCGATCGGAATTTCTGCGCCGGTAGGCGTCCCCAAATCGATTGTTGACAGCGGGCTTGCCACATAGAATGGAATGCCGTGAGCCTTCGCCAGGACAGCAACGCTGTAGGTTCCGATTTTGTTGGCGACATCGCCGTTTGCGGCAACGCGGTCGGTGCCGACGATAACCGCATCGACCCAGCCTTTAGCCATAATCATACCCGCCATATTATCGCAAATGAGCGTCACATCTACGCCAGCCTGCTGTAATTCAAATGCAGTCAATCGAGCTCCTTGCAGGACAGGTCGAGTCTCATCCGCGTATACGCGAAGCGTAATGCCGCGCTCAAGAGCTAGGTAGAACGGTGCAAGCGCCGTGCCGTATTTGGCAGTCGCGAGACCGCCGGCATTGCAGTGTGTAAGCACGCCCATATCATCCTTGAACAGCGAGAGTGCATGCTCGCCGATCAATCGGTTCGTCTCTTCATCTTCACTTTGAATAGCAATTGCTTCCGTTAACAAAGCGGCTTTGCTCTCTTCAAGAGACAAGCCCTGCTCAATGAGAGCAGCGGCAGCGGCCTTCATGCGATCAAGCGCCCAGAACAGGTTAACCGCGGTAGGCCGCGATGTAGCCAAGTACTCTGCTTGTTTGCGCACTTGCGCGAGCCAACCGTCCAGTGACTGCTCATCGCGGCTGCCGAGAACGACTCCGTATGCGGCAGAAATTCCGATAGCCGGTGCTCCGCGAACTTTTAGATGGCGAATGGCTTCCCATACATCCTCTGCCGTAGTTAAAGGCAAATATACGATTTCCTCAGGCAGCAGCCGTTGGTCTAGCAAATCGAGCCTGCCTTCGGTCCAAATAATCGATTGCAAGCCAGCGTAATTTGTTGTCATGATGTTAATTCCTCTCTATCTTCACTCATTTGCTTGCTGCCGTTAAGGCAGCATCGATTACTTCTTCAATGGACTGCGCCTTGCGGTTGATGCGAATAAGCGATGTTCCAATCTCAAGCGCTAATCGTTGTGCCCGCTCGCGAGCGGCTGCATCTGGAATGCGGTCAATGTCAACGACATGCGATAAACCGACGATGCGGCGAACGATTTTGCAGCCGGCAAAGCCGATAGCATCTTGAAGCAAGCGATTCATGTAATAGTCCTGATAGGCTGGCGTAGAAGAAGCAATGCGGTCTAACCCTTGCTCATTCCATAATGCACGGAACTTTTGATCAAATAATTGCCATACATCGCGTACAGTGTCCGTTAAATAACGGCGGAAGTCGCTGCGCTTGTCCGAATCGGCAATCCAATGCTCTTGGCCGGCAAAATTAAGGAGCAGGTTCGCGATAACCGCGCCGATATCGAAGCCGATTGGCCCGTAGTAGGCAAATTCAGGATCGATGACCTTTGTGGATTCCGGCGTTACAAATACACTACCCGTATGAAGGTCTCCATGAAGCAGCGCTTGTGCGTTCGTCAAAAATTTGTCGCGCAGTATAGCCACTTCCAAATGAAGCTCTTGATCCTGCCATAGCGCTTCAGCAGCGTCCCGTATAGCTGGATCAAAGCTGTTGTTTGGCGAGTCCGTATAAGGGTCGTCAAAAATAAGGTCTTCCGTTATTTTGCACAGCTCCGGATTAATAAAGGCTTTCACGCGAAGCTTCTTTTCCTGCTGGTTCAGCCCGAGATCGGAGGTGAAAAATAACGTGCGGGCGATAAACGTAGAAATATCGTCCGCAAATTTCGGATAGCGTGTCCCGCCGATCAGCCCTTGCCGCATAATAATATGATCGCTAAGATCCTCCATGATCGTAAGGTAGAGCTCTGGGTCATACTTGTAAACAGCAGGAACGAGACCAGGAGCAAGCTCGCCCTCCAAAATAAGCTTCTCGCTCTCGATACGCGCGCGATCAAGCGTAAGCGGCCACGACTCACCTACAACTTTAGCATAAGGCAAGGCTTGCTTCATAATCAGGCTTTTGCCGCTGGCAGAGTCAGTGATGTGGAAAACCAAATTTAAATTGCCGTCGCCAATTTCACGACTCGTTAAAGTAGCACCCTCCGGGAAAAACCCGTCAAGCGAAAGCGCTATTTGAACGGCTTCTTGTTCAGTTAATGGATGATATGCAGACATGGCTGTCCACCTCCGGTTCATAGTAGTTGGGCAGCAATGCCCAGTATTCATCTCAACATAGTATAATGGATATTATTTCGCCTTGGAATACCTTCGTTTGATATAATGTTATCAATTATAGACAAGTTGGATGGAGGAAGCATGATGACATCATCAAATAAGGAACAGCCAATCGCTTTGAAGGAGTGGGCTGTAAGCGTAAAGGCGCTAGCAGAAGGGAAGCAAATTATCGTAATGCGCAAAGGCGGGATCATTGAAGAAACGCGTGATTTTCAATTGATCAGCCCGAACTTCTATTTAATGCCCGCTTACGAGCACCAGAAAAAGCATCTATTGAAGGAACAATTCGCCGATGATATGGACGAGACACTTGCGGATTGGTCATTGGAATTGGAGACGATCAAGCTTGAATCGTATGCCGAGGTCATCCTAGACATTGAAATAACCGATCAGGAAACGCTGGATCGTTTGCGCGATTTGCATATATGGACGGATACATTTGCCGAGGAAAGATTGCGATGGAAGCGAACCAAGCCGCTTCATGTATTGCTTCTTCGAGTATACCGCTTGGCGGAGCCAATAGAAATACCTATGCGTGCTGCTTATAACGGATGCAAATCTTGGGTAAGACTGGAAGATGAGTTTGCTGTTCCTGCGCTGATCCCTGTACTGGATGCGGAGAAATTTGAAGCTGAGGTTCAGAAAATCAAGCTGGCACTTGCATAATTCAAAGCTTTGGTGAACATGCGACCCTGCATCTAGATTAGTTATCCTCTTTTTGCTTTGAAATATAGGGAATACATACACGAATTTCAACCAATTTTCTCTTCTAAAAAGAGACATATTCAGCGAAACAGGGCATCTCGCATTGATTTATAACAAAAACTATATTAAAATGATTATTGAGAATCATTGAGAATCACTCTATATAGAAAGTGTAAATCTATGTAGACGTGGCAGAGCGAATTAAACCAACCTTGGAGGGATCAGCATATTATGGCAACGCATTTTGTCATCGAAGGCCTGAAAGCGGCTATCGACGGAAAAGAGATTTTAAAAGGAATTAACCTTGATATTAAAGGTGGAGAAATTCACGCGATCATGGGCCCTAACGGAACAGGTAAATCTACGCTGGCATCCGCCTTGATGGGACATCCTAAATATGAAGTAACAGAAGGCAAAGCTGTATTGAACGGTGAAGACATTCTTGAAATGGGCGTTGACGAGCGTGCCCTTGCTGGTTTGTTTCTAGCCATGCAATATCCAAGCGAGATTCCAGGCGTAACAAATTCCGACTTTTTGCGCAGCGCGCTGAATGCACGCCGCGGCGAAGGCAACGAAATTTCGCTGATCAAGTTTATTCGTCAAATGGAAAGCAAGATGAAGGAACTCGAAATGAACGCTGAGTTCGCTCACCGTTATTTGAATGAAGGCTTCTCCGGCGGCGAGAAAAAACGCAATGAAATTTTGCAAATGATGCTCCTTGATCCAAAAATCGTTGTTCTTGATGAGATCGATTCCGGTCTTGACATCGATGCGCTTCGTATCGTATCGCAAGGCGTAAACGCTATGCGTTCGGAAGATCGCGGCTTCCTTATCATTACTCACTATCAGCGTTTGCTTAACTATATTACACCGGATTTCGTACACGTTATGATGCAAGGCCGCATTGTTAAATCAGGTGGTCCTGAGCTTGCAGAGCGTTTGGAAAACGAAGGTTATGATTGGGTTAAAGAAGAACTTGGCATAGTAGATGAAACGGTCGGCCAGGCCTAAGCGAAAGAAGGGGGCATTACGAATGAGTACACAACTATCGACGCCTGCCAACCGTCAAGCTGCTGAAGCGCTGGCACGCAGCAAAGGCGAGCCGAATTGGCTCGTTGAACTACGTGGAGAAGCGGCTGAGCTAGCCGGAACACTCGGTTGGCCGAAGCCGGAGAAGGTTCGGATTGAACGTTGGAATTTAAACGCAGTCGGCACCTATGAGCAGCCAACATCAGTTGGCGCAATTAGCAACCTTCCAGAGGTTGTCCGTGAATTGATTACAGAAGGAACTGAAAATTTGCTTGTACAACGCAATTCCGGAACGGTATGGAATCAGTTCTCAAGCGAATATGCAAGCAAAGGCGTTATTTTCACCGATTTGGAGACGGCATGCAAGGAGCATGGCGATCTCGTTCAAAAATATTTGTTCCAAGCGGTTGCTAAGGACGAAGACAAGCTGACAGCACTGCATGCTGCACTATGGAACGGCGGCGTATTCATATACGTTCCGAAGAATGTTGAAGTAGAGCTTCCGCTTCAAGCTATTTTCTACAACGACAATGCTGAAGCGACGTTTGCTCCGCATATTCTCATTGTTGCAGATAATAATAGCCGAGTGACTTACGTGGATTGTGTTGTTTCCGAGCCAGGCGCAAGCAGCGCTCCGTTCGTACATCCATCCATCGTAGAAATATTCGTGAAGCCAGGCGCACACGTTCGTTTCAGCTCTATTCATCATATGGGCGAGACCGGCGTTGATATGTCGATCCGTCGTTCCATCATTGAAAACGACGGTCAAATGGAATGGATCATTGGCGATCTAAATGACGGCAACACGTTGTCGGATACGAAATCGATTCTGAAGGGCACTGGCTCTACTTCGGATGCGAAAGTTATAAGCGTCGGCAAAAACGCCCAGCAAAACAGCTTGACAACGCAAGCTGTTCACTTTGGCAAAAGCTCCGACAGCAACATGGTAACCCGCGCCGTAATGAAGGATTCCGCTTCAGCGATCATTAACGGCATTACAAAAATCGAGCATGGCGCAACGAAAGCGAACGGCGTGCAAACCGAGAAGGTTCTTATGCTTAGCCCGAAAGCGCGCGGCGACGCCAATCCGATTTTGCTTATTGATGAAGATGATGTAACTGCCGGTCATGCGGCAAGCGTAGGGCAAGTTAACCCGGAGCAGGTCTATTACCTGATGTCACGCGGTATATCTAAGCAGGACGCTGAACGATTGATTATTTATGGCTTTTTGGCTCCGGTCGTATCGGAAATTCCGGTCGAGGCGGTACGCGGGCAGCTTCAGCGTTTGCTCGAAAGGAAGCTAGAGGGATGAATATAAATGCGATTCGGGAGCAGTTCCCGATATTGCATCAAGAAATAAACGGGCACCCGCTCGTTTATCTAGACAGCGCGGCATCTTCGCAGAAGCCGCGCTCCGTCATTGATGCGGTTAAACGGTACTATGAGCTGGATAACGCGAACGTTCATCGCGGTGTGCATACACTTGGTTCCAGGGCGACTGATGCCTATGAGGGAGCGCGTGAGAAGGTAGCGAAATTGCTGAACGCGGGAGCGCCTGAGCAAATCATCTTTACACGCGGAACGACGACGGGTCTGAACTTGGTTGCTTCCAGCTACGCACGCTCGGTGTGCAAAGAAGGCGATGAGATTGTTATCACGCCAATGGAGCATCATAGTAACTTGATTCCTTGGCAGCAAGCGGCTAAAGCGACTGGCGCAACGTTGAATTATATTCCAATGCAGCCTGACGGTACGATCTCGCTTGAGGATGTAGAGAAAACGATCACGCCGCAAACGAAGGTGGTCTCGGTCACTTACGTATCGAACGTGCTTGGCCTTATTAATCCGATCAAGGAAATTACGCAAATCGCTCACCGCAATGGTGCAATTATGGTTGTTGACGGTGCGCAAAGCACACCGCATATGAAGATTGACCTGCAGGATTTGGACGTCGATTTTTATGCGTTTTCCGGACATAAAATGTGTGGTCCTACGGGCATCGGCGCATTGTATGGCAAGAAATCGCTTCTTAACAACATGGAGCCGATTGAGTATGGCGGCGAAATGATCGATTTTGTAGATCTATATGAATCCACGTGGAAAGAGATTCCTTATCGCTTCGAAGGCGGTACTCCCATTATTGCGGGTGCTGTCGGCCTAGGAGCAGCAATCGACTTTTTGCAAGAAATCGGACTGGATGAAATCGATCAGCATGAGAGACGTTTGGCAACGTATGCTTACGAGAAGCTGTCGTCGCTTGATGGAATAACCTTGTACGGGCCTAAAGAAAATCGTGTCGGACTCGTAACCTTTAATTTGGAGGATGTACATCCGCATGACGTTGCAACCGTTCTGGATTCCAAAGGTATCGCGGTGCGCGCAGGCCATCATTGCTGCCAGCCGCTTATGCGATGGCTGAATGTATCGGCAACGGCAAGAGCTAGCTTTTATCTATATAATACGGAAAATGACATTGACCGCTTAGCCGATGCATTACTACAAACGAAGGAGTTCTTCGGTCATGCAATTGGATGATTTATATCGCAGAGTAATTATGGATCATTATAAAAACCCTAGAAATCGCGGTACGATGAATGAAGAATCGGTTACGATCAACCTGAACAACCCAACCTGCGGCGATCGCATTTCGCTACAGCTTCAAGTTGTAGACGGCAAAGTAGCTGATGCGAAATATAGCGGCGAAGGCTGTTCGATCAGCATGAGCTCTGCATCGATGATGACAGAGGCGGTAAAAGGGAAATCATTTGACGAGGCGCTCGCTATGGCTGAGAAATTTTCGGCACTTATGAAAGGCGAACCGGTTGAATTTGATGAATATGAGGAATTGGATGCACTTTCAGGAGTGAATAAGTTTCCTGCACGTATCAAATGCGCGACACTTGCATGGAATGCCTTGCGCAAAGGGATCGAACAGCAGCAAGAATCACATTAATCTAGATTTATGAGGAGCGTGAATGACCATGGCTAAATCAATGCCGGAAATGGAAGATTATAAGTATGGTTTCCGTGACGAGCACAAAGCCGTATTCGAATCAGGCAAAGGATTAACGGAAGAAATCGTTCGTACGATTTCCGAAATTAAAAACGAGCCGCAGTGGATGCTTGATTTCCGCTTGAAATCATTGGAGCAGTTTTTCAAAATGCCTATGCCTAAATGGGGCGGCAACATGGATGAGCTTGATTTTGACGACATCCAATATTATGTTCGTGCTTCCGACAAGCAAGGCAAGACTTGGGAGGAAGTTCCTTCCGAGATCAAAGAAACGTTCGACAAGCTGGGTATTCCAGAAGCTGAGCAAAAGTTTCTTGCCGGCGTATCGGCTCAATATGAGTCCGAGGTCGTTTACCACAGCATGCAAGAGGATCTAGAGAAGCAGGGCGTTATTTTTACGGATACCGATACAGCGCTTCGCGAGTATCCTGATCTGTTGAAAGAATATTTCGGAACGATTATTCCTCCGAATGATAATAAATTCGCAGCGCTAAACAGTGCGGTATGGTCGGGCGGCAGCTTTATCTATGTGCCAAAAGGCGTAAAATGTGAAATTCCATTGCAAGCCTACTTCCGTATCAACTCCGAGAACATGGGTCAATTCGAGCGTACGCTCATCATTGCTGATGAAGACAGCTCGGTTCACTATGTTGAAGGCTGTACGGCTCCGGTATACAGCACGAACTCGCTGCACAGCGCAGTCGTTGAAATTTTGGTTAAGAAAAATGCCCGCGTTCGTTACACGACGATTCAAAACTGGGCACCGAACATTTATAACCTCGTTACAAAACGTGCAGTAGCTGATGAGAACGCAACGATGGAATGGGTAGATGGAAACATCGGCTCCAAGCTGACGATGAAGTACCCAGCAGTTGTTCTACGCGGTCGTGGCGCAAAAGGCATGGTATTGTCGATTGCCGTTGCCGGCAAAGGTCAGCATCAGGATGCAGGCGCTAAAATGACTCACCTTGCACCAGACACGAGCTCGACGATTATTTCGAAGTCGATTAGTAAACACGGCGGTAAAGTAACGTATCGCGGTCTTGCATCGTTCGGACGCAACTCTGACGGCGCGAAAGCGAACATCAAATGTGATACGCTCATCCTTGATAATGAATCGACTTCAGATACGATTCCTTACAACGAGATTTTGAACGACAACATCACGCTTGAGCATGAAGCAACCGTATCGAAGGTTTCCGAGGATCAATTATTCTACCTCATGAGCCGTGGTTTAAGCGAAGCGGAAGCAACGCAAATGATCGTAATGGGCTTCATCGAGCCGTTCACGAAAGAGCTGCCGATGGAATACGCGGTAGAGATGAACCGTTTGATCAAGTTCGAAATGGAAGGTTCTATCGGTTAATAAAAACGTAGATGTATCAAGGGCTAAACGGGATCGAGAAATCGCATGATACCGTCTAGCCCTTTTTTGCGTCTGAATTTTGCCCGGGTAAAATATGTAGTTTCATAGCAAAACTTCCTTTAATTTACATATTTTAAAAACGCTGTAAAGCCCAACTAATCCTAAGATTTTTATCTCGGGTTCTTTTTTATTCAAGTATTGCATGGCAAAGACGAAAGAATGAAAAGGTACATTACATAAATTTTGAGCTCAATCTATTATTCTATGAAAATTTTTAAAAATAGATTAGGTGAATTTTCTAAGAGTCTAGAAAATCTATACGATTGTCCCTCCGCAATCACCCTATTTTTGAAAAATGGATAGTAGTCTACTAGGTTGCTAGGTAAACGTCCTTCCAATAATATGCATCTCTACGTAGGATATTTCAAATCCCAAGGAGGTGTTGTTTTGAACTGTTCAGGAAATAAATTTAGAAAAAAATGTCATAAAAAAGTTGTTGTTGTGTGTAAACCGAAGAGACATGCAAAGAAAAACATTATTGTGAAAAAGAAAATAGTGAAGGTAAACTGTCCAAGACCAATCGTTAGAGTCACCCCTGTAGCAGGGCCTCAAGGTCCACAAGGAGATCAAGGAGCACAAGGCGTACAAGGCGTACAAGGAATTCAAGGGCTTGGCGGTCCAGCGGGTCCACAAGGAGCAACGGGTCCTCAAGGTCCTGCTGGAGGAATATCCAACTTTGCTTTCCTATGCAGTACTTCAGCACAGGCTGTTGCAGCGGCACCTGTTCCAGGCGGGCAAGGAGGGGCTGTAACTTTTACAGATTCACTTATTAATGCTACAGCTATTACGTTTGCTCCTCCTTCAAGTATTATTATTAACGAGACTGGAACTTACAATATTAGCTGGGAAGTATTCCCAACACCTGGTAATAGTGCATATGGTTTGTTCTTTGATCCAGCAGGTGCGGCACCAGCTGCATTGGTTCTTTGCAGCAATTATGGCTCAAATGCAGGTAACAACCCTTACCAAGGTCAAGTTGTCACTCAATTATCCGCAGGCGGTGTTTTAACTTTAAATCGAATCGATAACATGGGTGCTCAAACATTACAAAATGCTATTGGTGGAGGTACGCCGACTGTAAGTGCTTCTATAGTCATTGAAAAATTAGTTTAGATTACAAAGTAATTCGATATTGATTTACACGGTTTTAACTCTATTAAAGTAGTCATAGCTCTATTAATAAGACAATGAAACAAGAACATTAAGCGGCGATCGCTTCTCGTATACTACTGGGAGAGGTCGCCTATTTATTTCTTCACCGTTTCTGATAGATAGGATCATCATAAAATGAACACATATTGTTTCTCGGTTAAGCACGCTGAAAAAAGAAAGACCCACAACTGCGTATAACTCAGAGTTGAGGGTTTTTTTGTGATGCTGCTTATAGATGCACTTGCTGTATTTCGTATTCACGCTCAATTGACATGTCAATGAATTGATCGTCAACTTGAATGAGCGGGCGGAAAAATTCGGTTGGGTGGGTCATGACAATAATACCGATCTCACCGCTTACCAGCTCAACACGCTTGCCGATGAAATTAGGCATCATGTGCTTGATGAACGTATGTGTCGTTAAAGGATCAAGCTCGTTGAAGCTCAGACGGTACAGTTCCTTGAGTACGAACAACAAGTCGCGTTTCTGCTGATAGACACGCTGAGAGATCATAGCACTGTAAATATCGACAACAGATATGATTTTGGATACAGGATGGATCTCGTCGCCGCTTAAGCCGTGAGGGTATCCAGAGCTGTCATTTCGTTCATGATGCTGCAGCGCGCCAATCGCTATGTATGGCTCGTTGATGGAACTGGAAATAATATCATGACCGTAGATCGTATGCTTTTTCACTGCCTCGTATTCTTCATCAGTTAGTCGACCAGGTTTATTTAAGATGACTTCTGGGATACGGCATTTACCAATATCGTGAAGGAAGCCTGCTTTGCCGATTTGAATGGATTCTTCATTAGAATAACCGATCCAAGTGGCTAAGTAGTAGGAGAGCATGCCTACCTGCACGGAATGCTGGTAAGTGTAGTCGTCCTTGGTGTTGAGCAGCAGAAGCATAGATACAACATCACGTTCTAATTGAAGATTTTCGAGTAAAGGATCAAGCATGGACGATACTTCTTCCTCGTCGATTTTACCTTGATTCAGTGCTTTCGCGAACAGTCCTTCAAAGTTTTTGACAGCGTTTTCGTACATTGGCTGCATGGTAGGCAGCCATCTTGGATTCACTGTAGATTCTAGCGTACGGGGCGAGGCTTCTTCGCTGGCTCTATTCTCGATATTGACATATTCAATTTGATGTTGAAATAATCTTGATATTTCTTGCTCCGTTACGGTAGTTCCTTTGGAGAGTACATGAAGTCCATAGTTGTTAAATGTATCATTGCTTAATCGGTCTCCATTGATTAATTCTGTTACATGAACTCTCATCAAGACACCTCGATTAATTGTAGTAACTAATGTACCTACAATAGTAGCAATGAATGAATGGATTGGCAATATGAGGATTTTAAGTTTGAGACTAAATACCTAATATTTCCGCATAAATTGATCTTGCTTTTATCGAATCATCGGTACCTTGAACGATAGCACGGCCATCGCTGAATAGGACAAAAGTCAAAGTATCCGAAAGAGCAATGCGCAGTAAGAAACGATTTCTCGTCACGGTGCCAATTGGCATCATCCTGATGGATAGCTCATCCAAATTAAGCGCGGCGGTTTGATTAGGTGTAATTTGCACGGAATGGCGGCCGCAAAGGGATGCTGCCGCTTGTTCAGAGAAATGCGCATCGAGAAATTCGAATTGCTTCTCACCGCAGCAAAGACAATCACTGCGCTTCGCATTGGCAACCGATACAGGCATCCAAGCATGGTTCCAAAGATCGACCTGAAATAGCGTTCGATGCAGCGATTTCCTGTTTCCAGAGAGCAGCTTGATCGCCTCAGTTGCTTGTACGGATCCAATAATATCTACGATCGGCGATATGACGCCAGCGGTTTCGCATGTGTCGGTCGTACCAGGCGGGGGCGGGTCATTAAACAGGCAACGATAGCAGGGCGAATCCGACTCATTTGGGAGAATTGTCATCGTCATGCCCGACGCGCCGACAGCTCCGCCGTAAATCCAGGCAATGCTATTTTTCACACTATAATCATTAATAAGATATCTTACGGAAAAGTTGTCGCTGCCGTCAATAATGACATCAACATCTTCAAGCAATTTCTCGGCATTTACTGCTGTCAAATCGGCTACGACGGGCTCAACCGTAACGGAGCTGTTAATCGCTCGCAAATGTGCGGCGGCAGCCTCCGCTTTGGGGAGAAGAGCGAGCACGTCCTGCTCCGTATAAAGCATCTGTCTTTGCAGATTGCTCCATTCAATAATGTCCCGGTCTACAATTCGAACGTATCCGACGCCGGATCTTACGAGATGCTGAGCGATGACGGAGCCAAGTGCTCCCATTCCAACAACAGCTGCGCGACTGCCTGCAAGCTGCTGCTGTCCTTGTTCTCCAACTGGCGTGAACCGGATTTGCCTTGCATAGCGAGCAGCGCTTGAAGAAGCTGATGCTGGGGAGACTGTTGTTTCCTGGCCTTCTTTATTTGGTTGGTTCATCTCAATTAATCTCCTTAAGAGCTTCATGAAGTCATAATTACGTTAAAAATCGGATAACTGTTCAGTAGGGTTCCAAGGTCCGAGCTGATGACCCTTCCACTCGGAGCCGTCCTCCCAAATCTCTTTTTTCCATATAGGCACGATCTGTTTTAGACGTTCAATGGCATATCTGCTCGCCTCATAGCAGCTATCTCGATGTGGTGACGATACCGCGATAACGACGCTGGTCTCCGCTAAACCGACTACTCCAATGCGGTGGCTGATCGCACACAGAGCGCCTTGCCAGCGCTCAGCGATTTCATCGCCGATTTGCTGCATGGTCGCAACGGCCATTGGAGCGTAGGCCTCATATTCCAGCCTGACTGTACGCTGACCATGCGTCCATTCGCGCGTTGTTCCAACGAAAGCGATGGCAGCGCCGTGCTCAGGCACAATAACTTTAGCAAGCACATCATCTGTGCTAATGACTCCGGAAGTTACGACAAATCGCGGAGCAGCATCTCGGACAGGCTTCTGCTGCTCCTCACCGCCGGAGACTGGGGGAAGCAGAGCAAGCTCATCCGATGCATGCAGAATCGTATCCTCGGATGCGTAGGCATGGTTTCGGGCAATAAACGAAATATGAATTAATGCTTTATGATCTGCAAATTCAGCAGAAATAGCAGCTTTCAGCTCGGCTGCACTCATCCGATCGACACCGGATTGCAGCGTTATGGACGGGACTCCGAGACGCTCGGGAAGACCGGCAAATAGTTTGATTGACCAACAATATTTCATGGTATAAAACCTCTCATCATTTAGGCTCAAAGCTGTTTATAGAATATCATAAATCAAAAAAAAATGTTATGCTGATACGTAGACAGAAAGGAAGTGAGATTCATGCCGACATTGACGGATCGTTTTGGACGGGTACACGATTATTTGCGGATTTCAGTAACCGATCGATGTAATTTGCGATGCTTGTATTGCATGCCTGAGGAAGGAATGGAATTCACGGATTCTGAAAATCTGTTATCCTACGATCAAATTGTAGAGGTGGTCGAAGCCGGTGCGGCGCTTGGCATTACAAAGCTGCGCATTACGGGCGGAGAACCTCTGATTCGCCCTGGTTTGGACGGTTTGATTAGCCGATTATCTGCCATTTCCGGCATTCGTGATATTGCATTAACGACCAATGCTATTTTTCTAGCCAAGCAAGCAGAAGCGCTTCGAGCAGCAGGCTTGAATCGCGTTAATATAAGTTTGGATACGTTAGATCCTGCTAGATTTCGCTTTATTGCGAGACGTGGAGAATTAAAACGAGTGATGGAGGGAATCGAAGCAGCTGCAGCAGCAGGATTCGATCCAATCAAGCTGAACTGCGTGCTTCTAAAGGAAGTCAACGAAGACGAAATTGCCGCATTTCTTAAGCTTGCCTACGAGCAGCCGATGCATGTCAGATTTATAGAATATATGCCGATTGGTCATGCCGATGAAAATTGGAAAAAGCATTATTTGCCGCTTTCCCGCGTACTGGAAGTAGCGGAGCAAGAGGGTTATGCGATTAGCCGCGGGCCTAATGTGCACGGCAACGGACCTTCCGACGACTGGCAAATGGAGGGCGGACGAGGTTCATTCGGACTCATTCACCCGATAAGCGATCATTTCTGCAGCAACTGCAATCGGCTGCGCTTAACGGCTGACGGTTCAATTAAGCCATGCCTTTATTGGGTGGATGAATTGAATGTGAAGCATGCCTTCGGCCATCCTGAAGAAATGCAGCGCTTGCTGCTTAGAGCGATGGATATCAAGCCGGAAAATCATGAGATGGCGGCAAAGCTGGCGGATGGCGTTCTATCTCACATGCCAACGGAGAGGCGCATGTCGCAAATAGGGGGCTGAAGAATACCGATGCAAGAGATCATAATCGAGCATTTTGAGCTGGGCTTGTCTATGACAAGCCCAGCCGAGATGGCTAAAGTTGCAGGAGCAAGCTTTTCAATAGCGGATAGAGTGCCAGAGACGGCAGGAGAAGCGTTTGATTGGCATAGCTGGTATTCGGGGTGGCTCCGGCATGCTGGCGGTGCTGGGGCAGCAATCAAGCCCACTCATTTGATTGTTGAGGCTGCGGATACTTTTGAAGCTAAGATCCCTTGGGAGCAGCTTGATCAAGCCGCTGTATTATTTCAGCTAGACGGCGAGCCGTTGAAGAAGACAGGGCCTATTCGTCTTTATGTGCCTAACGGAAGCAGCAAATGCTTAAATGTGAAAAGTATTGTCAAGCTTAAGATAGAGAATCATACAGGAATTGAACAAGAACAAGCGACTTATGGATTTAAGCATACATTTTCTGCTGATGAATTGCGTAAGAACAGATAAAGCGACTTTGCGGCGCTTAGACGAAGCAATGAGGAGGCGTGCATGAATTTGACAGACAACTTTCATACACGGGTAGTGCTCCTTCATAGCAATGATATACATAGCCGTCTGGAGCATGCCGCCAAAATAGCTTCCTTCATCGCGGAGGAGCGGCGGACCTACGGTAGCGATAAAGTGTTAACCGTCGACTGTGGCGATCATATGGATCGGATGCGGATAGAAACGGAAGGCAGCGATGGAATCGTAAATGTAGAACTGTTGAATGATGCAGGCTATGAAGTCATTACTCTTGGCAATAATGAAGGACTTACTTATTCCTTTCAAACGATAGCAGACGCATACGTTAATCGCGCGAATTTTGCAGTCGTGTGTGCCAATATGCGCGATTCGGCAACTGGCGAGCGACCTGATTGGCTGCTTCCGAGCACGATCATTGATAAAAATGGACTGCGGATCGGGATCATAGGCGTGACTGCAGCTTACAATGATTTTTATTCGCTGCTTGGCTGGCATGTATCAGATCCCTTTGAAGAGTTGAAGGCGCAGGCTCTCAAGCTGAGAGAGCATGTTGATGTTTTGGTCGTGATGTCTCATCTTGGTATAACCTCGGATCGTCTAATAGCGGAGAAGCAGCTGGGTATCGATCTCATTTTGGGAGCGCATACCCATCATTTATTAGAGGAACCGATTGTCATCGGCGACACGACCATTTGCGCAGCCGGCAAGTTCGGGGAGTACATCGGACGGGTAGAAATCGGGTTCGACTCGGTATCTGCCCGTCCTCAGTTCCGCGCTGCGTGCGTGCCTACGTCCGCTTTTGAGGAGCATCCAGATGCTTCCGCCATCATTAGCAGCTATCGCAATTCGGGCCAGCAGCGACTGAGCCGGGTGGTCGCACACCTTGCAGAACCGCTGCCTGCCAGAATTGACCGGGAATCGCCGCTCACCAACCTGCTAGCCGCTGGCTTGCGGCGCTGGGCGGATGCCGAGATTGGCATCGTCAATGCGGGTCAATTGCTTGGCGGCCTCGCGCATGGAGACGTGACAGCAGGCGAATTGCATGCTCTCTGCCCGTCGCCGATCAATCCATGCAAAATGACGATCGCAGGAGCAGACATAAGGACAGCGCTGGAGCAATCGCTCCTGCCTGAATTTATACACAAGCCAATCAAAGGCTATGGCTTTCGCGGCGAAGTGCTTGGCATGCTTGCCATTGCTGGCTTGACCGTCACTTATGATTCAACAAGGCCTCCGATGAACAGGCTCATCCAAGCAGCTGTAAACGGGGCTCCGCTTGAAGATGAACGGATTTATACGCTTGGCACGATTGATATGTTCAGCTTTAAGGCAGGTTATGTGTCATTGGCCAACGCCATTCAATCCACCTTTTATTTGCCTGAATTTATTCGAGACGTCATTGCCGAACAGCTTCAAGATTTTTCCGCTATTGCCGAATGCCGTCAAATGCGGTGGAATGATGTAACGAAATAGTAAATTCATTGTCTTTTTCGACAAAATTTGTCGAAAAAATAGTATAAAATGGTTGCGGTTTTCTCGTTTTTCTCGTACATTAACATTACGAACGGCTTTTTCCGATGTAATAGTTAGCATATTTTTTTATGGGGAAGGACCGAGAAAATGCGTTTGTTGCCAATTGCGAAATGCAGGCCAGGTATGAAGCTTGCCAAAAAAATATTTTCTCAGGAGGGTCTCGTCCTTCTTGGCGAAAACATAGAGTTGTCTGATCGTCTAATTTCCCGCTTGGAGCAATGCGGGATTCAATATGTGTATATTTCAGATCCGAGAACGGAAGATATTGTACTGCCTTCCTTAATCAGCGAGGAAACGTTAAAGTCCTCTCTCAAAGAAATTCGCACAAGTTTCCGTGAGATGATGGATCGCCCGAAGCGGAAGAAGGGCGTCACCTATCCTTACATCGCCCAGCCATTCAAGCAAATGATGAGTATGATCATCGATGATCTATCTAGCCACCAGGACGCCATGATCATGCTGATGGACATGAGCTCCGTCGATCATTATTTGTATCAGCATTCCTTGAATGTTTGCGTCTATACGACGCTGCTAGGCATGTCGAACGGATACTCGAAGGATGAGCTTACGACGCTTGGCATGGGCGCGCTTCTGCATGATATCGGCAAAACACAAATTGCGATCGATGTACTAAGAAAGCCCGGATCCCTCTCGAAAGAGGAGTTCGAGGCGATGAAGCAGCATGCCAAAATCGGTTACGAGCTATTGAAGGATGAGCCTAACCTTCCGCTGCTGGTAGCCCACTGTGCTTTCCAGCATCATGAGCGGATTGACGGAAGCGGTTATCCGCGCGGAATCAAGGGCAATGAGATTCATGATTATGCAAAGTGGATCGGACTTGTTGATTCGTACGATGCGATGACAACAAACCGGGTCTATAGCTCGCCAATGCTTCCCCATGATGCGATTGAGCGGTTGTACGCGGGAACGGGAACACTCTATGAGCAAAAAATGGTTCAGCTGTTCCGTGATAAGGTCGCTATTTATCCAATCGGGATAACGGTTAAGCTGCAATCGGGCGTATCGGGTATTGTCGCGGATCTTAATCACTCTTATCCGCATAGGCCGATTGTTCGCATCTTGTATAATGAAGCTGGGGAAGAGCTTGCAAGCCCGTATGAAGTTGATTTGTCGAAGCAGCTGACGATGATGATCGTAAGCGTGAATGATGACTCTACTGATGTACAGCATGCCTCTGGTATTTAAATGATTTTGAGCATGGGGAGCCGAGGGCTCCTTTTTTCTTCTTTTTCTTCGTTTTATTTGCTTCCTTCGCAACCTCGCATTACAATAAAGCAAGAATGTTTCATTCCAGATAATAAGTCAGGTGCTGAAGAAAATGAATACAATAGATTTGCAACAAACGAGTAGACCGCTATCCGCATTATCGCCAATGAATGATCCGTGGGATCCCATTCGTTCGCTGCAGCAATATGGAAGACATCGTTTGACAAGCGTGGAAATGACCGTTTCGAACCTCTGCAATATGCGGTGCGAGCATTGCGCCGTTGGTGATACACTCGTAATATCCGAACCCGCCAAGCTGCCGCTTAAGCAGATGCTGGACCGACTGGACGAAGTGGAGCATTTAGAGACGATCAGCATTACAGGCGGTGAGCCCTCCTTCTCTGATCGAACGGTACGCGACTATATGGTACCGCTGCTTCAATATGCCCGAAGCCGCGGCATTCGCTCTCAAATCAACTCGAATGTAACGCTTCCTTATAGCCGTTATGAGCAGCTTGCCCCTTATCTCGACGTTATGCACATTTCATTTAACTATACGTCTCCGGAAGATTTTCACCAAATCGGATTTGCTAAAGCAGGGCATCATGTGTCGCTAGAGGCGGCAACCAAGCTTTACGCAAGAATGATCGACAATACGCGTCGTCTCAGCGAGACCGGCGTACTCGTTTCTGCGGAATCGATGATCAATTACAGAACATATGACAAAATCGACGAAATCCATAAGCTGATCGTGGAAATGGGCTGTCAGCGGCATGAGGTTCATCCGATGTATCCAAGCTCCTTCGCGAAGGATTTGCCGGTGCTTACTCGCGGGCAAATGCTGGAGGCTATCGATAGGCTGCTGAAGGCGAGAGACAAATCGATCTGGATGCTGTTCGGAACGCTGCCATTCTACCAATGCAGCGACAACCCTCTCGAGCGCAAGCTGCTGAGAAGATTAACGGAAGAGCCGAATGTGACGATTCGCAACGATCCGGACGGCCGCAATCGGTTAAACGTCAATTTGTTTTCAGGCGATGTATTCGTAACAGATTTCTCCGACGTTCCTGCTTTTGGCAACATTGGCACCTCGAAGCTGGAGGATTTATTCGATAAATGGCTCGGTCATTCACTTGCTCAAAGCGTAAATTGCCATTGTCCCGCTGCAGCATGCTGCGGACCGAATTTACTCGTTAAGGATATGTACTATAAGGCTGTTGATTTCCATGAGCGCGGCGCGGTAATCGACTAGCGTGCAGGAGAGCCATTTATTCAGGCTAGGCTTAATAGAGAATTAATACGCATATAGAATAAGAGAGAGGAGGAGAAGCTGTTGTCGATCAAGACAATCATATTTATCGGGTTAGGATTGCTGCTGCTCTACTTGTTTTTTACAGTTGGAGCGCCGTTCTTGCTCGCGCTTGTTGTAGCTATTTTTCTAGAGCCGCTTAATCAGATGTTTATGAATAAGTTTCGAATGAATCGGCTAGTGGCGGCTACGATATCAAGCAGCTTGTTCACAATTATTCTCATAGGCTTAATCGCGCTGCTTGGCGTCAAAGTTGTAGCTGAGCTTATCGCTTTCTTCAAAAAAGTGCCGAACTATTTTGAAAATGCGAATGAAATGGTTGACGATCTTATGGTGCAGGTGCAATCGCTATATCAAAATTTTCCGCCCGATGCGATTGAAACGCTGGAAAACTGGCTAATGGGATTAACGAGCACGCTGACCAAAATGGTAGGCACCTTGTCTAATTCCGTTATTGCGTTCGCTTCCAGCATTCCTGGCATGTTTATCTTCTTTATCGTTTTCTTGGTGGCGGTATATATGATGAGCTTCAGTCTGAATACGATGAAGGCGACCGTCCTGTCATTGTTTGAAGAGAAGTCGCAGCCGCAAGTAAATGATTTGCTTAACAATCTCAAAAAGTCGATTTTCGGCTTTCTGCGCTCGCAGTTTATTTTGAGTGCTCTTACATACATTATTTCGTTGCTCGGCTTGCTGGTGCTTAATGTGAAGTATCCGCTGGCGATCGCATTGCTTATCATCATCGTTGATATTATGCCGATTCTTGGAACAGGCTCAGTGCTTGTCCCTTGGGGAAGTTATTTGTTGCTTACCGGCAATATGTATGTGGGTGTCGGGCTTATCGTGCTCTTCCTCGTTATTACAGTGTTCCGCCGCATCGTGGAGCCGAAAATTCTTAGCGATTCCGTCGGAATCGGGGCGTTGTCCGCGCTCATTAGCTTATATGTGGGCTTCAAGCTGGTTGGCGTAATCGGCGTATTTATTGGACCCTTAGTCGTTATTATATACATGGCGGCACGCAAGGCAGGATTATTCCAAATGAAGTTCAAGCTTTAGGCTGTGTAGGGGCCGTGTCAAAAACATTTCTAGGAGCGTATGATACTGCAAAATAAGCAGATCATGTAGGAGGCATCCGAAGAGATGGCACCAATTAAAGTAGCGATTGTCACCCCAGGCTCGTTTCCAATTCCGTCACAAGGAAGCAGCTCGGTTGAGCGGGTGGTTGAGAAATTCGCCCCATTGCTGATGCCTTATGCAGAGCCGCGTATTTATGGAAAATTAAGCAAAAAGCTGCCCCGTCAGGGACATTTTAAAGGTGTTGTTTGTGAACGGTTTCCAGCCGGCAGCAAGCAGCGATATATTCATGATGTTGGGCGCGCGGTGCAGCGGTTTTCTCCTCATGTCATTGACGTGGAGAACCGTCCGCAATATGTGCTGACCATGAAGCAAATGAATCCAGGCAAACGAGTCTGGCTTTATTTGCATTCCTCCACTTTTATTTCCCCGAATCATATCTCACCTGCCAAGCTGCACCAATGCTTGCAGGCTGCTGATAAAATCATTGTGAATAGCGAGTTTATTAGGCGAATCGTCGTGTCCAAAGTGCCCGAGGTCTCATCTAAGATGCGAGTCATTTACCCAGGGGTCGATACGGTACGCTTTCCATCACAGTATTCCGCTGAAGGCGCTGCAAAAAGGGAGAGCTTGCGCAAAAAAAGAGGTCTGACCGGTAAAAAAGTGGTGCTGTTTATGGGAAGGCTCATTCCGCTTAAAGGCGTACACCATTTGCTGAAAATTGTCCCGCAGCTTGTGAAGAGCCATCCCGAGCTTGTTGTCGTCATCGTCGGCAGTCCGTTTTATGGCTCGCATCGCAAAACTGCGTATGCGCGGATGCTTGAAAGACTCGGGCGCAAATGTCCAGGCCATGTTCGGTTCGTGCCTTATGTGCCGCATACCGAGGTGCCGGGCTGGATGCTGGTAGCGGATGTAGCGGTCGTTCCATCCGGGCAGAGGGAAGCATTCGGGCTCGTCAATGTGGAGGCGATGTCCTGCGGCGTTCCAGTCATAGCTACGCGTGCCGGCGGAATGAAGGAGATTATCCGAAGCGGCGAGACCGGCTATCTAGTCAATCAAGCGCGCGTTGAAACGGAGCTGAGGGAAAAGCTGCATCTGCTGCTGCGGGATAAGCAGCTGCGGCAGAAGCTGGGCAAGCGCAGCAGAGAGCGAGTCGAGCAGACCTTCACATGGCGGCACACGGCAGATCGCTGGGTGAAGCTGATGAAGGAAAGCGGCATGTAGTTGGTCCAATTTTGCATGTGGATGTTAAATATAGGGTTGACACCCTTCTTCGCATAACGTTATAGTCTAACAAGGATATCCACTAGGGGCGCCGTCATGGCTGAGATAAAGCATAATGCTTTGGTCCCTTTGAACCTGATCTGGGTTATGCCAGCGTAGGAAAGTGGGATTGTGCGTTTATGCAACTGCGCGTGAAAGCTCTGCCGAATCCAGCTGGAACGCCAGCTGGAAGGAATGACTTTCAAAGCTGCATCAAGCCGGAGGAAATCTTCGTTTGATGTTGCGCGCATGACGACACACTTCGACCGCTCCCTCGCTGGAGCGGTTTTTTTGATGTTGAACGGGCTGCGCCAAGTCTCGCTGAGCGAGCGTGCAGCCGGTTCATTCACGCTCCAGCGAATGCCGTGCACGTAGCGATTATACGTGGGTGGGTTAGCGGTGCGTTAAACTTTCCTATATGCTCGCGTATGCCTCCAGGAGGAATTCTACATATTCCATTAGGAGGTTTTTTGTTATGGCGATTATGACAACGCCCCTTCCGGGCAGCCGTAAAGTGTATGTTACCGGCTCGAAAGAAAGCATCCGCGTGCCGATGAGAGAAATTGCTTTGGAGGCAAGCTCAAGCAGAAATGGCGAGGAGCTGCCGAACGAGCCGATACGCGTCTACGATGCAAGCGGCCCTTATACCGATGAGAGCTTAGAAACAGATGTAAGGCGCGGCTTGCCGACCTTTCGCAGCGAATGGATTCACGAGCTCGGCGACGTGGAGCATTATGACGGTCGTGAAATAAAGCCGGAGGACAACGGATTCTTGACGGAGGATAAGGAAAAACAGCGGGGGGCAGAGCGGTTTCCCGGCCTAGTGAGACAGCCGCTGCGTGCGAAAGCCGGTCAGAATGTTACGCAGCTGCATTACGCCCGCAAGGGCATCATTACTTCGGAGATGGAATATATCGCAATTCGCGAGGGAATGGACGCAGAGTTTGTTCGCAGCGAGATCGCAGCAGGGCGCGCCATCATCCCGGCGAACATCAATCATCCGGAGAGCGAGCCGATGATCATTGGACGGCATTTTCACGTGAAGATCAATGCGAATATCGGCAATTCCGCGGTTGCTTCCTCGATTGAGGAGGAAGTGGAGAAGATGACATGGGCAACCCGCTGGGGAGCCGATACGATTATGGATTTGTCTACGGGCAAAAACATACATACGACGCGGGAATGGATCGTCCGCAATTCGCCGGTTCCGGTTGGAACGGTGCCGATCTATCAAGCGCTGGAGAAAGTAAACGGCAAAGCGGAGGATCTTAGCTGGGAAGTATTTCGCGATACGCTAATCGAGCAAGCGGAGCAGGGCGTCGATTATTTTACGATTCATGCGGGCGTGCTGCTGCGTTACATTCCGCTCACCGCTAAGCGCGTTACAGGCATCGTCTCGCGGGGCGGGTCGATTATGGCAGCTTGGTGCCTCGCACACCATAAGGAAAACTTCCTGTATACGCATTTTGAAGAGATTTGCGAAATTATGAAAGCCTATGACGTGTCATTCTCGCTCGGGGATGGGCTTAGACCAGGCTCGATCGCCGACGCAAACGATGCCGCGCAATTTGCCGAGCTGGATACGCTGGGCGAGCTGACGAAAATCGCTTGGAAGCATGACGTGCAGGTGATGATCGAAGGTCCCGGCCATGTGCCGATGCATCTGATCAAAGAAAATATGGATCGCCAAATAGAGGTTTGCGATGAAGCGCCGTTCTATACGCTTGGCCCGCTAACGACCGATATTGCACCTGGTTATGACCATATTACGTCAGCAATCGGAGCTGCAATGATCGGCTGGTTCGGTACAGCCATGCTGTGCTACGTAACGCCGAAGGAGCATCTGGGGCTTCCGAATAAAGAGGATGTGAAGGAAGGCGTTATTACGTATAAAATCGCGGCTCACGCAGCCGATCTGGCGAAGGGGCATCCGAGAGCAAAGCTGCGCGACGACGCCTTGTCCAAGGCGCGGTTCGAATTTCGCTGGCGTGATCAGTTCCATCTCTCGCTTGACCCCGAGCGCGCGATGGCGTACCACGACGAGACGCTTCCGGCGGATGCGGCCAAATCCGCTCATTTCTGTTCGATGTGCGGCCCTAAATTTTGCAGCATGAGAATTACTCAGGACATTAGGGAGTACGCCGCGCAAAACGGGATGGAAACGACTGAAGCGATTGAAGCGGGAATGAAGGAGAAGTCGGAAGCGTTCAAGGCGGCAGGGAGCATGATTTATGGCTAATGGTACCGAGCCGGTTTTTTTCGACCGATATTCGAGGCAAACCAGATTTGCGGCAATCGGCGAGGATGGTCAGCGCAAGCTGGCCAAGTCGTCGGTTCTCATTGTCGGCGTCGGCGCGCTTGGCGCGTCGCTTGCGCAGCATATGGTTCGGGCGGGGGTAGGCGAGGTTAGACTGGTCGATCGGGATTTCGTCGAGCCCAGCAATCTGCAGCGGCAAATGCTGTTCGATGAAGCGGACGCTCTTGCGGTTATGCCCAAGGCAGTTGCCGCAGCCAATAAGCTGCGGCAAATCAACAGCAGCGTGAGCCTCGTTGCCACTGTGGCGGATGTGAACGCAGCGAAAGCAGCTGTGCTGGCAAGCGGCGTCCATCTTGTGCTTGATGGAACAGACAATGCTGCGACAAGGCTTCTGCTTAGCGAACTATGCTTCAAGCAGCGCATTCCATTTGTATATGGCGGCGTAGCAGGAGCGCAAGGAATGCAGGCAACGCTCATTCCGGGTGCAACCTCATGCTTGCGCTGCTTGATTGGCGCCGAGGATTCGGAAAATGAGGCAGATACCTGCGATACGGTTGGCGTGCTGGCGCCAGCCGTAGAATTTGTAGCTTCTTTGCAAGCGGCCGAAGCGATCAAATGGCTCACGGGCAATCAAGGAGCCATACGCCAAACCTGGCTAAGCGTCGATTTATGGTCGTTCCGGCTCCGGGAATCGCTGCTGCCAGCCGGAAGCGCCTGCTGTCCATATTGCGGCAATGAAGAAGGGTCGGCAAGGGCTGCTAAGCCAATGTTGGAAAAGGACATACAAGATGAGGTTGTCATCAGCTCTACCGTGCTATGCGGGAGAGACACGGTACAGGTGACGTTAGGCAAGCCGCTCCAACTGGCTGCATTAGAGAAGTCGTTAGGGGTGCAGGGCTGTAAGCTGACGGTTAATCGCTATTTAGTAAAGGCAGTGCTCCCATGCGGCGAGCAGCTCATTCTCTTTCCGGATGGACGGGTGCTCGTGCAAGGAACGGCGGATGCTGAGCATGCCATTAGGCTTTGCAAAGCTTATTTGATATAAAAAGAAATGATTCTGACGATAGAGAGGCGTGCATGATTAATGAGTAGACCAAAATGGCGCGATTTTCGGCTATACGCCATTACGGCGGAAAGCAATCATCCCGGAAAATCCGTCGCAGATGTCATGGAGCAGGCATTGATTGGCGGGGCGCAGATCATACAGCTTCGCAATAAGACGGGAACAAGGGAAGAAGTGCTGGAGCAAGCCAAGGCGCTGCGTCAATTAACGCGAAAATATAATGTTCCTTTCATTATCAACGATTACCCGGATATCGTTCTGGAAACGGATGCTGACGGCGTCCATCTAGGGCAAGAGGATATGCCTATTGCGGAGGCGAGAGCATTGCTCGGACCGAATCGGATCATCGGCATTTCGACGCATAGCCTGCAGCAGGCATTGGCGGCCGAGCAAAGCGGAGCTGATTATATTGGCGTGGGACCTGTGTTTCCAACCGATACGAAGCCAGGCCGCGCCGCTGTCACCACTAGCTATGTAACAGAAGCAGCTCGGCACATCACGATTCCATTTGTTGCGATTGGCGGCATTACGTTAGGCAATGTGGATATCGTGCTCGCTGCTGGAGCAAAGCGGATATGTGCCGTCTCCGCTATCGTAGGCCATACAGATCCGGCAAGCGTATGCCGCGCCTTCTTGGAGAGACTGGATGCGGCTGGCTGTGAGCTGGCTTCTGAACATAATTTTGCGCAAAAGACGTTGATCATCAATGGACGCAAGGAGCAGACGAGCGCCAAAACGGTCGAGGAGCTGGTAGCTGAGCTGGGACAGCAAAACAAGAAGCTTGTCATAGAGCTGAATGGTGTGATCGTACAACGCGCGCTCTGGGCAGAAACCGAGCTGCAAGGCGGCGCTTCTATAGAGCTTGTACACTTTATCGGAGGGGGGTGAGCCAAAGTTGGGTGAATGGATTGAGAATGATCCGCTAGTTATTGGCGGTTATACGCTGCGGTCGCGCTTTCTGTTCGGAACGGGGCGGTTTCCTAGTCCCGCTGTGCTTCAGCAGGCGCTTGAAGCGTCGGGCTCGGAAGTCATTACATTCGCAGTAAGACGGGTCAATCTTGAGAGCGTAGAGGATGATTCGGTGCTGCAGCACTTCGAGGACAGGGCGCTTAAATATTTGCCAAATACATCGGGTGCAAGAACGGCAGAGGAGGCTGTACGGATTGCGAGATTGGCACGTGAGGCCGGTCTTGGAAATTGGATCAAGGTAGAAATCAGCGGCGACCACCGCACGCTGCTGCCTGATCCGGTAGAAACGCTGCGAGCTACGGAGCAGCTTGCAAGCGAAGGCTTTATCGTACTGCCTTACACCTCAGATGATCCTATTCTATGCCGAAGGCTGGAACAGGCAGGAGCTTCGGCAATTATGCCTGGCGGCTCTCCAATAGGAACCGGACTAGGGCTGCTCAATCCTTACAATTTGGGTCTTATTGCCGAGCAGTCAAGCGTCCCCGTCATTATTGATGCGGGCATCGGCTCCGCAAAGGACGCGGCGGAAGCGATGGAGCTGGGCGCGGACGGCATATTGGCCAATACGCCAATCGCCAAGGCGCAGGACCCGGTCATGATGGCTCGCGCATTCCGGTTAGCGATTGAAGCAGGCCGTCTAGCGAGGCTTGCCGGCCGCATTCCGAAGAAACGCTACGCGTCAGCAAGCAGCGAGTGGGCGGGCTCCTTGTTTGAGACAGCGGCCAGCCTCGGCAGCGGAGGCGAGCAGTAATGCCGCAATCCGTTATGATACTCGGCGGCGGCATCATCGGTTTGTCCTGTGCGTTTGAAGCAGCAAGGAGAGGAATGCATGTAACGCTTATTGAGCCAAGCGAGCTGGGCGGTCAAGCATCGGGTGCGGCTGCGGGCATGCTTGCCCCCTATTCGGAAAATACGGAGCAGCCGGATGAATTCTTTCACTTGTGCTTAAACAGTCTTCGCTGCTATCCGGAGTGGATTAAGGCAGTCGAGGAGCTGTCAGGCATGCCTGTAGAATGGGTCCAAAGCGGAAGCATTAACGTGTTTATGCACGAAGCGGATGCGCTTCCTATTGCGTCAAGATTGCAGTGGCAAAATGATTGGGGCGCAAAAGCCCAGCTTCTCGATGCAGCGCAGCTTCGGAAGCTGGAGCCTATGGTGTCGCATTCGGCGGTTGCCGGCGTATTTACGCCGCAAGAGAGCCACGTTTACGCACCGAAGCTGGTCTCGGCGCTTGCGGCGGCGTGCCGCAAGCTGGGAGTTGCCATTCATGCGCATGCAGGCGAGATTGAAGAAGTGCTTGTTCACCCTAGCGGAGGGGTTACTGTTCGGGCTCAAGGTTTAGCGAGTCTTGTTCACGCCGATCGGCTAGTCGTGTGCGCGGGAGCTTGGTCTGGCGCTTATGAGCGGTGGTTCGGTCTCAGCATTCCGGTTCATCCGATACGCGGTCAAATTTGCTCCTACGAGCATCAGGCTGACGATGTGCGCCATATGGTGTTCGCAAGTCAGGCTTATTGGGTCGGCAAACGAAATGCACGGCTCGTATGCGGCGCATCCGAGGATGTCGCCGGCTTTGCGACAAGCGTGACCGAGCGGGGAATTGGACGCTTGATTCGCAGCAGCAACCAGCTGTTTCCTTTTCTTGAAGGCAGGAAGATCGCGCATAGCTGGGCAGGTCTCCGCCCAGCAACCCGAGACGGGCTGCCGCTTCTTGGTCAGATAGAAGGAACGCCGGCAGTTATTATGGCAATCGGCCATTATCGCAATGGCATATTGCTGAGTCCAATTACGGCGCTCGTCGTAGCGGATTTGCTGGAAGAAAAGCAGGCGAGGCTGCCCATCAGCCGATTTGCTCCACATCGTTTTACGGTTCCTGCAAGAGCGGGAAGAGTCCGTGCCTGACGCATCATCCCACCGATCCGCTATGAATTGACTTAATTAACTCATTGAAAAGTGCTAAATAATCTGCTATATTGAAAACGAGAATCGTTATCAATATAGCGGGTTTTTTTTATGCCCAAAAACTTACTTTTGATAAAGAGGCTACCTGCGAGCGATGCTTGCGAGCCATTATGTTCAATCAAAGTATACATATAGAAGGGTAGTTAGAGCATGTCTTCTTCATTAAATGCGAAAGCGGCGGCAAGCACAAAGCTGCGCACGCGGCCGCTGGCGGCCACTATTATTTTGTTTGGGGGCATTGCTGCTCTCATCCTGTCACTCGCTTTATCCATTTCGGTTGGAGCGGCGGATATCAGCCTATCCACCGTATGGCAAGCTGTATTTCACTTTAATGGGGACGAGATACAGCATCAGATTATTAAAGAGCTCCGTATGCCGCGTGCGCTGGCGGCGGCCCTCGTAGGTGCTGCTTTTGCTGTCGCAGGCTCGGTGATGCAGGGGATGACCCGCAACCCGCTGGCGGATTCAAGCTTGCTCGGCATCAATGCTGGGGCAGGCTTCATGCTGGCGATTTGCTTCGCTTTTTTTCCATCGGTATCGTACTTAGCGCTTATGTTTGTTTGCTTTGCCGGCGCTGCTGTCTCGATGGGACTTGTTTATGGGATCAGTTCACTGGCGAAGGGCGGACTAACGCCAGTTAGACTTACGTTAGCAGGAGCGGCTGTAGGCGCCTTGCTGCTTGCGATTACGGAAGGCATCGCACTCTACTTTAAAATCGGTCAAGATTTGGCGTTTTGGTACGCTGGCGGAGTAGCCGGAATAAAATGGGTGCAGATTCAAATCATTTCCCCATGGGTGATCGGCGGCTTGCTTGGCGCTATCGCTTTATCCCGCTCAATCACGTTGTTGAGCTTGGGTGATGATGTTGCTGCGGGTCTTGGCCAAAGAACAGGCTGGGTGAAGGCAGGAGGCGTTATTATCGTCTTGCTGCTCGCCGGCACTGCTGTGTCTGCAGTTGGGTCAATCGGCTTTGTCGGACTTATTATTCCACATATATCACGCTTCCTTGTCGGCGTGGATTACAGATGGATTATTCCGTGCTCGGCTGTTCTAGGCAGTCTGCTCATGGTTCTTGCGGATATTGGCGGGCGTTTGGTTAATCCTCCCCAGGAAGTGGCGATAGGCATCATTATCGCGTTAATAGGCGTTCCTTTCTTCCTTTATCTCGTAACTAGGATGAAGGGGGAATAAAGGTGGATACATTATTTATTACTGCAACGGAGCAGCGCAGAAGAAAACGCGCCATTCTCGCCATGTCGGTGCTTGGCGCGCTTATCATCCTATCCTTTATTATCAGCATGAATACGGGCTACATCCGGCTTGCGCCGCTCGATGTATTCAAAACGTTATTTGGGGCGGGCACAGACAAGCAGGAGCTCATTTTATTTGATTTCCGATTGCCGCGAATTGTTATTTCCATCCTGATCGGAGCGGGATTCGCCGTATCGGGCTGTATTATCCAAGGCATATCGCGTAATCCGCTTGCTGATCCAGGACTTCTCGGGATTAACGCGGGTGCTGGGCTTGCCGTTATTTTGTTCATCTCCCTCTATCCGACAACGGAGAAGGGGTCCATCTTTTTGATGCCCTTTCTGGCGTTGATAGGCGCTTCGCTCACGGCATTGATTATTTTCATGCTATCGTATAAGCGGCATCGCGGATTGCTGCCAACCCGGATGATTCTCGTCGGAATCGCCGTAGCGGCGGGCATTGGCGCAGCGATGCAAATTTTGATTTTGCGTCTTACGCCGGAGAAATACCAGTTTTTTGCCGTTTAGATGGCGGGAAGCATTTGGGGCACGAACTGGAAATATGTATTGGCGCTTCTGCCATGGCTGATTATTATTTTGCCGTTCGTGCAATATAAAGCGAGAGCGTTAAATGCTTTAAACCTTGGCGATCAATTGGCGGCAGGTCTCGGCGCGCAGGTGAATAAGGAGAGAGCTTGGCTGCTTGCGGCAGCCGTAGGACTTGCAGGTTCTTGCGTTGCCGTCGGCGGCGGCATTGGCTTCGTGGGGCTTATTGCTCCACACTTGGCAAGAAGGCTCGTTGGACCGCAGCATCAGGTGTTAATTCCAACCTCTGCATTTGTTGGGGCATTGCTCGTAATCGTAGCGGATACGCTGGCTAGATGGGCATTCCAGCCCAATGAAATTCCGACAGGAATTGTTGTTGCCGTTATCGGAGCACCATATTTCCTTTATTTACTGTCAAAATCTAAATAATGGGATATTAACATGTGAAAACCGCGGAGAGCATCATGACTCCTCGGTTTTTTTTGCATGCGACTTAGCCAGTCATACATATTTGTCTTCGCTCCTAGTAGCCAGCCTATGGGTATGTGCATATATTACCTATGACATTTCTGGTGGAAGAAGGAGAGGACTATGACAAAAAGCAATAAAGGGAAAAGCCCGAAGGGGCGAAAGCCGCTTTTTTATGTTGATAATCCGCATACTTCCGAGTTAAAGTGGCTGGACGAATTGAATAAAAAGAAAGCCGCTGCGTTAGAAGCAGCCAAGTTATCCTTAAAGGCTGCAGAGGAGAAGGTACACAAAGCTGCGGATGAAAATGAACTAAAAGCCACGGTTAATGCCGTTGCTCCAGTCCTTGATCAAGTTGATGTTGTTGATGTGGATGCTGTAGTTGTTGTTAATGATGTTGATGATGTTGATGCTGAACTCGCATCGATCGAGCAAGCAGAGCAGGAGGCAACCGAGGAGCTTGTCGAGCAGATTCAAGAGATCACATGGGAAGAGAAGCAGGATAGGATTGAGGAGAAAAAGGAGCCAGAGGGTCCACCCGCTTTTATTTATACAGATGACTTGGTCGATCTAGCCGTTACGGCTGAGAAAATCGCACCTGGGGCGATTGACAGCAGCAAGCTGTCGACTGGAAGCGTGCAAGCAAGCTCGCTAGCTGATTATGCCGTTCAGACCATTCATCTGGAGGATGGAGCAGTTAACTCGTCCAAAATCGCTAGCGAATCGATTACAGGCGAGCATCTGGCGAACCATTCGATATCCGGTGACAAAATAGTGGATTATTCCATTTCCGGCAGCAAGATTCAAAGCGGCAGCATCACGTCGGAGAAGCTGGCAGACCGCATAATCAGCCCGGATAAAATTGCCGAAGGCTCGATTGATTCCAAGCACTTGAAGCCGTTTCTCATTACATCAGAGCTGCTGGCGGAGCAGTCGGTTACAGCCGAAAAAATTAAAAGCGGAGCGATCCGGCCGGAAAATTTGGCAAATGAAAGTATTCATAATTCGAAGCTCGCCGAAGGAGCGGTAACGCACTCCAAGCTGCGTGACGGAGCTGTTACGAGCGAGAAAATTGCGGCTGAATCCATTGATTCCGAGCATGTTAAGTCTGGCGTACTCCTATCAGAGCATCTTGCAGCTGGTATCATTCAGGGAAAGCATTTGGCCTCGGGCGAAATCATGTCAGACCATCTGGCAGAAAACGCAGTCGGAACAAGGGAGCTGCAGGCAAAGGCAGTCGAAGCCGAACAATTGGCGGACGAATCCGTGTCTTCATCCCACCTGCAAGCAGCATCTATTCTGAGCATACACGTCGGAAGCGGTCAAATAACAAATGAGCATCTCGCCGATCTGTCAGTCAACACGACGAAGCTGGCGGATCAAACGGTGTCTTCATCTCACCTGCAAGCAGCGTCTATTCTGAGCACACACGTCGGAAACGGACAAATTACAAGCGAGCATCTCGCCGATCAGTCTATCAACACGACGAAGCTGGCGGATCAATCGGTCTCCACGATTAAGATCGTCGATCATTCGATTACGCAATCGAAACTTTCGGATCAAAGCGTGAACGGTCAGAAGCTGGCTAATGATTCGGTGCAAAGCCGCCATTTGGGAAATGGAAGCATTATCTCTGACAAAATAGCCGAAAATCAAATTTTGCAATCCCATCTATCGGCAAAGTCGATCAAAACGAAGCATATCACTCCAAACGCCGTCTTAAGAGAACATTTGCAAAACGGCATCATCAACGAGGATAAGCTCGCATCTCAAGCGGTTAGAGAAGAGCATATCGGCTTTGAGGCTGTTGGAATGTCACAGCTAGCCAGCGAATCGGTTTCTCGGAGCAAGCTGACGGCAGATGCCGTCGACGGTTCCGTTCTCGCGAATGGCTCGGTTGAATCGCGGCATTTGCAGGATGAGATAGTTACCTTCCAGAAGCTCTCGCCGGAAGCGCTGAGATCTTACCATTTTTCGGCGGGCTCCGTAATGGGCGAAGCGATTAGCAAGAATGCTGTCGACGGCGAGCATCTAAAGCCGGCAATTATTGAAGGACGCCACCTCGCGGTAGATTCCGTCGATAATGAGAAGCTGCAGGACGGCTCGGTAACTAGCAGCAAGCTGGCGCTAGGTGCCGTAACGGAGCGTTATATTGCGGCAGGTAGCGTATTCTCTCATCATTTAGCCGATCATGTCGTGAACTCGCTCAAGCTTTCGCCGGAGTCGGTCACGACCGATAAGCTGACGGACTTAAGCGTCTCCTCTGAGAAGCTTGCCGACGGCAGCGTAACGAGCGCCAAGCTTGTGCCGCATGCCGTATTGTCCAGCCATCTTGCGATTAAATCGGTGTCATCGCAGCATATCCAACCCGACTCGATTCGCTCGACCCATATTGAAGCCAAGTCAATTGGAGCCAACCATCTTGCCGATCAATCCTTTGGAACTGATACACTGCAGGATGGCGCCGTTACAGCTGCTAAGCTTGCTTTCGGCGCAGTGCAGTCGAAGCAGATCGCCGACGAAGCCGTGCTTAGCCGTCATTTGGGGGGCGCATCCGTGCTCGGCATTCACCTTGGGGAAGGCAGCGTGCATGGCGCTCATTTGGCTGATGATTCCATTACGTCCGATAAGCTTACTGAGGGAAGTGTAGGTTCAGTACATCTCCAAAAAGGCTCCGTTGGCGCAGAAGCGCTCAGCAGCGAAGCTGTCGGGACGGATCATATCGCGGAGGGTGCGGTCACATCTGGCAAAATAGCCCCGCTATCGATAGGCGACAAGCAGCTTCAACCGGACTCGGTATATGCCGTTCATTTGACCAAAGCCAGCATTGGGGAGCAGGCGCTTCAGGATGAATCGGTAACTAGAGCAAAGATCGCGCAGGATTCGGTATCAAGCGAGCATGTTCAGCTGGAGTCGCTGGCAGGCAAACATTTGAAGTCGGATACGATTCAAGGCTATCACATTCGCAAAGGCACGATTACGCTAGCCCATTTGGCCAGCGATGTGCTGGCTTTCGATAAAATAGCTGACGAAACGATATCGGGAAGCAAGCTTAAGCAAGGGACGGTCGGCAGCAAGCAATTATCAATTAATAGCGTAAGAACAGAGCAGTTGAATGACGGTGCCGTAACGCGTGAGAAGCTTGCGGCTGATGTAATCGGCACGAAGCAGATCGAACCAGGCGCGGTTGGGGAAGAGCAGCTTGCCGAGGGCAGTGTTACATCGTCGAAGCTGGCATTTGGCAGCGTAGGAGCGGATCAGCTGTCAGCAGGCAGCGTAACGACATCGAGGCTTGCTGAAGGCAGCGTAGGAGCGAATCAGCTGTCAGAGGGCGGCGTTACGGCATCCAAGCTGGCACCGGGCAGTGTAGAAGAGGGACATTTGGCAGCAGGCAGCGTAACGATCTCTAAGCTGGCGGAAGCAAGCGTGGGAACGTCGCAATTAACGGATGACAGCGTAACATCTTCAAAGCTAGCGCCGGGCAGTGTAGAAGGCGAGCATTTGGCAGCAGGCAGCGTAACGATCTCCAAGCTGGCGGAAGCAAGCGTGGGAACGGAGCAATTAGCGGATGACAGCGTAACATCCTCTAAGCTAGTGCCGGGCAGTGTGGAAGAGGAGCATTTGGCAGCAGGCAGCGTAACGATCTCCAAGCTGGCGGAAGCAAGCGTGGGAACGGAGCAATTAGCTGAAACCAGCGTAACGTCATCCAAGCTAGCGCAAAGCAGTGTGGAAGAGGGGCATTTGGCTGCAAGCAGCGTAACGATCTCAAAGCTGGCGCATGCAAGCGTTGGAACGAAGCAATTAAAGGATGACAGCGTAACAGCCGAGAAGCTGGTGCTGGGCAGTGTGGAAGAGAAGCATTTGGCAGCAGGCAGCGTAACGATCTCCAAGCTGGCGAAATCAAGCGTAGGATCGAAACAATTAACAGATGACAGCGTAACGTCATCGAAGCTAGCGCCGGGCAGTGTGGAAAACGAGCATTTGGCAGCAGGCAGCATAACGAGTCAGAAGCTGGCGGAAGCAAGTATAGGAACGGAGCAATTAACGAATGACAGCGTAACGTCAGCAAAGCTGGCGCCGGGCAGTGTGGAAGAGGGGCATTTGGCAGCAGGCAGCGTAACGAGCTCAAAGCTGGCGGAAGCAAGCGTAGGGACGGAGCAATTAAAGGATGACAGCGTAACATCATCCAAGCTGGCGCTGGGCAGTGTAGAAGAGTGGCATTTGGCAGCCGGCAGCGTAACGAGCTCAAAGCTGGCGGAAGCAAGCGTAGGGACGGAGCAATTAACGGATGACAGCGTAACATCATCCAAGCTGGCGCTGGGAAGTGTAGAAGAGTGGCATTTGGCAGCCGGCAGCGTAACGAGCTCAAAGCTGGCACAGGCCAGCGTAGGAACGGAGCAATTAACGGATGACAGCGTAACGTCATCCAAGCTAGCGCCGGGCAGTGTGGAAGCGGAGCATTTGGCAGCTGGCAGCGTAACGATCTCGAAGCTGGCGCAAGCAAGTGTGGGTACAGAGCAATTAGCTGATGCTAGCGTAGCAGCAGAGAAGCTTGCCTTCGAGAGCGTAGGTACAGAACAGCTGGCGCCAAGCAGCGTGACATCGTCGAGACTTGCACCTGGAAGCGTGACGACGTCGAGGCTTGCGCCAGGCAGCGTGGGAACGGAGCAGCTGTCGATTGGCAGCGTAACGACGTCGAAGCTGGCGTTAGGCAGCGTAGGGACAGAGCAGCTATTTACAGGGAGCGTAACCTCGTCGAAGCTGGCGCTTGGCAGTGTAGGAACGGAACAGCTCGGTGAGGGAAGCATAACGGCGTCGAAGCTGGCATTCGGAGTCGTAGGGACGGAGCAGCTGTCTGCGGGCAGCGTAACGACGACGAAGCTAGCGCTAGGCAGCGTAGGAACGGAGCAGCTGTCAGTAGGCAGCGTAACAACGTCGAAGATTGCGCTGTGCAGCGTAGGAACAGAGCAGCTGTCGACCGGAAGCGTAACGTCATCGAAGCTAGCGCAGGGAAGCGTAGGAACGGAGCATCTGTCAGCCGAAAGCGTTACTTCATTGCATCTTGCTCTGGGCAGCGTAGAAACGGAGCATTTATCAGCCGAAAGCGTCTCATCATCGAAGATAGCACCTGCCAGCATAGGTCCGGAGCATCTAGCAGCTGAAAGTGTGACTGCTGAGAAGCTGGCCTTCGGCAGTGTAGGAGAGGAGCAGCTGTCGAGTGGAAGTGTGACAGCGTCGAAGCTGGCCTTTGGCAGTGTAGGTACGGAGCAGCTGTCTGCGGGAAGCGTAACAGCGTCGAAGCTGGCCCCTGGCAGTATAGGTACAGAGCAGCTGTCAGCAGGCGGCGTAACATCATCGAAGCTGGCAATAGGAAGCGTAGGAACGGAGCAGATCGCACCGGGGAGCATTACGGCGGATAAGCTTGCAGTCGGGCTATTGCCGGAATATTCGCTGGGCTTGGCTACGAAACAATCGGAGCGTATTGCTGATGGCTCCATAGCTGGAAGGCATATACAAGAGCAATCAATTGAACTCTCAGCCTTACGGTTTACGCCTGTTATTACGACATCAGGCAGCGGTGCCATCAAGCAGCAATTCGGGCTGTCACCCTATAGCTTTGAAGTTCAAGCGGAGCAAGTCGAGCTTATTATTCCATTCGATGAGCCTTTCGCAGACAATCGTTACGTCATAACGGTGACGACTGACAATCCGGCTTGCTATGCCGTTGTTCATTCAAAAGCGATCGATAAAGCAGCTATCATCATTATCCGTACACGTATCAGTCACGAGCCTAGAGGCAGTATCAACTGGATTGCGATTGGCAAAGCATAATAGAAGCAAGAAGCATGCTGTCCCGCGAGGTCTGTAAAGACCTGAGGGGCAGCTGTTTTTATTTTACAGTAAATGGAATCTAATAGATTTCATTTCTGCATAAGTTGTACGCTTGCCGTTGCAGATAAAGCTTCTCCACATACAATATGATGTTGAACTGAACGATCAAATGATGGAATGGAGAGATTAGCGATGAGACGCAAAAAAAGGCCGATTCGACGTCTCAACAGCAATGCTGCCTCGCGCAATAACGCGGAAAAACGGTTGGAGAGGTATAAGCTTGGCCTGAGTCAAGGTTATCAGCAAGGACTGCAGGCTGGTAGAGAAAGCTATGAGACCTATTTCGAAGGCACTAGCATTATCATTCCGAGTGAAAACGAGGTTGAATCGGTAAAAGCATGTATCGAAGGCATAATGGATCATACCGACCTTCCTTATGAAATCATCGTTATTGATAATAGCTCTACGGATGGCATCGAGCGATATTTAAGTCAATTGGATGGTCAAGTGAGATATCGGGTTCTATCAGAATCAATCGGCTTTACAGGCGCAGCGAACATAGGCTATATGATGGCCAAGGGTACGACAATTTTGCTGCTGAACAATCATATTCTGCCTACCGAAAACTGGCTTGAAAATTTACTTCTATGCTTGAACAGCGATGCAAGCATAGGGATAGTAGGACCGGTATCAAATGGACTGAGCGGAAAGCAGCATATGGTGCTGCCATTCGAAGATTTGGAAGATAAGTATGAATGTACAAGAGTCAACAATAAAAGCAATTCGTCCAGATGGCATCAAGCCGAGCGACTTTCGGGCAGCTGCTTGTTGTTTCGGCGCGAGCTGTTGGAGAGGGTTGGCTATTTGGATGAGGGCTGTCAAGTAACGCCTTTTTATGCGGATGATTATGGCTTGCGAGTGAGATTGCAGGGCTATTCGCTCGTTTATGCGAAAGATGCCTATGTTCATCTTGCGGAGCAGGAGGAAGAGAGTGCAGCTCGTCGTTCGACTGAAAAAGCGCATCAGGATTCGAGTCTCTATTTTGCAAATAAGTGGAGCGGGATAGATCATTTCATATTTGACATGGAAGCGTCTGCATATAAGCAAGGAAAATGGCTTCAGGAGCTGGAAAAGGCAAGCGGGAAGCAGCTTGGCGAGGCCGCCTTTTACCCGCAGCAATTGGCGGTGAAGGGACTTGGCGATACGATCTATTGGATTGAGAATAGCGTAAGAAGACCGATCGATGGGATTTGGGAGGAGACAGCTATTCGGCTGTCACAGCTCGACATATGGCGCTGGGCAATGGGCGAGCCCATTCATGCAGAAACATTGACTGCTTTGAAAAGCGCAATCCTTGCAGAAGTGCATGAGGGGCTGCGAGATGGCATGTTATGTGAGGGAATGAACGGATGCAGCTATTACCTTGAAGACGGCAAAAAACGCGCGATTATAAGCAGGCTTGCCGCCGAAGGCTGGGGCCTCGATGCCCATCAGCAAACGAAGCTGTCTGAAGAAGAGCTAAGTGCCATCCCGGATGGTCTGCCAATAATCGCACCTATAAAGCTGCTTCAAGCTTTGTAGCCTGCAATCGAGTACCAAGAATGCAGGGAACGCATATGTTATAGAAGCAAGGAGGGAGAGTTCCATGCACAAAAGAGTTACGGAAATCATACATCATATGGCTCATTCCAATGAAAAGCTGGCACTAATCCTCGAGTCAGAACGTCATGTGACGGTTCGGATTTCCGAAGTCGTGCAGTCGCTTCCGAACGAATATCCGAATTTCAGCGGAGTAACCGGTGTGCTGGAAAATGCGCAGGCGATGGGGCAGAATATCATCGCTTATTTAAATAGCATCGCGGATTTTGAGGAAACGATTGCTGAGCAGCTTACTTTCGTTATACGTGAGCTAAATGAAGCGGATGAAGAATGATGAGGTTATAAGGAGGCTTTGCTTGGGATGAATCGCGAACATGCGTATTTGCGAATGCTTGGCTCAACGGCTAGTATACAAAAAAATATAGCGATAATGCTGGAAGCCAAAGCGGTGGAAGCCGAAAAAATGCGATCCTGGATCTGTAACCACTTGCATAGCGATAACTTCAACTCGCAGCAAGCCCAGCTGGATCAGTCTATTCAGATGCATGATCAGGTTATTGAGGCAATCGACGGGATCGCCAAGCTGAATCATGGTATTGTATCCATAATGAAGGCCGTGCTGCAGCGGGAGGAAGAAGAATCTGAGATGGATGGGGAATCAATGGCTTCCTTTGGCAAAGGCATCTCATTCGGTGATAAAAACTAATGAGAAGCATAGGGACGGAACGTGAGGCGAGAGCGGACTTTCTAGCTTCGCTTGCAAGAAGCCAACTGGCGCTTGCCCGTATTTTGGAGTGCGTAGCCGACGTGGCAGGCAGCTCACAGGGTACAGCTAAGCTTCTTCGCGATAATGTGCGATCGCTTACCGATCTGCAGGAAACGATTGCAGAGGCGGTTACCGGACTTGCATGGCGCAGAAGGACAAAGCGGAGAGGAAAGCCGACAAAGCCGTGGATTCAGCCTAAGCTGCCCGTTTATGGCGTTCAAAGGTCAGGGGGAGAAGCCATTGCTCAAAAACAAAAGGAAAGCCGCTCCTAGCTCGAAGGACAGTCCGAAGGGATCGCGCAAACGAACGAGCCGGAGAAGTTCGATTGGCAAAAAGACGCTCCATCGCCGCAAGCCGCTGCTTAGGAAGCGGTTTTCGCAGAAGGAAAACGAGCAAGCAGAGTTTGGGCAAACCTTTAATATCGGCTATAATACCGGTTTCGCCAAAGGATTTGAAGACGGACATCAGGATGCCTACAAGAAGCGGACTTAATGGATAGAAGCCCTATATTCAATCACTGCAATGTCAAGCAGAACGATTGAATATAGGGCTTATTTGTTCGTTTACAGGGACCACCGAAGTATGACGCCGGCTTGCGTAAGGCCTCCACCGAAGCCATACAGGAGCATGAGCTGGCCTGGCTTAACAGTACCTGCTTTGACCGCTTCGTCGATCGCAAGCGGTATGGAAGCTGCAGAGGTGTTGCCGTAATGCTTGATGCTGGATAAAGTCTGGCTAAGCGTGAAGCCGGAACGCTCGCAAAGGGATTCGATGATGCGCATATTTGCGCTATGGGGAATAAACCAGTCGATATCCGCTGTGGAATGTCCGCTGCTCTCTAAAAGCTGCTGGACTCCTTCCGCTACATGGCTGACCGCCCAGCGATAGACTTCCCTGCCATTTTGCACAATAAAACCGTTCGTATGAATGTCATGCTCCCCGATTGCGGAAGCTAAGCTGCTCCGGTAAAGCAGATGGCCGCGGGTACCGTCGGTCTTATTATATACGGCTGCAATATCGCCATGCCCGTCCTCGGATGCTTCTATAAGAAATGCGCCTGCTCCGTCGCCAAACAAAATACATGTGGTGCGATCGGTGTAATCGGTAATTTTGGACAGCGTTTCTGCTCCTATGACTAAAATTTTGCGATATGCGCCAGAGAGCAGCAAGCCGTTGGCCAGCTGTATGGCAGCGGCGAAGCCTGCGCACGCAGCCTGTATGTCGGCAGCTCCAGCGCTAGCGATGCCAAAATGAGACTGTACCTGTGACGCTACGCTCGGAAATACGGCGTCCGGCGTAGAGGTAGCTATAATAATGTAATCGACATCGGCCACGCTCACGTCGTAGCGTTCAATCATGTCATGAATAGCAGCAAAGCAAAGATCGCTTGTAAATTGGTTGTCTGCGGCGATATGCCGCTCCTTGATGCCGGTTCGCTGCATGATCCATTCGTCGCTCGTCTCCACTAGCTTCTCCAAATCAGCATTTGTTAATATTCGTTCAGGAACGTACGAGCCGATAGCGGTAATGACGGCATTCGAGTGAATGGCAGCATATTGTGTTTTGTTCATACGGAGCACTTCCTCTCAAGTTTAGTACCAAGTACTAGTAGTTGATACTAATTTACTTTATCCCTGCATCTTTGTCAATGAGATGAATAGCTCATGCGGAAAAGACAAACGATAAGGAAAGGTTCGAGGCCTAATTTAAAAAGATGGAGGGTGGCTAAATGCGCAAACCATTCGCTGCTTTGACTGCAGGTTTGCTGCTAAGCACAATGCTGGCAGGCTGCATGGAAAAACAAGGAGATCTTGGGAATAAAAACATTCGCCAAAACAGCGTAAGATATGATGCAAATGGCAATTTATTAAAGGATAAACGGTTTGCCAACGATCAAATGAACGAAATGAACCGTGTGAACGGTCGAAGGCTCAACAGCAATAACGTCATTGGCTCGCATAAAAATTATCGAATGGAAATGAGCGAGGCAATTGCTAAGAAGATTATGGATATGGATGCAGTGAAATCAGCTTACGTGTTGTTGACCGATCATAATGCATATGTCGCTGTCTCATTAGATGAGGATGAGCCTAAGGTTGAATCCAAATTGATGAGCCGGACAAATAGCGGTTATATGGGCCAAGAGGGTGCAAGGGTCAGCAGACGAATGAGCAGCTTATCTACAGGACATCATATGCTTACTAATCAAATGAAGGATGATATCGCTAAAGAGGTTAGAAAATTAAAGCCTGGCGTTGAGCATGTGTATGTCTCAGCGAATCCGGATTTTGTCGGCCGAATGAATGCGTATATGAACGATGTGAAGCTTGGACATCCGATTCAAGGCTTCATTGCAGAATTTAATGCGATGGCTGAGCGGATATTTCCAGCTAGGTCAGATGACAAAAACATGGAGACCAGAAGCATCAAGGACATGCGGTTCATTTACGATTAACTGAAATATTATACAATGAGAATCAATGGCTTGAGGACAGTGTCCTTGAGCCTTTTTGTTGAAATCTACTTCTATATTCAAAGCTTTTTTATATAAATTTAGACTCGTATATGTTGCTTATGAATCTAGTCAAACATAGTATATGGCAAGAGAGGAGATGGTTGAACAACCGTGAATGACAATCGACTACAACTGTTTAAACGGGGTGGAGCAGCATGATCATTGGAACGGTTTCGAGCGCAAGCCTCCTGCCGAGCGCGATGATATTGGCTAAATCAGTCAAAAAGCAAATGCGAGATTGCAAGGTCGTAGTAGGTATAATTGAAAGTGCTATGCCGAGCGAAGCGCTCATTTGCCCTTATTTTGACGAAGTTGTACTAATAAGAGATTTGGGTGCGTACCCTGATATGCAAAAATTCTTTTTTCAATATACGGCTCAGGAAGCAGCGCGGGCTAGCAAGGCGCCATTGATGAAGTACCTGTATGACAGATATACGGAAGAGCAATTAATGGTTTATATGGATGCGGAAACGAAGGTTATATCGCCACTCGAGGAGCTTTCCGTCATTGCGTTGAATCATCCTATCATCTTAATCGGCAATGCTGTTCACCTTGAATCATTGGATCTGGATTGGTTGTCCACCACTCGCCAAAGAGGCATTTACCATCCGGGATTTTTGGCGTTAAAACGTCATCCGGCCGCCGAGCGCTTTATAGCGTGGTGGAGCAGGCTAAGCGAGAACCATTGCTATTATGACGATGGAAATAAAAGGTACGGCGACCAAGCATGGCTTGATCTTACGCATACGCTCTTCGAAGATGTGTATGCTCTGCGCCATTCGGGATATCTGGTGTCTCCCGGAAATATGATGGAAAGATGGAATGTGCACCAGGTTTCGCCTAGTGCTTATACTATCGATAATCAGCCGCTGCGGTCCCTTCTTTTATCTCATGATTTCTTGCCGGCAACCTCATGGATCGATTCAGCTAGAGGAGAGTTGTACGGAAGTCTATTCCTCGAATATAACAATGAATTAATAGGAATGAAGCAGCTAGCGATAAACAGCGCTCCATGGAGCTATAGCCTTTTCTCTAGCGGCGAATTAATTACCGATCAAACGAAAGAGATGTTCCGCCGCAATGGCTACGAAAATCCCGAAATTGAAAACCCATTCTTGCTATCGAATGCTTATTTTACAGGAGAGCAAATTAGCGAAAGCGTACCTTCCGTACCGGTTCGAACGCAAAGAAGCAAGCTGGATGCACAAGCAAGAAAAAGAAGGCTAGGACGCAAAAAACGGTATTCTCCTCGTAAAAAACGCCGATCAACCTTTTGAAAGACTTATGTATCGAATAATACAAACAGGAAACGAGCCTTTAGAATCGCTTCTAAGGCTCGATTTGTATTCCATTCATTTATTTGTCATCATTCAAGACTGCGAAGCGGACAAGCCTTTGTATTTAAAGCGAGCAGGGAGCAAGTGCTGCTTGTTCAGCTTGTTTAGCGATTTATTAATGTATGGCTTAAAGTCATTTGTATTGATAATGCTGGCGTTTTTGTCTGTCAGCAGCTGCTTGTCGGTTACTTTCCACGTATGTGAAAGGTTATTGGGCCTGCGATAGGCTGCAAAATTATAAGGACTGGTTGTGTACAGCCGATATCCGTTCTTTAAACAAGCGCGAACAAATCTTACGTCCGTGCCTTGGTACACATTTGTTGCAAATTGAACCTTCTCGAATACTCTTTTGTTGAACATAATCGTCGCACCGGCGATTTTTTTACATGGCTTGAAGGGAGGTACCGACGTTTTGCGAAGCAAGAGCTTGGATCTATGGGGAAAAAAGAAATAGCAGGAGCGCTTGCCTACGACATCCGCCTTTGAGCTCGCGAACTGATACATAGCCTCAGGGAGATAATATGGCGAGTAATAATCGTCATCGTCAAATTTGGCGATGTAATTATATTTGGCTTTGGCAACGCCGTAATTGAGACATGACCCCAAGTTTTTATGCTGATCGGCTCGATAGACGCGGACATTCGGATATTGCTGCGCCTTCTGCTTATAAGGGATCAATGAAATACTGTTTTTGTTAACGATAATGATGAGCTCTTTCTTATTCCACGTCTGGCGGGCAAAATTTTGAAAAATATGATGGATATGCTCCGGCCGAATGGTTGAGGTTATTATAGATACGCCTTCATTCGCGATGCTCATCATCTATCGAGCCCCCTCTCCCGCAACTTAATAAGCAACGAATCGGTTGCCAGTTCCTATGCAGATGGATTACGAAACGAATTTTGTAAAGTCAGTCGTATAACGGATCAGCCTGCAATAATCCATATATCTTTTTGTGCTGTTCTTTTGTGTGTGAGATTCAACATTTTTTCTTCTGACGCAAACATAATTCTTTTTGGACACAGAGTAAATTTTGTATCCTCTTTTTCTGCACCTGAAGGTCCACTCCGAATCGGTACCCACCGCTCTATTCTCAGGAAATTTCACTCTTCTCCATACCGACTTTGTAAAAAGCAGCGTACCGCCTTTAATGGACCTTTGATACGACCGCTCGCTGCCGGCACGGAACACCATTAATGCTTTTGTTTCCTCAAAATAAAGATAGGAGGTGGTTTTGCCGACAATGCTGGCTTTGCCTGCCCTGAGCGCCTGCATGGATTCTCTTAAATATTTTGGGCCGTAATAATCATCGTCATCAAACTTGGTAATCAATCCATTCTTCGCTCTGGCGATCGCAAAGTTTAAACATTTGCCCAGCATATATTTCTGCGGAAGCTTATAGACTCTAACTTCGTTATTGGGGTACTGGCTCGCTCGTTCCTTCCACAGCTTAATATCCATGTCATCCTTATTCAAAACAATAATCATTTCTTTGTCCAGCACATCCTGGCGATTATAGTTGGCGAATACATTATCTATATAAGAGGATCTCATCGTGCATGCGATAATGGTTACCACTTATTTCAGCCCCTTGCCTTTATGTTTGGCTTTGCGCTTATTCCAAACGGTATTTCTCATGATTTTATATTTTTTCTCTTTAATAATTTTTTTATATAGTTTTAAAAACTTGTCGGTCATGGAGCGGTCGGAGAAGTTTTTTTGGACATAGCTCCTGCAAGCGCGGGCTGAAGGAAACTTTGAACGCTTCTGGACTTTATCGATCATATCCTTCGTATTGCTGCAAAGCAGCTGCGGCAAACCTTTCAGCACTTCCGGTACGGCGCCGCCTTTCTTGAAGCCAAGCACAGGCGTTCCGCTGGCGAGCGCTTCAATCAGAACGAGACCGAATGGCTCATCCCAAGTGGACGTAAAGAGCACGCAGCTTGATCGAGACAGCAGATCCATCTTTTTGCTGCCGCCAACTGGCCCTATATAGCGAATGTGTTTATTCAAGTGAGGCTTAATTTTAGCGTTAAAATATTTTTTATCATTTATGGGGCCAGCCAGAATAAGGTCCTTCCCGGTTTTTTTGGCGACTTCGACGGCGTGATGAACGCCCTTCTGCTTGATGATCCGACCAAGAAATAGAAGGTATCCCTTTTTCTTTTTTCGATAGCGATAATCTTCAACCCGAATGCCGTTATGCACATAGTAGCCTTTGTTTTTACCGTATTTTCGCAAAATCGTCTTGCTCACATAAACGGGGATTTGCACGCCGGATACGCCCTTTGAATGCGAGCTTCGTATGGTGGGAATAGGAGGGTTGGATTTGGCTACGATTCCGTAATGATCATGAATGAAATCAACATCGCTGGGGAGATTTTTTTTTATAAATGCGAGCTGCTCTGTTCGGTCATTGGACGGATATTCGAAGGTTTGGGTAGAGCGGGCCGTAGAGCCTTTTTTCGCAAATAAAATGACTTTATGTCCGCGCCGAACGAGCTCTTCGGTTAGATAATGAACCTCCCGCTGCGTGCCTCCGTAATCTTTTGGTGGAACTGGTATCGTATTGGTCGAAATTTGTGCTATCTTCAAAATCGCACAGCTCCCTTAAGTTCAAAATTTACAAGCATTCCCTTTTTAGAATATGAATGCTGTTCCACTCGTGATACGGACATTTCAATTGTTGGGCATTCTAAGAAATATACTTTGCAAAGTGGCGGGTATGACGGACTAGCCTGCAATGGGACATATACCTTCTTGTGCTCTTTTTTTGCGTATGCGAGCCAATATTTTTTCGTCTTATGCAGACGTAGTGCTTTTTGGAGACAGAATAGATTTTAAATCCTCTTCTTCTGCATCTGCCAGTCCATCCAGAGTCAGTGCCGACCAGCTTGTTCTCAGGAAATTTCACTTTTCTCCATACCGACTTTTTAAAGAGAAGCGTTCCTCCCTTAATGGATCTTTGATACTTTCGCTCTCCTCCTCTACGGAAGACCATAAGCGCCTTTTTCTCTTCAAAGTAAAGATAGGAGGTATGCTTGCCGATAATGTTTGCTTTTCCTTTCTTCAGCGCCCTTACAGACTCTCGTAAATATTTTGGAGCATAATAGTCATCGTCATCAAACTTGGCGATCATGCCTTCCTTTGCCAAGGAAATGGCGTAGTTCAAGCATTTGCCCAGCTTATATTTCTGCGGCAGCTTATAGACCCTCACTTCGTTTTTAGGATACTGCTTTGCTCGCTCCCTCCAAGCTGAAAGGTCCATATTGTTTTTGTTCAAAATAATAATCATTTGTTTGTCCTTCCAGGTTTGCCGATCATAGTTGGCGAACACGTTATCCATATAAGAGTTTCTCATGGTGCATGCAATAATGGTTACCATTTAATTCAACTCCTCGATTTCGTTATTGGCCTTCGCCTTGCGCCTATTCCATAAGGAATTTTTCACAAGCTTATATTTTTTACTTTTAATAATTTTTTTGTAGAGCTTGAGAAAGTTATCGGTCATGACGCTGTCGGAGAAGTGAGTTTTGACGTACCGCCTGCATTTATAGGCCGAGGGCAGCTTTTTTAGGTTTCTGATTTTTGAGATCATCCCCTTGGTATTTCTGCAAAGCAGCTGCGGCATCCCCTTTAAAACCTCCGGTACGGCGCCTTTCTTGAAGCCAAGGACAGGCGTACCGCTTGCGAGCGCCTCGATCAGCACAAGGCCAAACGGCTCATCCCAGATGGATGTAAACAGCACGCAGCTTGCACCGGCCAGCAGTTCTTGTTTCTTGCTCCCGCCGACTGATCCTACATAGCGGATTTTATGATTTAAATGAGGCTTAATTTTAGAATTAAAATATTTTCTATCATTTAAAGGACCAGCAATGATCAATTTTTTTCCGGTTTTCTGTGCGATTTTGATCGCGAGATGGACGCCCTTTTGCTCGATTAACCGGCCCAAAAATAACAGATAGCCGTCTTTCTCCTTTTGAAAATAATAATCTTCAACCCGGATGCCGTTATGCACGTAATAGCCTTTATTTTTACCGTATTTTCTCAAAATCGTTTTACTTACATAGATCGGAATTTGCACGCCGGCGACGCCCTTTGAATGGGAGTTCCGGATCGTAGGGATTGGCGGATTGGCTTTAGCTACAATACCGTAATGATCATGAATAAAATCGACGTCGTCTGGGAGGTTTTTTATTATAAAATCGAGCTGCTTCTTGCGATCATTGGATGGATATTCAAAGGTTTGAGTAGATTTGGATGTAGAGCCTTGCTTGGCGAACAAGATGACCTCATGTCCGCGACGAACCAGTTCCTCGGTAAGATAATGTACGTCACGCTGCGTGCCGCCATAGTCTTTAGGAGGGACCGTTATTGTATTTGTAGATATTTGTGCAATTTTCAAAGTCGCACTGCTCCTTTAGGTTAGTATCTATAAGACATCACACCGTAGAATATGAATGGTCAACTGTTCCTGGCACGGCGTTTTCATTAGATGGCAGCAGTTCTTTTCCGCTCTTAATCTATTCATTTTATAAGCTCGGCCTACACCAATAGCAGCTCCATTTCATAGGATGATAGAAATTGATTTTTTTAATAGGGGAGATGCGTTTTGAAAGGACTTATTCTCTGTGCCGGCAAAGGGACTAGGCTGTATCCGTTCACCCTCAAACATCCGAAAACGCTCATACCTGTAGCTAACACTCCCATTTTGCAATCCTGTATTGAGAAGTTGACAGAGCAAGGGATTAGGGAGATCGGGGTTGTCATCCATCCGTCACAGGAATTTGATATCCGTGAACAATTTGGCTTGGGAGAAGGAATGCATGTCACGATCACTTATATTTACCAGTATGAGGCGAAGGGCATCTCGGATGCGTTGAAGCAGGCACAACCGTTTATCGGAGATGAAGCCTTTTTGTTGTTGCTCGGTGACAATTTAATTTCTGATCGTTTAACCGAATTGAAGAATGACGTGGAGGAACGGGGGAGTGAGGCGTCGCTGATGCTCGCGGAGGTTGCGAATCCGCAGGATTACGGCATTGCGGAGGTGCTGGAGGATCGTATCGTACGGCTCGAAGAGAAGCCTAGTTTGCCAAGGTCCAAGCTCGCCGTCTTAGGCGCGTATGCCTTTAAAGGTTCGATCTTCGCTGCGGTTAATGATATTAAGCCCTCAGCAAGAGGCGAATACGAAATTACGGACGCCATTCAATGGCTTATCGATCAAAACCTGACGGTTACCTATCATTTGACGGATAAGCTGAATATGGACGTTGGCACATTAAAGAGGTGGTTGGAGTCCAACCAAAAAATGCTGGATAAGATGCCAAGCAAGAAGTCGATTCATGAATCGGTCATTTTAAGCAACTGCACGATTGTTGAGCCTGTAACCATTGCTAAAGGCAGTATATTGAAGGATTGTGTCATTGGGCCGTATGTCTCGATCGGTGAAGATTCGCATATTGAGAATTGCCGAATAGAGAACAGCATTATTTTGAACGGCGTACATTTGCTGCACATCTCTACTTTATTAAAAGATACGGTCATTGGCAATCGATCCATTATGGCAGGATTGCATGTAAGGGAATAGGGGGAAACCAATGAATATATTGGTAATTGGCACGGGATATGTAGGGTCAACCACTGCTATGGTATTTGCCGAGCTAGGCTGGCAAGTGACGGGACTTGATACCGATGCACATAAAATTAAGCAGCTAGAGCAGGGCTTTCTGCATTTCTACGAACCAGGACTCGAAGCGCTGCTCAGTAAGCATATACAGTCCGGTCAAATCAAATTTACTACTAATAACGACGAGGCAATTAAAGGCAATGATATCATTTTTATTTGCGTCGGAACGCCATCTCGTCCCGACGGCAGCGCAGATATGCGCTATGTGAAGCAGGTAGCCGAGGATATCGGACAGAAGATGAATGGCTATAAGCTCGTTATAACCAAAAGCACCGTTCCAGTAGGGACGCAGGAGCAGATTACCGCTTGGATCGGCGCCGCGCAGGAACAATCGTATCCTTTCGACGTAGCATCAAACCCGGAATTTTTGCGTGAAGGAAAAGCAGTGGTTGATGCATTAAATCCTGATCGCATTATTATCGGTTCCAATAGCAAACGAGCCGCAAATCTGCTTCAATCGCTCTACCAATCCGTCAAATGCCCCGTTGTCATAACTACGCCTAGAACAGCTGAGCTCATCAAATACGCTTCAAACGCATTTTTAGCGAGCAAAATATCTTTTATAAACGAGCTTGCTAGACTTTGCGACGCCATTGACGTCAATGTGAAGGAAGTATCAAATGGAATGGGACTTGATCCCCGAATTGGCGATAGCTTTCTGCAAGCCGGGATCGGATACGGAGGTTCGTGCTTTCCGAAGGATGTCTCTGCCTTAATTCTGACGGCAAGGCAAAATCGTATCGAGCTGTCTGTTTTGGAGAAGGTCGTTCAGGTCAATCAAACGCAGCATGCTTACTTGATCGATAAAACGAGAGAGCGCTTGGGAAGCATTGCCAATAAAAAGATAGCGATACTAGGTTTGGCCTTCAAACCTGATACAGATGATATCCGGGAGGCTCCGGCACTCCGTGTAATCGAAAGCCTGCTAAGCGAACATGCTCATATTATGCTGTATGATCCAGTTGCCGTCCTGCCTGACAACACCGAATATGATGCGGTAAACGAATGCTCCCAGCTGGAGGAAGCGCTGCAAGATGCCGATGCCGTCATCATATGCACGGAGTGGCCGATTTTCAGAAAACTGGATTGGGCTCAAATGAAAGCTGTGATGAAGCAGCCGAACGTATTCGATGGACGTAATATGCTGGATGCGCAAGACATGCGAACTCTCGGATATTTTTATCAAGGGATAGGGTTATGAGGAGAAAGCTTGAGAAATCAAGCTTCTTCTTTTTTTTATTGAGGAATGCTGTACAAAAGTAAATTCAGACAGCAAACTGTCCAATCCATTTCTATTTATTGTTCATATAGTAATTAAGTTATTTAAAGCAGCTAGAGAGAGGGCGAGATCATAGAATATGAGCAAGGAACAATGTGTTAATACCAAAGAAGAGCGGCGAACGGTAGCAGTTGTTGGGATGGGCTATGTTGGCCTTCCGCTGGCGTTGCTATTTGTTCAAAAGGGGTTTCATGTGCTGGGCATTGATTTGGATCGTCAAAAAACGAAGCTGCTTAATGAAGGAATTAGCTATATAACGGATATTCAAAATGAAGTCATCCAGGAAGCCCTGTCATCAAAGCGCTTCATGCCTTCCAATCATTACAACGGCTTGCATGAGGCTGAAGCTATTATCATCTGTGTACCGACTCCGCTAACATCGCATAGAACGCCTGACTTAAGCTATTTGACTCAAGCTGCGATAGAAATAAGCTATAGATTGAACAAGGGACAGCTTGTCATATTGGAGAGCTCCACCTATCCAGGCACAACGAGTGAGGTATTGGTTCCTATTCTTAGTCAATTCGGTTTAAAGGCGGGAACGGATTTTTTTGCAGGCTATTCGCCTGAGCGGCTGGATCCCGGCAATGAAGAGTATCAGGTGCAGAACATTCCTAAAATTATCAGCGGTATAACATCCAGCTGCAAAGCTAGAGTGGAAGAGCTATACGGACAGGTATTTGACCAGATTCATCCGGTTTCTTCAACAGATGCAGCAGAAATGACAAAAATTTTGGAAAATTCGTTCCGACTGATCAACATTTCCTTTATGAATGAGATGGCGATGATATGCGATGAGCTTAAGCTGAATGTATGGGAAATTATCGATGCTGCCAGCACCAAGCCTTTTGGCTATACGCCTTTTTATCCCGGACCTGGAATCGGCGGACATTGTATTCCTGTCGATCCTTCCTATTTGGTATGGAAAATCAAACAAACCGGAATTAATTCTGATTTTATACAAATTTCAAATGCCATTAATCGTACGATGCCCAAATATATCGTTCAGCAGCTCGAAAAGCATCTTGGCCATCAAACGTTGTCGAACAGCCATTTACTCGTTTATGGCGTTGCGTATAAGCCTGATATAGCTGACTACCGGGAATCGGCATCCACTAAGCTCATCCAATTACTGCAGCAAGAGGGAGCGATCGTTTCGTATCATGACCCTTACGTCCCTACCTTGCAGCTTGAAGGGCTTAAGCTTCAGAGCACAGAGCTGACAGAAGAGTCGCTCAAGAAAGCGGATTGCGTCATTATTGCTACTAATCATTCAAGCTTGCCCTTGTCTTATTTAATAGAGCATGCCTCGTTTATATTCGATACGCGGAACGTTAGCAAAGGCATATCGGGCAAAGCGAAAATCGTGAGACTTGGAGGAGGAGATGGCTGAATTTAGACAAAATGTAGGGTTTCCTAGCGAACTAGGCAAACATAGTATAAGTCAAGAGAGGAGAAAGGCAAGTAACTGTCTATGACATTTGCCGGTAATAGGTGGAGCATCTGATAGTAGTAAATGAGCACGCTATGAAAATAGAAGCTGAAAGGAGATGACCCTTTGAAAGGAGTCATATTAGCAGGAGGTACAGGAACGCGTCTGCGTCCCCTTACTAGCTTGATGAATAAGCATCTTCTTCCCGTTGGAAAATACCCGATGATCTACTATGCAATAAAAAAACTAGCTGATGCTGGCATTCAAGATATTTTACTCGTTATTGGCAAGCAGTCCGCCGGTATGTATGTGGATTACTTGGGAAGCGGCAATGATTTTGGCGTTCGAATAACGTATAAAATTCAAGATCAAGCAGGCGGAATTGCTGAGGCATTATCACTCGCATCTGATTTTATCGAAGCTAATGAAAAGTTCGTCGTGCTGCTCGGTGACAATTTGTTTACCGATAGTTTGCTGCCATTCGTTCAAGAGTTTCAGTTACAGCCAGAGGGAGCAAAGGTCGTATTAAAGATGGTCGACGATGCACGGAGATATGGTGTTCCTGTCATTGAAGGCACGATCATCAAGTCCATTTTGGAGAAGCCAGAAAATCCACCCTCGAACTACTGCGTAACCGGCATTTATATGTATGACCATCAAGTGTTTGAGCTTGTTGCCAAGATAGACCCTTCTTCAAGAGGCGAGCTCGAAATTACGGATGTCAACAATCTGTACGCTGCCAAAGGCGTTCTGACCTATAACGTGATGAACGGATGGTGGACGGATGCAGGGACGATGGAATCTCTGCATGAGGCTGGAGCAAAGTTGAAGGAAGGTGAATAACGTTGAGGCTGCTTATTACCGGGGGCATGGGGTTTATTGGAAGCAATTTTGTGCTGCATATGCTGCGCCAATATCCTGACTACCACATTTACAATTTGGATTTGCTTACCTATGCATCCCATATCGACAATTTAGTAGAGGTGGCTTCATTACCGAACTATCATTTTATCCAAGGAGACATTTGCGATAAGCTGCTCCTCTCCCAATTGATGAACGAGGGCATAGATGCCGTCATTCATTTTGCGGCTGAGTCGCATGTCGACAGAAGCATTGAGAATCCGTTCGCCTTTGTGGAAACGAACGTGCAGGGCACGCTTGCTCTGCTTGAGGCTGCCAGAGTGCATAAGGTAAAGCGTTTTGTACAGGTGTCCACGGATGAGGTATACGGCTCGCTTGGAGGAAGCGGTTATTTCTCCGAAACGACGCCGCTTGCGCCGAATAGCCCTTATTCATCCAGCAAAGCTGGCGCGGACCTGCTGGCGAGAGCTTACTTTCACACGTACGGCCTGCCTGTCATGACGACGAGATGCTCCAATAATTACGGGCCGCGTCAATTTCCAGAGAAGCTTATTCCGCTTACGATATTACGCGCACTGAACGTTGAAGAGATTCCGCTGTACGGAGACGGACTGAATATTCGGGACTGGCTTTATGTGGATGATCATTGCAGCGCTATAGATCTTGTTCTTCATCAAGGCGCCCCCGGGGAAGTGTATAACATCGGCGGGCATAACGAGTATACCAATATTGAGATTATTCGCCGCATTCTTGCCGAGCTTGGCAAGCCGGAATCGCTTATTCACTATGTGAAGGACCGATTAGGCCATGATCGCCGTTATGCAATAGATGCTTCGAGAATTAGAAAAGAGCTCGGCTGGTTGCCGAATTATCCATTCGAAAGCGGAATTCGGAAAACGGTGGAATGGTATGTGGACAATTTGCAGTGGCGGAGCAAAATTGCTGCAGGTACGAATAACAAGAACATTTAGTTGCTTTTAGGGAGGTTTGAATAAACGTGATCGAAGGCGTACGGAAAAAGATACTTAAAAAGCATAGCGATGATCGTGGTTTTTTTATGGAGCTTCTGCGCAAGGACGATGACATTTTTGGAGAATTTGGTCAGGCATCATTGTCCAAATCTTTTCCGGGAGTCATCAAAGCCTTTCATTACCATAAGAAGCAGGATGATATATGGTATTTTCCATTCGGCAGCGCTCAGGTCGTTCTGCATGATATGAGAGCGGACTCGGCTGCATTTGGCCAAACCGACGTTTATTACATGGGGGAAGAAGATCCGTTTCTGCTGTTCATCCCTCGCGGTGTAGCTCATGGCTATCGCGTGCTGGGGCAGGAGCCTGCCTATATTATGTATGTGACTAATATGGCTTATGATCCGGCAGACCCTGACGAGTATCGTTTTGCTTATGATGATCCAGCGATCGGATTTGATTGGAGTACGAAAAATCGTTAAGGAATGGGGAGAACATGATGCGCGTGAAATCCGGGCGAAAGCCAGGCTATCATTCCAAATGGAATAAGGGATTTCAAGCCGGCAACAACGATGGCCTTGCCAAAGGGTGGAATGCCGGCTATCGATTAGGACGATCACAAGGCATCCTTGCGAAAATAGGAGAGGCAGCCGTCCCCCTTTTTGCTTACAGGGTACTGTATGTGACAGCCGGAATTGGCGATCCTTATCCAGCGCTGGATCAAGCGATAATCGACGGCTTAAGCGGAGTCGTTACGGAAGTATTTTCGATGAGCCCCGCAGATTCGGTCTTAGCAGCAGCAGAGCTTCACCAACCGGATATCGTGCTTGTGCTTAATGGAGTGTCCCTATCGGTTGATCGGGTCGATGAGCTTCGAGCGCGCGGCTTCCGAACCGCGGTTTGGTTTACTGACGATCCTTACTATACGGAATGGACGGTCAACATCGCGCCGCATTACGACGTCGTATTTACTTTAGAGTTGAATTGTGTTCCATTCTATCAATCGCTTGGGTGCAAGCAGGTTTATTACTTGCCGTTTGCGGTTAGTCCAAAGCTTTATCAGCCAACTGCCGTCGAACCTGCCATGCAGACAGATATTTGCTTTATCGGTACCGCCTTCTGGAATCGAGTCCAATACATCGATCAGCTCACGCCTTATCTCCTAGGCAAGCGTACGTTTATCTCAGGCTTGTGGTGGGATCGCTTGAAAAATTATCGCCAGCTTTCATCCTATATAAAGCTTGGGGAGTGGATGCCGCCGGAAGAGACTGCGCGTTACTATAATGGGGCTAAAATCGTCATTAATCTTCATCGGCCCGTTGTTGATGAGATGAATCGAATTGGCATGCCTATTCAAGCAAGTTCCGTAAATCCAAGGACTTTCGAAATTAATGGCTGTGCAACGCTTCAGCTTGTTGACGCTCGTTCAGAGGTTGCACAGATGTATGAGCCGGATAAGGAGATCGTCATTTTTCATTCGCCGGAGGAGCTTCGCCATAAGCTCGAGTATTACTTGACGCACGAAGAAGAACGGCGAGAGATTGCTCTGAGAGGCTACAAGCGAACATTGCAGCAGCATACGTATGTTCATAGATTGCATCAAATGATCGCTATACTCAGTCAACACTAAAAGAATGAAGCTTTGGAGGTGAATTATGCAGCAGCAAGCGCTACAGCGCAAATCGAGGCGAGTACTGCCGCAGCTTAGACGCAGATTGAAAGGCAAACGTAAGCTAAGTAAAAAAAAAATAGTGAACGGACAGCATGCGAGCTTTAATTCAGGTTATAACACCGGTTACAACGATGGCTATAACAAAGGCTATGATCTTGCTTTTGACAAAGGGGTGTTCGAGGGCGGCGATGCCATTGTAGATCGGCAGCTTCCTGCGCATGTTATTTTACCAAACGTACCGCTCACAGCTATTATTGCAGCCGGCTTAGCGCATTACGAGGAGCAAATGCTGCCGCTGCTCCCAACTTTAGATGTCTATGTTCTTATACGTGATGCCTTGCTTCTCCGAAAACCGTTGTCCATTGTGAGGCTTGGTGATGGAGAATTGCTCACTATGGCTCAAGGGTTGCAAAGCATTGAGCAAATTCAAAAGGATGGAAGCTTTCTTCACTATGCTGGAATTGATGTGCCTGACTTCAACGCGCGAGATATGCTGCTGCAAGCTATCCTCCAATCCTCTGTCGTAGGCATTCCAAAATCACGCTACCGCACCTTCTCACCGCTTGCCATTTCTATATTTGACCACTATGGCATCCCCTATCGAGAAATGGCTCTCACTCAATCCACCATTAACTATTCTTTATATTTAGAAGGCTTCCTGCTCGATTTGCTTGGGGGAGCAAAGGTGCTCCTTGTAGGGAACGAAGCGCCGAATCTGCGCGAGAAATTAGCGGCCAAAGGCATTCATGTTGTGGATGCGATCGCACCGGTACAAGGTTTTCATGATGTTCCTCGCGTGATGAATGAGATTCTGCTGTGGGATTTCGATATTGCGCTTGTATCGGCAGGGGTACCGGCTGTCATTCTCGTTCAGCGAATTGCAGCAGAGATGGGAAAGGTAGCAATCGATTTTGGTCATCTTGCGAATAAAATCAGCAATGGGGAAGCGCCTCTGTAGCCATTAAGAGAGGAGAAAAGCAATGAGAGCAGTCAAATTTAGACCTCGCAAGAAAGCCTTAAAGTCCAGAAATTCGCATCCAGCGTTTCATAAAGGATTAAAGGCTGGCTACGGGGATGGCTTTCAACGCGGCTACGAGGAAGGTTTAAATAGCGGGCTTCGTGACGGTATGGAAGGCAAACGACAGCTGTTTGATGGAACCAGCATCATTATACCCACTATGAATCAAAAATTGTTTCTGATTGAATGCATCGAAAGCATCCGGAAATATACGCATCAGCCGTATGAAATCATAGTGATAGATAACGGTTCGACAGATGGTACGGCTCCGTATCTGATGGCAGAGACAGATGGCGTACGTTTCCGTTTAAATAATACGAATCTAGGCTTCGCGGGTGCTGTTAATCAAGGGATGCAAATGGCGAAGGGAACGAGTTTGCTGCTGCTGAACAACGATACGGTCGTTACGCCAAATTGGCTGAGCAATTTGCTTGCCTGCGCAAGCTCTGATCCTCAAATCGGCTTGGTTGGACCCGTCAGCAACTATATTAGCGGTGATCAATATATTCCAACAAACTATAATTCGGTTGAAGGCATGCAGCAATTTGCACTTGGCTACAATCATCAAAACGCTGCCCGTTATCAGGTAGTATCCCGTATTACTGGTTTTTGCTTGCTGATGCGCAGGGATGTTTTTGAGCGAATCGGATATTTTGACGAAGGCTTTGAGATCGGCAACTGCGAGGATGATGACTACGGACTGCGTGCGTCCATGCTCGGATTCAAGCTAGTCATCGCAGGAGATACGTTTGTGCACCACTATGGCAGTATGACGATGAAGCATCTAAAGGAAAAATTTGCACCGGTCTATGAGAAAAATCAGGTTTATTACTATGACAAATGGGGCGATCCAGGCCGTGCGCTGCAAGAAGCAACAAATAGCGAGGATCGCATTTCAACAGGAATGAATCGCTTTTACCCTAGCTGCATCATCGTTAAAGGTGCAGATCCAACAGCCTACTGGGTCGAAAATGGGATCCGGTATCCGATTATGACACCCATCTCCCTTCCTATAACGCAAGTGTCTTCGCTGGATTTGAAGAGCTGGCCGCTCGGTCCTCCGCTAAGCGCGGATGATGTGCAGGTTAAGCTAAATCAACTAAACAATGTGTTTCATGTAGAGCAGACGTTGGCGGATGGCGCCATCGTCGTTGCACAAACCGGACTGTTATACCAGCTGCAGCAAGGCAAATTGCGATCTGTCCTGTCAAGTGCAGCCTTGCATGTATGGCATTTGCATCAAAGGGCCGCCATTCCGATCACTCATGAGACAGAGAGCCGTTATGCGCTCGGAAATCCGATTATCCCATGTCCGGCTATCCGTACACTTTCCTGGAGGTGATCATAATGATTCGTAGAACAAAACGCAAGATGACAAGAACAAAGAAGCATAAGAGCACAACAGTTGTCCGAAAAAGACGACGCATTGCCAATACGCGTTTGAGAAAAAAGAAATCGAAGGTTGGTCGAGCGAAAAGGGTTTATCGTTCTACTGCTTACAACAGGGGCTATAGCAAAGCCTTTGATCAAGCCTATAACGAAGGCTTCAACACAGGTTACGCGCAGGGCGTGGAGCAGGCTCAATTAATTAACAGCTCAGAGCTTTAAACGGAGGGGAGGACAAGAAAAGTGAGATTCAAGGCTCGCAGGGCAAAATCTATAGGTCCTTCTGTGTCTTACCGCAAAGGATTGCGAAATGGTCGAGTAGATGGACATAATCGTGGTCTTCAAGACGGCATTATGGCCGGCAAACAGAACACATTATGGCCAATTGCCCTTATTATCGCGCAAGTAAAGTCATTTCCATCGCTTGAAATTATTTTGCTCCAGCCTTTTCGGTTAATGAAGCAGCTTGGCATTTACAACTTTCGGGTTGTAACAGAAGAAGAAGCAACGAGAGAGCATATCGCGGAGGCTGCAATCGTTGTGTTTATCCGCAATGTTGAGCCGAAAGCGTATGCCGCGCTTGAAATGGCTCATGAAATGGGTAAACCAACCGTCTATGTCATCGATGATAATTTTCTTGAGATCCCTTCAGTCGGCGCAATCTCAGACTATTATAAAGATCCTATTCGCCGGGAAACATTCATTCGTTTCCTTACTTTCTCAAAGCTCATACAGGTTATTTCACCTTACTTTGCTGATTATATAAGGATTCATTTCAATCCTCGTGTCGTTTGCTTCTCGGCAAGCGTCGATTTTAGATGGCTTGATGAATATGGACCAAAGCCAGTTCGCAATGATGGCGTCATCGTATTCGGCTATGAAGGGACGGTCAAGGAGGAGGACTTCAAGCCGGTCGTTCCTGCGATCATAAGAATATTGCAGGAGTATGGAGCAAGGGTGAGAATCGAATTTATGGGATTTATTCCATCTGGACTGCAAGGCTTGCCGGGCGTTTCTTTTCTTCCTTATGACCATAATTATCGCCAATTCATGCAGTCACTGTATAGCACGACATGGGACTTCGGTTTGGCGCCATTATCTAATTCCTTGTTCAACTTATGCAAAACGAACAATAAATTCCGAGAGTATGCAGGCTGTTTAATTCCTGGCATCTATACGAATACACCCGCCTACTCGAATTGTATCACCCATGAGGCAACGGGGCTATTGGTCCCTCAGACGACGGAAGGCTGGTATCTCGGCATGAAGCGGATGATCGATGATCAAGCGCTGCGCAATATGATTAAGGAGCATGCAGGAGCGTACAGCCGCAGTCAATTTTCGCTTGAGCAATCAGTGGCGAATTGGCGCCAGCATATTTTGCATGTATAGCTCACTTTGAGAGGAGAATGATTTTTGGATAAGCACATTCCTGTGTTACAACCAAGCATTGGTCAAGAAGAGATTGATGCTGTAGTAGAAGTTATGCGTTCCGGCTGGCTGGGACTCGGGCCCAAAACCGAGCAATTTGAAAAGGAATTTGCTGCCTATGCGGGAACCCGCTTCATGGTTGCGATGAATTCTGGGACCGCTGCGCTGCATCTCGCGCTTGAGGTGTTGAATATTGGCGCAGGCGACGAGGTTATCGTCCCGCCAATGACCTTCATATCAACGGTACATGCAGTGAGCTATGTGGGCGCTACACCGGTATTTGCCGATGTCGAGCCCGATACGATGAATATTTCCGTAGAGGACATCGCACGTAAAATAACGGATAAAACAAAGGCAATCATCGTCGTTCATTTGGCAGGACATCCAGTCGATTTGGATGCGATTCAAGCGTTGGCCGATTCGAAGGGCATTAAAGTGATTGAAGACGCAGCTCATGCTTGCGGCGCGGAGTACAAAGGGAAGAAGATCGGAGCTTCAGGCAACTTGACCTGTTTCAGCTATCACGCCGTCAAAAATTTGACCTGCGGCGAAGGCGGAGGCATTACGAGCAATCAGGATTGGGTTGTACGCAAGCTGAAGGAGCTGCGCTGGGTCGGCATATCGAAGGATACGTGGATGCGTTCCTCTGCCGAACGCGTTTATGCTTGGCAGTATTTTGTCGATAAGGTTGGCTACAAATATCATATGAGCGATATGCAGGCGGCCATTGGCATCGTGCAGTTGAAAAAGCTCGATCAATTGAACGGCCGCCGCCGTGAGGTAGCAGAGTATTACAGCGAGCAGTTTAAGGATGTCGCATGGCTGGAGCTGCCTAAGGAGAAAGCCTATGCCCGCAGCTCCTGGCATCTGTATCAAGTAAAGCTGCCAAACGAGGAATCCCGTGATCGCCTAATTGGGCATATGAAGGATCATAACATTGCGCCGGGCGTCCATTACTACCCATGTCATCTGCAGCCTAGCTATATCCATCTTAAGGCAGAGGTACCCGTGTCGAATGAGGTGTGGAAACGGATTTTGACGCTGCCGATTCATCCCAACCTGACAGATGAGGATTTGGAGCGAATTGTGGCCTGCGTGAAGAGCTTTCAGCCTTAACAGGCAAGCCAATATACGACACGGAGGGGAAAGCATGCTGGAGGGACAACGAATCAGTCTTCGCGCGCTAGAGGCGGAGGATTTGCCGCTGGTCGCAGCTTGGCGCAATCAACAGGAAATACGAAGAGCTTTTTTCAATAAGTCGCTGCTAGCTGCCTCGGGACAGCGGAAATGGTACGATCGGCTGCTCGATGACCGCAGCAAACAATTTTTTGTGAGCATAGAACGTGATTCCGGCAAACCGGTCGGCATGATCAGCTTAGTGGATATCGATTACGTGAATCAGAAGGCAGAAATCGGCACAACCATTGTCGGCGACCGCTCCATGTGGGGAAAAGGAATCGCGTCTGAAATGATAGGCGTCGCACTTTGCTACGCGTTCGAGGATTTGGGATTAAATCGCGTATATGCTTACGCGATCGATACGAATACAGGCTCGATTCGCGCCAAAGAGAAAAGCGGCTTCCTGGTGGAAGGAACGCTTCGGGAGCATCACTACAGCAATGGTGCGTATCATGATGTTGTCGTATTCGGGATAACACGAGAACAATGGAAAATGATCAATGAAAGTAATCCTCAGTAAGCAACCTTGTATGGGAACTCTCGAATAGAGAGTTCCTTGCTTGAGAATAATCAGGTATACGATCTATATTTGGGAGGTGGACAAGATGTTATCATTAAATCAAATTAAGAGACCGTATAATGCTATTTTCAGTTTAGGAAGAAATTGTAATCCGAGCAGCTATTTAATTCAAAATAACTTGCGTCCGTTCAGCGGTGTTTTAGATTGGATGATTTCATATTCATTGCCTGATGTATGCAACTTACTAAACCATCGTTTTGCTGGATTTATGAAGAAGTCAAACATGACGTTCGAAGGATACTACGACGACGGAAAGAAGCTCCTAATAAAAGACAATAAATATAATATCTACTCTGCGCATGATTTTTTGGTTTCTGAGAATACGCCGGCTGACTGGTATAGTTATCCTCAATTTAAAAACAAGATGGATCGAAGAATTGCTAGATTTTTGGACTATACGGATCATGTTCACTGGATTCTCTTTATTAGAATAGGAGGAACTGTAGAGGAAGCAGCTGAGCTTGAGCAGACACTATCACGATTAGTAAAGCATCACTTTTATGTGCTTCTTGTTAATGACAATCCTCAGTTGGGAATTATGGAATGTTCTTGGCCATCAGAACGAATATGCTCTTTACAGGTTCCGTTGTACATTGATGAAACGATTAAATCGAATTATTGGCATGAGATTCTTAAAGGGGTTACGATCGTTTAAAAGTCAAAGGTTGGGGAGCTTACTTACAGCTCCCTCTCAGACTTCCGCACGATCAACCGGTTTCGTTCCGAGCGAATGAAAGCCTTAGAGAAAGTGAAAGCCGCACTTGGAAAGCTGCCGGGAAACATCATCGCAGATGCTGGATATGGCGGAGAAGAGAACTATGCTTACCTAGAGAATGAAGAGCTTGAGGCATTGGTCAAATACAGCACGTACCATAAGGAAAAATCGAAGAAGTGGCAGACGGACATTAGTAAGCTTGACAATTGGCATTACGATGAGGAAGAAGATAAATGGACATGCGCGAGTGGACAGAAAATGCGCTACAAGCAGCAGGTGCGAGAAAAGCTGCGCAGCGAGGAAGGTTATGTGCTGTCAGTGAGACGAATGATTGAACATTGCCCATAATCTCATGAAGCAAACAACGATAGACCAGATTAGAAAAATAGCGGTACAGGAATAGCTCCTTGTACCGCTATTTTTTCATGTTTTCAAATATTTCAATTCAAAGCGAGCTATCTCTCCAACGAGCTTACTACTTTTTAGACAGCCCCTTAATCATCTAATCATCTTTATCCCCTATTTTATGTCTTGTTGACGTCTAATAGTAATATAAGGCGGTTCTTCTAAAGGGTTTAACCTAATCATATCAATTTCCTTTGAGGAGGTTGGTTGCTTTATGACAACCAAATGGTACATGATCTGATCAACTATATTTAGCCTGCTTTGTCTCAGTTCTTTTTTTTGATCATCGCTTAGTCCCACAAATTCAGGGAAATAAAAAAATTCAAGCCGGAGCAATCTAAAATCAATTTCTAATTTGCTGTTATCGCTCTCGCCTAACGGCCAATACGGAGAATTGGGAAAATAATAATCATTTGGTGACAGTGGGGTATATGAATCTTTTGTGAAAAAACGTGGAGTGTGCTCATTAAACATTTGCTTGTGGTAAGGATTCGCCATATTAAGTGAAGTATGCGCATACGGTGCTACAATGCATACGGTAGCAAAATGCTTGCAAACTCTATAGATTTCCTTCATGACTTTCATTAAATCATCTACATGCTCCAAGAAATGGGAGGACACAATGTAATCGACAGTATTATCTCCCAAGGGTATACCTTTGTTTATATCGCAAACAATATCAACCTGCGGCGTACGGATGGAATCGAGGCCTATGCAGCCAGGGAGTTTGTTATATCCACACCCTATATCAAGCTTCATTTTTTTTCCTGCCTTTCATTAATTGGATAAAGATCGCATAATGCCGTGTATTAATTGACTGTAAGAATATCTATTTCTAAGGAGGTAAGGAGTTAGTTGCTCTTCCTGTTCTTTTAAAGAATTCATTAAATTATTGAATTTATGAAGAGAAACTTTTCCATCAAAATGTTCTTTTGCTATTGAATGAGCCTGTATGCCGAGATTACGTGATTCTTCTCGATGAAGGATGAACCATTTCATTTTTTCAGCGAAACTAGCCGGCGATTCTGAGTCTGCAAACGTACCAAAACCACATTCTTCCAATGTTTGTACATGACCAGGAATATTTGAGACTACTATTGGTCTTGCATAAGCCATTGCTTCGATTAAAGTCATGCCAAAAGATTCGATAAGAGATGCATTCACTAAAACATGAGTATGCTTGAATATTTCGTCTGTTTGATCCATTCTTGGTCTAAGAAAAACGTGATTTTGTAAGTTCTTTTGTTCAATTAATGATTGTAAGTGACCCTTAAGTGGGCCTTGTCCGTACAAATTTAATATAAAGGGTAGGCCTTGATCCATTAATATTTTAGCTGCAACAATTAAACAAGGAATACCTTTATGAGTCTCCCATGCATTTAAACAGGAAAATGTAGTAATCCCATCTGGATAAGCTAACGGTTGGTTGGGAACATGAGTGAAATTAGGAATGACTTTAATTTCTTTTCGAAGGTTTTGGTAGTGATCTTTGCTCCAGGTCGAACAGCAAACGACTTCAGTAGCATCCCTAACCAATAATTCGTCGCAAGCTGATTTAAAGTTTACTCCGCCGTTTGGAAGAAGCATATGGTCTAATATGCCATGAATCCAAGTGATACTAGGCAAGTTCAATTTGTAGGCTGTAAGAATTCCCGCTATAGAGGTAAGGGTGTTGATTAATACGAGTTGAATGCCCAGTATACGAAAAAGTGTAGTCATCTCATTCATACTATTAGTAGTTAGCCTGAAATAATCGGATAGTTGTACACTATTATCTTCAAATAGAAGGTAAAGGGGCAGTAAATGCTGTAATGGGTAGTATCTAACACCTGTTCCTAGTAATTTTGATGCCATTGGGCCGCTTCCATGGGCAATAACAGTTACTTCATGTCCATGCTTCTGATGAAGGCCTATAGCCAAGTTAGTCAACATGACTTCGGCACCACGTAAATGTGGTGAATGCGATACTAGAGCTATTTTCATCGTATTCTCCTATCCACTCTAGTTATTTGGCAAATAACTCGAAAGAAAGCGTCATAATTAACGGTTGTATCAAACTGACTGGTTATAAGTTTATAAGATCGGTCGTACATGTTCTTTCTTTTTACCGGATTATGAGCTAATTCAGCAATGGCATCATACCATAATTTCATATTTTCTTCTGGTGCTACTGGAATTAATAGACCGTGAACACCATGTTGTATGAGATCAGTATAAGGAGAAGCTTGAGAGTAAATCCCAACAGCGCCTGCAGCCGTAATTTCTAAAAACTTATTTGGACATTTACTTTGCGAAGTTATTGTGTTGTCTAGCGGCGCGATTAAGATGTCAGGACTATACGATGAAATGGTACGTGCGTATTGTAAATAATTGGAGAAAGGTAAAAGGAAGAGCCTTCCAGATCCTTGTAAATAAGAGAGCTGGTGAGGAATTTGCATGCCCATAATGATAATATCCCATTCACTGTTTTGATGAATAAACATTCGCATCGCTTCAAAAGCGACATCTGAATTATGACGATGAGAACCAACATAGCCAATAAGTTTTCGGGCTTTTGATTTATTCTTTGATTGATGAGGGGTGAACTGTTCTAGGGCAACGTTTTGATTTAGTCGAATTATTTTTTTTGCATAAGGTCTGATATAGTTTTCTAAAATAGGCGAATATACTACGGTTGCAGTGCAACGTTGGAGGCATTGTAAAAACACTTCAAATTCAGGTTTTCCTGGTGAAAACATACCTTCATAGATTGGCCAATCTTTTGCAACAGTGAACCAGTTATCGTCGATCATATATAGTGTTGGAATACCGAGTCTTTCACATGTAAGAAGAATATTCAGTACATTCGGATGTTTTCCTCTTGAAATGATGACTAGATCAGCATCATGTAAGTCTTCAAAAACGGCAGCTTCATCTAATAGTGGTTTCCAAGAAAAATCCTTTTGTCCCTTCAGTGTTTCAAAATAGTTATAAAAACATAATTGATTATGATGAGGCTCCCAGTAACCCCCCGTAACTACAACTTTTAATTTGTTATGATCAGAATATCGTCTCTCTCTCTTAGCAACTATTGCCCGATGAATGAAGTTAAATGAATAAGGAAATGTTCGTATAAAAGGGTAAGCATCCCATGTCCATTTATTCTGTGCAATTTGATGGTTTGAATGAAGGATCCAATGGTATTTGGTTAGTCGTATAAACAAATCCCATTCAGGATAACGTTGAAATATACTTTCTGTGTCAAAACCTCCAATGCTTTTTATTGCTTTCTTTTTAATAATTGCCCCGCATAGTTTAATTAAGTTTAAATATTGCAGCAGCCCATAATTAATCCTCTGCTTGAAATGTAAATCCTGAGACCCATTTGACTCAGTGAAATAACCATCTAATTCTGAGAGATTCTCCATTGAACGGCTCAAGTTGAGGAGCTCATTAACATTCAGAATGACCCCGGGCCATGCAAATGTAATGTTGTTCCCCAAGGCTTGTTCTATGCCTAGATTAAATAATATCCCGGGATGCCCGGTTTCATCATCTGTTTCTAAAATTTTAATGCGAGGGTCAAGTTTTTTTACTTGTATATATGGCGTTGATCTCCATATAGGTCCGTCACAACATAGAATTACTTCCAAATCAGAAGGTATTGAATTGATGGATTCCATCGTACGAATAAGATCTAATTCGACGAACTTGTAATCTCCTATTGCGAGTACAATGATGGTGCACGTTTTATGAGTAGACCCCAATGAAAATATCAGTCCTTTCTATTAGAAGTTCTTTCTAGTTAAGCGAAGTTGGATTTTTTGGCTACAAAATCCACCTTAGTACATGATATGTGTGAATTGTTGTTTACGTTTGTACGTTTGTCGTTTTGGGTGAGATATTTGAATGAAACCTAACAACGGAATACGCCTTTTTTCTTCCCACTCAACTTAAGCCCTATCCACGCTCCTAATAGATGAATAGATTATATGATCAAGTAAATTTCAGAATAATCAGGAGTTGTTTACGTATGAAAAGAGTTTTTTCTTCTAACGACCCTTCTCCTAAAGTATCTATCATTATTCCTGTCATGAATGAGAGAAGAACATTGGCCCGCGTCATTCGCGAGGCTCATAGAGTCGATGCTCAATCGGAAGTAATTGTAGTCGTTAACGGATCTACCGACGGTTCTAAGCATATTGCGGAACGATCAGGAGCACGAGTTATTTATTATGAGCAGCCGCTTGGTCATGATGTTGGCCGGTCAATCGGAGCCAATCAGGCAAATGGGGATATTCTTCTGTTCTTAGATGCCGACATTATCATACCTGCGCATAAGCTGCGAACATTTGTAAGAGCCGTTAGTCAGGGGGTCGATATTGCGCTTAACAGCTACTTGGGACCGACTCTGAAGTCAGATGTTCATAGCGTTATCCTTGCTAAGCATGCGCTGAATGCAATGGCGAATAAGACAGAGCTGCGAGGCGTTTCCTTGACGACCATCCCTCATGCGATGAACAGAAAGGCGCTGGAGGTTATTGGTGCGGATTCCCTTGCTGTACCGCCTCTTGCACATTTAAAAGCATTATTTTATGGATTAAACGTAAAGCCGGTGCAATTTATTAACGTAGGATCCAATCCGATAAAGAGAAAACGAAGAGGCCGTCAGGATCCATTGAAGGACCTTATTGTCGGTGACCATTTAGAGGCGATTGGCTGGCTAACCGAGCATGCGAATGAAAGAGGGAATTTAACTGACTATATGAGGCAAAGGGAGAACGCGAGGTGACAAGGTGATCAAGCAGGATGGCAGAAAGAGATTACTACCAAGAGTCAAACCTAGTAATAAGCATAAAAGAAGAATGAACAAACGAGGAAAGCTGCGGGCATCCGCACCGCGTATACCGCGCGAGGCTGGGAGAATGGCAAGCTGGGGGAGAGAGGCCGGGCAGAAGGACGCAGCTGCCAATCCATTAACTGGACAGGGCGATTCGAGCAAGCTCATCAATCGTTTGTGGGCAGCACGAATGCGCACACGAGCATGGAGTCCTATGGCATGGACGCGATATCATGCAGCAGCGAAAGGTTATTTGCAAGGCATCTGTCAGAAAAATGGGCTTCCATATCTCAATAGAGTGCTTATGCCGACCGATAAATCCGTTGCTGTCATTATGACGGTCATGAATGAAGAGGATACGATTCCAATTCTGTTGATGGAGCTGAACCGGCTAGTTATTGACGAGCTGATCATTGTCGTAAACGGCTCGAAGGATCAGTCATTCATGAAGGCGCGGCAGCTCTCGAAGGCGACCATATTATATTATCCTGAGCCTTTAGGCCACGATGTAGGAAGAAGCATAGGAGCAAAGGTGGCGAAATCCGACATTCTTGTGTTTATTGACGGCGATATTCCGCTAAAGGCGGAGCAGCTGATCCCTTTTGTCTACGCGGTTGAAAAAGGCATGGATGTGGCGCTGAATAACGTAAATCCATATCTTCCGATATTCAGCAGGAGAGATGCGGTATCGCATGTGAAGGAATTTCTTAATCGCTCGCTGAGGCGGCCGGATTTGAAGGCCAATTCTTTAACAACGGTGCCTCACGCGCTTTCCAGACGGGCAGTAGATCGTATCGGTTATGCGCATCTAGCGGTTCCGCCTAAAGCACACGCAAGGGCTATATTGGAACAGCTTCAAGTGGGAGCGCCGTTTAGCGTAAATGTTATTGCAGCTAATCGTCGCCGCGCTCATAACGCCAGTATCAATAATCCAGTAGCAGAAATGATTATCGGCGATCACGTCGAAGCATTGCGTCTATCCATGTCTTTAAAAACCAAGCGGTTGTCTTTCCCGGACCCGTATCGCATGCGCAGCAGGCTGCAGGGGGGAAGAGGCTATGAGTAAGACCAGTATCATTATTCCCAACTATAATGGCAGCTCAGTCCTTAAGGAATGTGTGGCTTCCATTCGCAGACATACGACCTCGCCATACGAAATTATCGTCGTTGATAACGGCTCGCACGATGAATCTACGAGGCTTTGCATCGCCGAAAGGACTCGGTTAGTATCGCTGCCGCATAATACGGGTTTTCCAGCTGCATGTAATTGGGGGCTTAGCATGGCAACCGGCGATACATTAATGCTGCTGAATAATGATACGGTCGTTACAGCAGGCTGGCTGGACAACATGCTTCGCTGCTTGAACAGCCGAGAGGATATCGGAATGGTAGGGCCGATGACCAACTATGCAAGCGGTCAACAGCAAATCGTAGAGCCATTTACCAATATTGACGACATGGCGCAGAGGATGAATATACCGGATTCGAGAAAATGGAAGGAAGTCAATCGATTAATCGGCTTCTGCTTATTATTTAAGCGAAAAATAGTTGATGAGGTCGGTATGCTGGATGAGCGTTTTTCACCGGGACATTTTGAAGATGATGACTATTGCTACCGAACGCGTCTAGCAGGCTATAAGCTGATGATTGCCGGCGATATATTTATATACCATCATGGGAGCGCAAGCTTCCAAAAAGAGGGGATGGAGCAGGTTAAGCAGCTGCTGGCCGTGAATCGTCAGCAATTTATTGATAAGTGGGGAATAAGCCCGGAGCAGTTTATGTGAGAGGACGCATCGATTCTGTAGAGGACCATAGCCCTTGGCGTGGTCCTTTTCTATTTTATTATGATTGACCCTTGATCTATAATCCTTTAAAGTGATAGTGTATTTTGCTATAATTATGCATCTTTAATTGATATGAGGTGGAAATCGGAACGATGATGAACAAGTTTATTCGCGCTACTATAACCATCCTTCTCCTTACCCTTCTATGGCCTGCTGTTGTTGGTCATGCTGCGACTAATCTATTAAAAAATGCTAGCTTTGAAGATGCAGCGGACGGAGCTCCGGCAGACTGGAACCATGATGCTTATTTGAAAGAGGACCATATTACTACATATTCAATCTCTGGTACAGAGGCGCATACAGGAACGTATTCTGCTGTGCTTGAGAATTTGGAAGCCAATCATTCGCGCTGGATGCAAGTCATAAATGTCAAACCAAAAACGATTTACAAGCTGTCTGGCTATGTGAAGACAGAGCAAGTTGGCCCAGAAGCAATAGGAGCGCATTTTTTCGTTGACGGCGTTGCTGTTACATACCCGGAAGTAAAGGATACAAACGGAAAATGGGTGTATGTTCATTTTTACGCAAAGACAGGCAAGGATCAGAAGAGCATTACGTTTGCCGCGAGTCTTGGCGGTTATGGGGGCATCAATACAGGCAAAGCCTATTTCGATGATGTTAGTGTAGAGAAGGTATCGAAGGCTCCTGCCGGCGTGGAAGTATTCAGCCTGGTTCCGACGGAAACAAGCCAGAATACGGAAGCAACTGGTGCAGGCGCATCGATATTTCCTTTAATTTTGTTCGCTGCGTTGTTTACCTTGTTTTTCGCGCTCGTTTACAGGAAGCTGCTTCGCGAACGAAGCTGGCTGGATGAGAAGCCGCATCTGCATCCTATTATTTTCGCATTTGTTCTTATTGTGGCGCTTGCTCTGCGACTCTGGATTGCCATTGCAAGCAAGGGCTATGCCAACGATATCGCCTTATTTATGGCTTGGGCCGATCATGCGGTAAAGCAGGGTCTCTCCGGTTTTTACCATACCGATATGTTTGTAGATTACCCTCCGGGCTATATTTATATTCTGTATGTGCTAGGCGCCATCAAAAATATGCTTGCGCTTGACGCATCCTCTAATGCCGCATTGCTGTTATTTAAATTGCCGGCGATTCTAGCTGATCTAGGAGCTGCTTATTTTATTTTTAAAGCAGCACATAAGAAATCGGGCTATTCAGTGGCGCTTGCTCTTGCGCTGCTCTATGTATTCAATCCAGCAGTTATTGTGGATTCAGCCGCATGGGGGCAAGTGGATTCCATATTTGCGCTTGCGCTAGTGTTGACCATTTACGGAATCGCGGAAAATAAAATCGAACGCGCTTCCGTTTGGTTCGCCATAGCGGCGCTTATCAAGCCGCAAGCATTCATTTTTATGCCGGTGCTGCTCGTCTGGTTCGTTTATCGCAAAGCCTGGAGGAAAATCCCGGTTAGTGCTTTCTACGGCTTTACAACGTTTATATTGTTAGCTTTGCCATTCTTTTGGGGCAATGGCGGGCTGTCAGGTCTTATTAATCTATATCGGGGTACGTTAGCCTCTTACCCGTATGCGACTCTAAACGCTTTTAACCTTTATGCGCTAAGCAATGATAACTGGAAGCCGATTACCGATACATGGCTGCTGTTTTCGTTCCAAGCCTGGGGCGCGATCTTTATTTTGGCGGCAGTTGCGTTAGCGGTTTATTTCTCTTTCAAGAAGCAGGACGGCGATTCGTCGAAGCGAGCTTTTTTTGTCGGCATGGTGCTGATTGTCGTTGTGTTTATGGGCGTAACCAAAATGCATGAGCGTTATCTGTTTCCCGTTCTATTGCTTTCAATCTTTGCATTTATACAATCGCTCGACCGAAGAATGCTGCTGGCCTATTTAGGCTTTAGCCTCACAAGCTACATCAATATTGCTTATGTGCTTGATTACAGCAAAGTGACCACAAATGTACCGTTTAACGGCATCGTTTTAATGTGCTCGCTAGCAAATACAGGTCTTTTGCTATACTTGCTTTATATCGGATATGATAAATATGTACGCGGCAGAGTGAAGCTCGTAAATCCACTATTGGAGGAACAGCTGAGGCAGGCGGACGACAACGCGTTATCGGCTTATAAGACGGAAGCCGCTTCGAGTGTGAAACAAGAAACAAACCGGCTGGAGCGCAAGGACTGGGTTTGGATGGGAGCGATTACGCTCATATACGCCATCGTCGCTCTCTGCCAGCTAGGCGAGATGAAGGGTCCGACAACTCCATGGCAGCCTGCGGAGACAGGCGAAAGCTTTATCGTTGATTTGGGTGGAGTAAAGCAGCTTGACCGCATCAACAGCTTTGGCGGTGTCGGAACCGGTAAATTCAAATACGAATTCAGTCAAAATGGGACGGACTTTGATAATGTGATGGAAATAGACAGCAGCCATGTCGCTGTCTTTACTTGGACGAGTCAGCCAGCAGCGCTGCAAGCGCGTTATATTCGGCTGACCTCTGTTCAAACCGGATTTTCCATGCATGAGATCGCGATCTATGAGCAAAGCAACAAAATACCTTTGACGATCGTTGGCATTAATGACGAGCAAGCGAAGAATGCCAAAAGAGGCAGCGTAGCGCAGCTGTTCGATGAGCAGCACCTTGCGAAGTTTGATGCGACCTTTATGAATGGATCGTATTTCGATGAGATTTATCACGCGCGCACAGCCTATGAGCATATGGAGCATATCGTCGCTTATGAGAACACGCATCCGCCGCTTGGCAAAATCATCATCGCCATTGGCATTAAGCTGTTTGGCCTTAATCCATTCGGCTGGCGCATAATGGGCGTGCTGTTCGGCATTGCGATGCTGCCTTTAATGTATGTGTTCGCAAGAAGGCTGTTTAAAAGCAGCGTTTACGCTGGACTTGCCGCAGCATTGTTTGCTGCCGATTTCATGCACTTTACGCAAACGAGAATTGCGACAATCGACGTCTATGGCGTGTTTTTCATTATGCTGATGTTTTATTTCATGCACAAATATTATTCGTTAAATTTTTATCGGGTCAAGCTTAGCATCACGCTTCTTCCGCTATTTTTGGCAGGCCTGTTTTTTGGCATCGGCGTAGCTTCCAAGTGGATCGTGCTCTATGGCGGCGCCGGCCTCGCGATCATGTTAGCCATTTCCTTATTTGAGCGCTGCAAAGAATATGCGGCCGCAAAGCGCGTGCTGCGAAAAGGCGGCGCTCCAACGGATTCAGCATTAAGCATAGACAAGCTGAAGCATATCGTGAACGTATTCCCGCGCTATACGATCATTACGCTCGCTTTATGTCTCGTCTTCTATATCGTTATTCCTCTTGCAATCTACGCTTTATCCTATATTCCGGTGCTGACCGTTATGGATGAAGGGTATACGGTGAAGAGTCTTATTAATTATCAGAAGCATATGTTTAGCTATCACAGCAATCTCGTTTCGACGCATCCATTCTCCTCCTCCTGGTGGGAATGGCCATTCATGAAGCGGCCGGTATGGTACTATTCAGGCGACAACATGGCTGCTGGCATGAAGTCAACGATTGCAGCGATGGGCAATCCACTCATTTGGTGGGCAGGTATTTTTGCGATGGCAGCGACGATCTGGCTCAGCATCAAACGCAGAGACCAAGCGATGTATACGATTTGGATCGCTTTCCTGGCGCAATACGTCCCGTGGATGCTCGTTCCGAGGCTTACGTTCCTCTATCACTATTTTGCAATGGTTCCGTTTATTATTCTGAGCATGGTGTATATGTTTAAAGTAATCGAAGAGAAGCAGCCGAGCTTCAAGTTGGTGCGGAACGTCTTCTTGGCTGCATCCATTTTATTATTTTTTGTTTTTTATCCCGCTCTTTCCGGTATGACCGTGCCAAGCTGGTATGTAGAGCATGTGCTGCGCTGGTTCCCAAGTTGGTTATTTTAAGAAAGGGGCATTCGGATGAACAAATCGGGTGTAAAATACAGCATTATCGTTCCTATGTTTAACGAAGAAGAGGTTATCGAGCATACGTATGAGCGGCTGAAGCTTGTGATGGATTCTGTAGACGAACCGTATGAGCTTATATTCGTCAATGACGGCAGCAAAGACCGTACGGTTGAATTGGTTTCGATGATTGGCGACTTTGATCCAAATGTCCGTCTCATTAACTTCTCTCGCAACTTCGGGCATCAGATTGCCATTTCGGCAGGCATGGACTATGCGAAGGGAGATGCGATCGTCGTTATTGATGCGGATTTGCAAGACCCGCCAGAAGTTATTCTCGATATGATCGCCAAATGGAAGGAAGGCTTTGAGGTCGTTTACGGCAAACGACTGAAACGCAAGGGAGAGACCATCTTCAAGAAGCTGACTGCGAAACTTTTTTACCGGACGCTGCGCAGCTTGACGAATGTCGATATTCCCGTTGATACGGGAGACTTTCGGTTGATTGATCGCAAAGTATGCGACGTGCTTCGTAGTTTAAAGGAAAAAAACCGGTTTGTGCGCGGGCTGGTCAGCTGGATCGGCTTTCGGCAGACGATGGTCGAATATGAGCGGGAGGAACGGTATGCGGGTGAAACCAAGTATCCGCTTAAGAAAATGATCGCGTTTGCAATTGACGGCATTACCTCGTTCTCCTACAAGCCGCTGAAGATTGCTACCTATATTGGATTTACCTTATCGTTTACGAGTTTTCTGTATTTGCTGGTCGTTATTTTCCAGAGGCTGTTCACGGGCAGCACCATCGCGGGCTGGGCTTCTATCGTTGCAGTTAATCTATTATTTAACGGCATCATTCTTATGCTCCTTGGCATCATTGGCGAATATATCGGACGGATTTATGACGAATCCAAAAATCGGCCGCTCTATATCGTGCGTGAGGTCAAAGGCTTTGCGGATGAGGAAGAGAGCAAAGCTGCGGAAGCAAGGCAAACGGATCGGATGAAAGAGTATGTTTAACGAGGCACGAAAAAAGCTCATCATCCAATTTATAACCTTTAACATCGTTGGCTTGCTGAATACGGCTGTCGACTTCTTGATGTACACCGTCTTGGTCTGGTTTGGCACTTATTATTTGCTTGCTCAGGTTATCGCTTACGGCGCGGGGATGATTAACAGCTTTGTGCTTAACAGCCGATATACGTTTAATAAAGGCGGGAGCGCAGCGGGCGGGACGAAGAAGCTGAGCTTAAGCGTCAGATTTATCGTTTGGAATGGCATTTTACTTGGCATCACGCTGCTTCTTCTTGCAGCCTTAACGCAGTGGTGGGAATGGAATGAGCTTGCTGCAAAGGTAATCGTAACGGCGGTTACGATTATGCTTAATTTTTATGGAAGTAAAAAATGGGTTTTCACATCGAAGGGGACACAGGCCGAGAGCAGCTAGCGGAAGGTGGGGAAAATGAAAAAAATATGGTCCTATTCATTAATCATCGTTGGCATTCTCATACTACTCTATCCAAAAGCAAATGAATGGTATGACAATCGGCAGCAAAATAAGCTGATGGAGGAATGGGAAGAAGCAAGCTTCGATGTAATACCCCAGGAGCAGGCGCAGGAGCAGTATGCGCAGCTGACGGATCTTTTTAACGAGGAATCGACAACTTCGACGGCCCAGCCTGCAAACACACCCACAGAGGCACCTGCAGCGACTCCGACCGTACAGAAAATCACATCCATCGCAACGCTCAAAATAGACAAAATTAAACTTAAGCTGCCTGTCGTAGAGGGAGCAACTCAGAAAAACTTGAAATCAGCCACTGCGCATTTGAAGGAAACGACAGCAATAGGCAAGGTCGGCAATGCGGCTATCGCCGGTCATCGGATGCGTTCAAAGGGCAGGTTGTTTAATCGACTTGGAGAGATTGAGGTCGGAGACAAAATTGTATTGGAGACGAAGGAACAAACCTATACCTATACGGTATATAAAGTATCGATCGTAGAGCCAACCGACGTGTCCGTTCTGAATTACAATAACAAAGATAAGCTGCTCACCTTAATCACCTGCGACCCTATCGTGAACCCCACTCACCGCTTAATCATTCACGCAAAATTGTAACGGCAGCAGAGCCCATTTTCGCTACGCAACAGCACCAATGGTATCGCCCCTTCATAGTATAAGTTGACTGTATCCCTTAACCTTGTTAAACCATAAAAACCCGCGCAAGGAGGGGTGACAAACATTGAAGGGTAGCGACCATAAGAGCAAGTTTTTATTGACGCATCGTGAACGCGAGGTATTCGAGCTGTTGGTACAGGACAAGACAACAAGAGATATTGCACAGCAACTATTCATCAGCGAGAAGACCGTCCGCAACCATATTTCTAATGTCATGCAAAAGCTGAACGTAAAAGGTCGTTCACAAGCGGTTGTCGAGCTTATCAAGCTTGGTGAATTACAAATCTAACATAGCAACCTAATCGGACGGCATAGCGATATGCTGTCTTATTTTTTTGTATGCTTATCTGTACGAATGGTAACAAACATTGAAGGGTAGCGACCAAAAGAAGGAAACAAAACGTCAGAAAGAATAGCTTGTAGTGACGACGTCAAGCTTTGATAAATTGAATGTGAAAAGTATAAATCTGAATAATAATGGATGCAGAGTTTCTGCAAGGACCTCTCTTATTAGATATGCCATTCAGAGACCCTGATCCACCACTTTAGGGTTGGGAGCGTATTGTTTGAAGGTAAATTTGGTCGAGCAATATATGTCAGAAAGAGTGACTAGAGTGAATAGTTGCTTTATCGTTATCGAATATTCAACATTGCGTTGAGATTCCATAGATAAAAAATGACCAAGTAATTGCCTTTGAATGAAGGCATCGCTTGGTCTAATAATTAAAATCAATTCCCATCGATTCAAAATCCACTTTGCACTTGGCTTTCATCATAAAATCAATGCCAAGAATCCCATCAAAGCCATAAGGCTCTTGTATAGAACCAAGCTGAATCGGAAAATCAGTTAAAGCAATGTGTTCAATATGAAGATCGGGAATGTGTTGCTCATAGCAAATTTCGCTCGTTCCCCCTACCCCATACATTCGTTTGGCTCGTCCATTGATAAAGTCAATGTCAATGCTAATCCCAGCAAGTGCATCGGTATCAAAAACCGTTGCAGCACATCCTGTATCAAATAGAACATTCTGTAAAACAATCGTTTGATTGTTGTGAGTTAAAGTTAAGGAGATGATAGGCAAGCCGTGCTGGAGTTGTATTTTCATGTCCGCTGCCTTATCCCTGAGAAAAATTCCTCAACGACCTCTACATCACTTCTGCTCGTGTGGAATACATACAGCTCGCGTGTCGGATGAAGCTTATGCAGCTCTTTATAGCCGCTCCAGGCTTCCTGAGGGTTGTTGTAGTCCTGAATAACCGCCATATCCTCTAATTGTCGCACATGATTGTTGGAGCTTGCCTTGATTGCCTCGACCAGCACAAAACGACCTGGATGCAGTTCGGTAATCTCTCCCCATTTCATCGGCTTCACCTCGCTTGGATTGTAGTATTTCTATTATAACATAGTTGCCCCGAAGGGTTGGAAGTAGGTGCGGGGATTGACATTATATGTTTTTAATGTGTGGAACAGCATTCGATGAAGGGGAGCTAAGTGGGAATTTGTGCGATGACTGTGAAATGGAAAACGATTATTAAGTTTGGCGTACTTCAAACCACATCTCCAATGTCATGCAAAAGCTGAACGTAAAAGGTCGTTCACAAGCGGTTGTCGAGCTTATCAAGCTTGGTGAATTACAAATCTAACATAACAACCTAATCGGACGGCATAGCGATATGCTGTCTTATTTTTTGTCATCAAGAGTTAGAATTATTCTAATTATGGTAATAAAGTAAAATAGGAGAAGGAAAATGTCGAATATCGTCGAATATTACTAGTACCATAATGTTTAGGAAGGGTCTATATGCATATATTACGTGTGATAAAAGCTTCGCAAAGGAATAAAATAGGTCTAACGACGCTGCTTACCGGCTTGGTCACGATATCCGTTCTTCTCACATTAACGATGTTGCTCTTCGCATCCTATCAATCCCAAAGGCAATCATTAATTGGAACGACGCTTACCTTAAATCTCTCCACCGCAACTAAGATGAGTCAGGCGATGGATTCTTTATTTATATCGATGCGCAGCAGTCTAAAAAACGCTGCGGCATTTTATTCCATGAACTGGGGATTAAATGAGTCGGATTCGGACAAGTACCTTGAATTGATACGCAAAAGCAGTAATTATTTTAGTTCCATTATAGTAGTAGATGAGAATGGTATTATGCGTGTAATGTCTCCTCCCTCACTTGGAATGATAGGCAAGCAAGTGAAAACACAGCCTCCTAAGGAAGCATTGGCTCTTAGAAAGCCTTACATATCACAGCCGTATATAAGCGCAGTGTCCAAACGGCTTCTCGTATTTGTCAGCGAGCCGATATTTGATCAGAAAGGCGTTTACAGAGGTTTTATCGGCGGTTCCATTTATCTGCAAGAAGATAACGTTTTGAATATGATTTTTGGCAACGACAGCTTGGATCATAATGGCTCATACTTCTTTGTAACAAGCTCCGATGGTCATTTGCTTTACCATCCCAATTACATTCGTATAGGTCAAGACGTAAGCGCCGACCCTATCGTCCAGAAGCTGGCACAAGGCGAAAGTGGGCAAGAGCTAACGGAAGCTTCAAAAGGATTAACGCTGCTCGCAGGGTATTCATTCGTACCGGAAAGCAAATGGGGAATCGTCGTGCTTTCTCCGATGGACATCGTCAATGCGGAATTAAGCCAGTATATTCGTTCAATCTTGCTGTATACGATCATTCCATTTATTCTACTATTGCTGGTGACGATTTGGTTTGCGCGCCGATTAGCAATGCCATTCGTAACGCTTGCGAACTTTGTGAGAAAAATCGGGGAGAAAGATACTGCATTGCCGACAGTGGAGCACCACTGGAACAGTGAAGCTGATTTATTGACTAGAACGATTGTACGTGCAATGAGCGGCATTAAAGCTCAGAACGATCTGTTGACCCAAGCGGCGATGACCGATGTTCTGACCGGACTTAGCAACCGTCGAACGTTAGAGGCGATCATGAAGCAATGGGTCGAGGAGCAGAAGCCTTATTCCATACTCGTGCTTGATATTGACCGTTTCAAATCTATTAACGACAACTTTGGGCATCAAGAGGGAGATAGAGTTTTGCAGCATCTTGCTGAGATTGTAAGGAAATCCGTAAAAGCAGGGGCTGTATGCAGCCGTTATGGAGGCGAGGAGTTCGTTGTTCTTCTGCCCTATGCGACGGCGCATGATGTTTTTGAAACAGCTGAACGCATTCGGCTAATTATGGAGCAAAGCGAAAATCATCTCAAACAAACCGTTACGGTCTCACTTGGCGGGGCTCATTTTCCGTCACAGGCGAGAAATGCGGATGAGCTGTTCATGCTGGCGGATCAAGCGATGTACAGGGCCAAAAATGCTGGAAGAAACCAAACCGTAATAGCTGACTAGAGGAAAGCCGGCAGTAACGCCGATTAAATCTAATACATAATTGCTGAAAAGGGATTATTTCAATGATATCAAATCTTTTATCTACAAAAAAAAAAATGATTTATTTTATCGTCATATCAATTGCCATTATGTGCTTGCTCACCGGGATAAAGCTGTTTTTCTCTTATAAGACCACGAGCAAATCCGCTGAAATCGCGCTGGCAAAGCAATATACTGAAATTGCAATAGAAGTGGCAAATGGCTTGGATAAAGAGAGTTATAAGAAATTTCTCCTGTCCAAATCGGAAGATGAGCATTTTCAGAAAACGAAGCTTTATCTGGAAGAGTATCGGAAACGAATTAATGCCCTCTATGTGTATACTTTGCTTCTGGATGAAAGTGAAGTCTCTAAGGTCATGGTGGCAGCCGGGCCGCCTGCTGTGGAGGATTTGCCGATTGGATTTCCATGTACGGCCCCTCCTGCTGAGGTGATTCGTGCGAAGAACGGGGTGAACTATTACACGGGCATTATTCATGATGAACTTTCCGGCTCTTATATGTCCATAGGGGTTCCTTTATTCGACGAGAAGGGCGAAATGATTGGTGTAGTAGGAATCGATATAGCTGCTGAGGATTTAGGTCTTATCAGCAAGCATGTCATCAAGAGCAATTCGCATATCTTCGGACTGGATGTCTTGTTCGCATTGTTATTGTTAGCAGGCGTGTACTTGTTGAACAAATGGTACAAGGCACGTTTGAAGCAGGATTTGAAGGAATCGGAGAAGACATACATCTCTGAACTCGGTAAAATAGTAGGCACCATCAAATCAAGCAGGCATGATTTGATGAATCATCTGCAGGTGTTGAATGGCTTAATGGACATTCGAATGTACGATAAAGCGCATGATTATTTGAGACAGCTTACGACTGAGTCCAAAACAATGGATTTGTCTCTCCGAGTAAAAAATCCGTTTTTGATGGTGTTGTTCCAAAGTAAGTGGGAGCTTGCTCATTCGAAAAATATAGACATCACCTTTGATACGGACTTTATCGATTTTGATAAAATGGAGTCTATGGATTTGGTTAAGCTATTTTCAAATTTGCTGGATAATGCGATCGAGTCCGTAGAAGCGTCGTTCGGCGAGCTGCCGCAGGAAATTCGTGTCATTTGCAAAATCGATAAAGGAAAATATAAATTTGCCATCGAGAATGCTGCCTTGCTTACGGATAAAGAATTAAGCAGCCTCTTTCAGTATGGGTTTACTACGAAGGAGGATGGGCAGTCCTTGCGAGGGAACGGCCTCACTATCGTAAAGAGAACCGTTGAGAAATATAAGGGACATATTGATTTTCGCTATGAAGGGAAAAAGCTTCTTTTTCAAATTACGATATAATCATGACAGCGCCACGTTATTATACTTGAAATAGGTTTAGGATATAGCATGCGAAAAGAAGGGGCTGTTCACAAGGTACATAACCTTGTTTGAACAGCCCCGCTTTATGTGCATGCTTGCTTCAACGCTTGAACATGCTCCTCAACATAAGCTCTAACCTCTTCTGCCGAGCCTAGCTCAAGAACCGATTGCGCGACTTGCTTCATCTCCAGCTGGGAAAGCTTGGCCAGCAAAGCTCGCGCTGGCAATATTGCGCTTGCGCTCATGCTGAATTCATCTAAGCCGAGGCCAAGCAAGATCGGCAGAGCATGCTTCTGTCCAGCCATTTCGCCGCACATGCCGACCCATTTGCCGTTCGCATGAGCCGCCGAGATGACGCGCTCGATCAGCAGCAAGATGGCAGGATGGAGCGGATCGTTTAAGTAGCCGAGCTTCGGATTCATGCGATCGGCTGCCATCGTATATTGAACCAAATCATTAGTGCCGATGCTGAAGAAATCAACTTCCTTCGCGAACTTGTCCGCGAGGACAGCTGCAGCCGGAATTTCAATCATGATGCCGGCCTCGATGCTTGGGTTGAATGTTATGCCAGCTGCGATCAGCTCGACCTTAACTTCCTCCAGCATAGCCTTCGCTTGACGCCATTCGCTAAGCGATGCAATCATAGGGAACATGATTTTCAAATTGCCGAAAGCGCTCGCCCGCAAAATCGCCCGAAGCTGCGTCTTGAACATATCCGGCCGATCCAAGCAGATGCGGATCGCGCGGAAGCCAAGGAAGGGGTTGTCCTCCTTCGGAAGATTCATATAGGGTATTTCCTTATCTCCGCCTATATCGGAGGTGCGGATAACGATAGGCGCATCGCTGCCAAACGCTTCGGCTGCTTTGCGGTAAGCAACAAATTGTGTTTCTTCGGACGGCAGCTCTGCTGCATCCATGTAGAGAAATTCGGTACGGAACAATCCGATGCCTTCAGCGCCAGCTTTAGCGGCTTGCTCTGCATCCTTCACGGAGCCGATATTCGCGACCAGCTCCACCTGCGCGCCGTCGCCGCTTACGGAAGGCTGGTTCAAATACGTTTGATAATATTGCTCACGTTCAAGCTGCTTTTGCTGCAATTGCGAATAACGAGAAAGCGCAGCATCATCGGGATCGATAATGACTTGTCCATCCGCACCGTCGATAATGACCGTTTGACCGTCCTTTACCACATTTTCCAGCGAGCCGCCGATCCCAACGATCGCCGGAATGCCGATTGATCTTGCAATAATGGAAGAATGAGACGTACGTCCGCCAGCTTGCGTCGCAAAACCAACAACCTTGCTTGGATCAAGCTGCGCAGTGTCTGATGGCGTCAAATCCTCGGCAAACAATATGATTTTACCTGTCACATCGTTTAAAGACTCGGAGGAAATGCCTTGCAATTGATTTATCACGCGACGGCTTACATCACGAATATCGGCTGCACGTTCCTTCAGATAAGGATCCTCCAATGCGCTGATCATTTCGGCAATTTCCTCGGAGGTTGTAAAGAAGGCGTATTCGGCATTTATCCGCTCTTCCCGAACTCGCTCCTTCGAGCGGTCAACAAGCTCCTCGTCCTCAAGCAGCATAAGATGCGCTTCAAATATTTCGGCTTCGGACTCCTTCTGCTGAGCGATGAGCTTGCCATGTATCGCTTCAAGTTCCTCGCGGGATGCTGCAATTGCAGCATCGAAGCGGCTGAGCTCTTCAGCCAATTGACTGTCAGCGAGGTGTACCTTTACGATTTGCGCTGCCTTTGCCGATAATACTCTAGCCACTCCAATGGCATATCCAGGCGATGCGGCAATTCCTTGAAGAAGCATCATTTATTGCCCCTTTTCCAAATGCTGCTCGACTGAAACCAAGATCGCCCCAATTGCTGAGATAACGTCCTCTGCATGTTCGCCCTCAGCAGCTACCGTAATGCTGTCACCTTGCCTAGCTCCAACTGTAATAACATGAACGAGGCTCTTCGCGTTAAAGCTTTTGCCATCCTTCTCAAGCGTAACGGCACCTGCGAACGTTTTTGCAGCCTCGACGATTTTTCGTGCCGGTCTTGCGTGAATGCCGAATGGGTTTTGGATCATAAAGCTGTTTTGCATCGGTTTTCCACTCCTAATAGCTGTATAGTTACAGTATTTTTTTAATTTCATCTTTGAGCTGTTCGGATTGCGTGCCGAAAATAACCTGTACGGCACCTTTGCCTAATCGAATAACGCCTGCTGCACCCATCCCTTTAAGCTGTGAATCGTTGACAACAGTCTCGTCCTTCACAACTAAGCGCAGTCTAGTGATACAAGCATCCAACCCTACGATGTTGGATGAACCGCCAAGCGCATGCAGCACGTTTGCTGCTTTGCTGCCGCCATCAGCTGGAGATGCTGCGCTTGCTGCTTTCTTCTCTTCAACGGATTCGTCCTCGCGGCCAGGTGTCTTGATGTTGAATTTGATGATCATGAAGCGGAATAACAAATAGTACACGACCGCAAACGCAAGACCGACAGGAATGATCAGCAGCGGATTTGTCGCAAGCGGAAAGTTAACCGCGTAATCGATAAATCCGGCAGAGAAGCCAAAGCCGTGCTTCACATCTAATTGATAAAGGATGAAGCCTGACAAACCGGTTAACAGAGCATGGATGATAAACAGAAACGGCGCTGCGAACATAAAGGCAAACTCAAGCGGCTCAGTAATCCCGGTCAGGAAGGAGGCGAAGGCGGTCCCGATAAATATGGAGGCGACCATCTTTCGTTTCTCCTTGCGTGCCGAACGAATGATCGCAAGCGCGCCGGCTGGCAGAGCGAACATCATGATCGGGAAGAAGCCGGTCATGAACATGCCCGCTGTTTTGTCTCCTGCGAAGAAACGGGTCAAGTCGCCATTCACAACTTTGCCTGAGGCATCTGTATAATCGCCAATTTGGAACCAAGCGATCGAATTGAGGACATGGTGCAGACCGGTTGGAATAAGCAGTCTGTTTGCCGTAAGGAAAACGAAGGAGCCGATACCGCCAAAATCGACGATCCAGCGACCGAATGAATCCAACGCATTTTGCACTGGCCCCCATACAAGACCAAGCAACAGGGCGACAATAACCATTACAAGCGAAGTGATAATCGGAACAAAGCGTTTGCCGCTGAAGAAGCCCAGCCAATCAGGCAGCTTTATCGTATGGAATCGTTTATATAAGTAAGCAGATATAAGACCTGCAATGATACCGCCTAGAACGCCCATATTCAGGACAACATCTTTTCCCACGAGGCCCGTGAAGACGAGAGGGACTTTCAGTTGAACCGTGATCAGCACCTGATAAGCGATGACGGCAGCGAGCGCGGCAACGGCGTCGCCGGCAAGGCCGATCGCTACGCCGACAGCGAAGATCAGCGGCAGGTGATCGAAGATGGCGGAGCCGCCAGCAGCAAGAAACGGCGCGATGTACTGATTAATAAATTGTCCTGCGCTTCCCATATGGAAGTCGTTCACATAATCGATATTGCCGAAGCGGAGCAGGATGGAAGCCGCTGGAAGCGAAGCAACCGGCAGCATTAATGCTTTACCAATTTTTTGAAGAAAGGCCAGCATGTTCTTATCGTCCTCTTTTCTACTTAGATGTAATGGGGCATTGGTCTAGCTGTTCATTTCTGCTCGAAGAAGGGTCTCTTCCCCTGCAGAGACGTTGCCGCTAGCGACGATATGCTCGAGATGCTTCACATCATCCTGATTGGCGATGACGATTGGCGTGACCGAGGGATAGCCGGCAGCCGCGATTTTGGTCAGGTCAAAGGTTATAAGCGTATCGCCTGCTTGGAAGGTGTCGCCTGTGCCTACTTTTGCTTGGAAGCCATCGCCATTTAAAGCGACAGTATTGATTCCGATATGAATAAGCAGCTGCAAGCCGGACGCATGCTCAATGATGATGGCGTGATTCGTATGGATGAGATGGGATACGGTACCATCGAACGGAGCGATGATTTTACCCTCTGCTGGCTCAATCGCGAGTCCATCGCCCATATGCTTGCCTGCGAAGGCTTCATCCGGCACCTCCGTTAAAGGCACGACCTTACCTGTTAAAGGGGCTAAAATCTCAATCGTTTTTTGTTTTGATTTTCCAAAAAGTTTGGATAGCATGTGTAAGTCCTCCTATTGTTGGTCTGCTTGCTTAATTAGTTGCCCGACAGGCACGTTGTGAATGCCGGAATGGATATGGAACGATAGAAATCCGATCTCATCCTCGGGTACTTCAATCTCGAATTGCTTGCTGATCCATTCGGCTAATTGAGCAGCGATTTCATATTCCATCGGAAAGTTCTTTTTTGTCTCGTTTAGAAAAGGATTTACAATATCCATGTCGTTACGAAGCCGATAAACGGCAAACTGGATGTGGCTCGGCAAGGCAAAAAATAGCTTTGGATTCACATCAACGCCAGTTTTCTGTTTGATATGCTCCGCAATCCGCTCCGTCACTTCGATGATCCCTGGATCAATCTCCTCAAGGTAGGAGTGGTACTGCTTCATCTGCTCGGTATCGTCTAGACGAAATCGCTTCTCAATGCGGGGATCTGTACTATCAATGGTTTGGCCGGCTTTAAGCGAGAAGCCAAGTCCCTTGCCGAAAATGACGTATTCTCTATCGGTTTCCAGGTCGGCCGTCAATAGTACATTGTTGCCGATCGCACGTTCTACCCGAAATGCGCGAGCCATGCTTGAAATCCCTCCTTTTGTTAGTAAGATGCCCAATTGGCAAAAAAAAGAGCCAAGAAAAGAAAACCGATCTAATTCAAAATTAGATGGTAGTCTCTTCTTGGCTCATGCCTCATAGGTTGAGTAACACGCCAATTACTATGGATAATCGTTAAATTCAAATGAATGACCTTTGTGATCACCCAATTGAATATTAACATCATATTAATTTGAAGCGCTTTCGTCAAGAGGCTGATCGCTTGAAAAATTACACTTTCATTTTTTTTCAATAGCCGTCAGTGGAATGGCCAAGCTCGCTTGCGATTTCCATTCCTTCGTTGGCTGGCGTTGTGCCGACATGACCTTTATCCTTAAGATTCGAATCCGCTTGCTTAAGACCTTCTGCTACACGACTGCCATATTCGCTGTCGGCTTCCGAGAAGTGCCGAATCATTTGCTCGCGAATGACCGTGCTGCAGTTGCTGAGCGCGTCTACTAAGTTTTCAATGAGCTCGTCGCGCTCCCATTGCTCGAATTTGCGATAAGTTTCACCGGCTTGCTTGAAATTGTTTTGGCGATCTATAGGCTCCTTAGTTAGTTTAGCCGAGTAGGACGGCTCATGCGGCTCTCCAGAACGCTCTGCTTCCTTTAAGCCTCCCATCGTAGAAGGCTCGTAATTGACATGCGGATTTTGACCTGGCGCGATATCGATATAGAAAGCCATCTGTCCGTCTCGCTGATTGGTAGCAACTGCCTTCTTCGGCGCGTTGATCGGCAATTGAAGATAGTTGGTGCCAACGCGGTGCCGCTGCGTATCGGAATAAGAGAACGTGCGGCCTTGCAGCATTTTATCGTCGGAGAAATCGAGACCGTCCACTAAAACGCCAGTACCGAACGCCGCTTGCTCCACCTCCGCGAAGTAGTTTTCCGGGTTTTTGTTCAGCACCATCTTGCCGACCGGCAGCATCGGGAACTGCTCGGGATCCCATAGCTTCGTATCGTCGAGAGGATCGAAATCAAGCTCTTCATGCGTGTCGTCGCTCATCCATTGGACTTGAAGCTCCCACTCCGGATATTCACCGCGCTCGATTGCCTCGTATAAATCCTGAGTGGCGTGATTGAAGTTTTTGCCTTGAAGCTGCTCGGCTTCAGTCTGGGTCAGGTTTCGAATGCCCTGCAACGGCTCCCAATGATATTTGACGAGAATGCCTTTGCCTTCGGCATTAACCCATTTGTATGTATTGACGCCAGAGCCTTGCATTTGCCTGTAATTAGCCGGTATTCCCCATGGAGAGAACAGAAACGTAATCATATGCGTAGCTTCGGGCGATTGCGAGACAAAATCAAAGAAGCGCTCCATGCTCTGCACATTCGTGACGGGGTCAGGCTTGAAGGCATGCACCATATCGGGAAATTTCATCGCATCGCGAATGAAAAAGATTTTCAGATTGTTGCCGACCAAATCCCAGTTCCCATCCTCCGTATAAAACTTTGTGGCAAAGCCGCGCGGGTCTCGAAGTGTTTCCGGGGAATGGCCGCCGTGGATGACGCTTGAGAATCGAACGAATACAGGTGTTTGCTTGCCTGCCTTCTGAAAGAGCTTGGCTCTCGTATACTTTGCTATTGGCTCATCGCCCAGCTTGCCGTAGGCTTCAAAATAGCCATGTGCCCCAGCGCCGCGGCCATGCACGACACGTTCAGGAATACGTTCGCGGTCAAAGTGCGAGATTTTCTCGATAAAATGGTAGTTCTCAAGCGTGGAAGGGCCGCGGTTGCCGATGGTCCGAATATTTTGATTGTCAGTTACGGGATGGCCCTGCCTGGTTGTAAGTGTTTGATCTGGCGTATCATTTGAAGTCATAACATTTTCATCCTCCATTTTATGCAAATGCCTTAATACGCAACTAGTTTGAGTTTTTAGCCTATTTATTATTCATCTCTTGGATATAGTGATAATTTGCTAGTTTTGCTCAATAATCGTTAAAATTATGGTATAATAGAACCATATTTGGACAATAAATCGCCGTTTTTTGAGTGCAAGGTGAAAGTGATCACCGAATTTATAGGGGGATAAGATGTTAAAATTTAGTCTATTCGTATTTTTGATTTGGTTGTTCGGCAACCCATTTATCGCTATCCTCGTTATGCTTATCCTGCTTTATATGCTGGATCGGCGCTTTGTTGGATTGACGCCAAGCCTTTTTAAACCATTAAAGAGAATGTCGAGAATAAGAAAACTGAGACAACAAATAGACAGCTCGCCAAATGATGTGTCATCAAAGCATGAGCTCGCCCGGTTGCTGCTTGAGAGGAAGAAATACAGCGAAGCATTGCGGTGGCTTGAACCGCTGCAGCATACGCTGGACGATTCCGCTGAGTTCTGGGATGACCTAGGCATGAGCTACTTGTATACAGGTGAAGAGGATAAGGGCGTAGCCAGCATGCTTCGCGGGCTTGAACTTAATCCGCGTGTCAAATACGGCGCTCCCTATTTACGATTTGCGTCCCATTATTCGAAGGATCAGATAGACAAGGCTCTAACGTATATAAAAGATTTTCAAGCTATCAATTCCTCTTCCTGCGAGGCTTATGATCAGCTAACCACTATTTATAAGAAGCTTGGAAACACGCAGGAAGCAAAGCGTACTACCGAGGAAGGGCTGCGAATTTACCGCATGCTTCCGCGTTATAAGAAGCGTCAGGAACGTAAATGGGCCGTTCGTTTATTTTGGAAGAAGATCACCGGTTAAACGTTAGCTGTCGCATCCTTCTCTTCGATTGCTCGCGCATTTGTTATCATTTGTTAGTCGAAATAGTATTGTCGTTTGGTTTAGGATGCTACATAATGAAAGCTAATATAGATAGAAGGGCAAGATGCAGGAGATGCAACGCAACATATGGCTTGTGGCGATCAGCGTTATCGTCGTTTTAGTTTTATTGAATAATACGGCTTATTATTTTCTTACCCAAAAAACGCTGGAAGACTCTTTTAACGAAGAACTCCTGAATCATGCGAATCGACTTCAAATTTCCCTTGAGCAATCTCGCGAAGGCTCCGAGCTATTCCAAAATCAGCTTGGACGCGAACTGCGTACCGCTTCGATTGCCATCCAATATGCGCTTGATCCCGATATCGAGAAAGTAACGTCAGAGCAGCTGATGGAGCTGCGCGACAAGCTGGACCTCAGCCACATCACGCTTCTAAAAAAGCTGCCCGATGACATCGTGTTATACAAATCGTCAAACGAGAAGCAAGTGAACACGAGTACCAAAACGTGGAAGCCGTGGTACGAGGTGTTTAACCAGCTGTTCGAGAACAAGAACGCTACTGTGGACTGGCTTGGGCAATCGCTTCCGAATTTCTGGAGCGGACCGTTCGAGGTATCTACGACCAATGTGGATAAGCTCAACAAATGGGGCTACTATTACGACGGAGCGACCAATTATATTATAGACCCGTATGTGGATTATGAGCGGCAGGAAGCGTATGAGAACGCCACGGGCGTTCATCGCATGATCGAAAATTCGGTCCAAACCAGCGATTCCTTATTAGAAATTGCATTCATTAACCCGGAAACGTTCCCGGATGGGAAAGAAACGATTAATCCGGAGGGCCTTGTGCAAGGTCATAAAGTACAAGAGCCGATCTTTTATGGCTCGTATACGATAAAGACTGCGCAGGATACGAGCTTGGTGCGCAAAGCTTATTTCTCAAAAAAGACAGTTACCCTTAGGGAAAATGTCAATGGCAAAGAAATTTACAAAATGTACATTCCGACATTCGTTAACGAAAAAGGCATCAACATAACGGATCGAGATGGCCGGCCGATGAATAGCTACGTACTGATGCTTACTTCTGATTATCATGTTATTCAAGAAAAGCTGGATTCACAGTTTCTTAATTTAGGCATTATTATTGTTATCGTAACCTTCTTAAGCTTGTTGATTGCCGTTGTTGCGATGAGATACTACAGACACTCGCGCGATAAGGTCGTTCGTGTCACGCAAGAGACCTATGTGGATGAGATCAATCAAATGTTCCAATCGATAAGGGCGCAAAGACATGATTTCTTGAATCATGTACAGACGATTCATTCATTGGCGGAGCTCGATAAATCGCAGGAGCTCGTTGCGTATACGAAGGAGCTGACCGGCGATATTCGGATGATGAACGATATTATCAATATCGGAAATCCGGCCATAGCGGCGCTTGTGCGCTCGAAAATTTCGCAAGCGGAAAGCAATAAAATTCAGTTCAGCTGCTCGTTTACAGGACTTAATATGCAGGAGATGGGCGTTAGGACGCTAGATGTCAATCGCATGCTCGGCAACTTGATCGATAATGCGTTTGACGAGGTGCTAAAATATGCCGAGGATAGCCGCCACGTAACCCTTGCCGGCAAGCAGACGGCCGATTTCCTTGAGTTTACGGTGACGAATACATGCGAAAATGCGGATGAAGCGATAGCGAAGCCGATTTTCGAAGCTGGCTATTCGACTAAGCAGCAGGACCATCAGGGCTTAGGGCTCTCCATCGTCAAATCGATCGCGAAGCAGTACAAAGGAGACGTATACGTAACAGCGGAGCCTGCCGGGAAATTGACTTTCATCGTGAAAATGCCATTATAATACAAAGAGCGCCATACCGACTGAACCTAATGTCGGGAAGGCGTTTTTATTTCTTTGACGCCAAATGATGGCAACAGCCGTTTCCGCTTGGTATAATAGAAAGAATGCAAGTGAACGGAAAGGAAGCGGGTGAATGTCTGTAATGCGCCTCAATGAAAAGCTGCACGCGCTGATTGAACAACAGTTAAACGTTCACGTCGAGACGACAATTATGAAGCGAGGCTGGCTATATTACATGGAAGGCAAAGTGAACAGCGCAAATGAGGGCAGCTCTGATCATTTGTATGGCGTCGTTCAGGGCTCGGATCTTTACGCTGTCATCTTGGATGCCAGTAATTTGCGGTACAGCTCCTGTACCTGTCCATATACCGGTTTTTGCAAGCATATGGCTGCTGTTTATTTTCAATATTGCAGTCAGCAGGAAGGAGGGCATAGCCTTGCGGAACGATCCTATTTTCGCTTATTAGGACTCTCATCTGCTAGTTCGCTGCTTAACACTTCTCAGACTGCGAGGGCTGAAGTACAGCCGCAATTGCCAGTCGCTCCCCGTGATCCAGGTACTCTCGCAACCGCTGAAGAGTGGCTGATCTGGATGGAAGAGACGCATGGCGAAGTATGGCGGAAGTGCCGGCATTCTTTGCATGCCCTTCAGCCGCTATTATCTTCATTGAAGGGGCTGTCCAAGGATTGGGAGAAGCCGATGCAGCGATTGCACTGGTCAACGGCCATCCTCTTTGTCCTGGAGCAAGCGGAGCGGGCCATTAATACAGTGGATTCGTTCAGCAGATATTATCATGAAATGTCGTTCATCCGCATGGCAGAGCCATGGGTGGAGCATCTATATACGCTAATATCCGAATTAACGCCAGCTGAGATGGAGCCGAAGGAAGAGGCTTGGGCGGATGCATTGATCGCTCATGTGAAAATTTGGGCATCGAGCACGGAGCGGCAGCTCTTTGATTGGGAATATATTTACTTGGTCTTCTGCGAGAAGCTTTCGGAAAACCGCGGATGGTTTGAGCGCGAGCTGGCTGCGATGGTTGAGCTGTCGAAGGCTGAAGAAGCGGAGGGCGCCAACAAGGCTTTTCTGCATACCGCGATTGGCATTATGTACTTTTTTGATCGGAAAGACGAACAAGCTATCCATCATTTTTCTTTGACGAGCTTTGAGCGTTCGCAGAAGGTGATGTATCCATGCGCGGCGCAGCGGATGGAAGAAGGAAAATGGGATCATGTGCAGCACTGGATGAGCTTTCTGTTCGAGCGTGTCTACAAAGTGAAAAATGGCCGATCGGTGGGCCCGTTTCTAACCCTGTGCCGCAGAGCCGATCTTGACCGTCCTGATTTGCAGATATGGACCGATTATATGACGCAATTGCTGCCTCATTCCTATTCAGAATTATCTGACCATTGGCTGGATCAGAAGCGTTATGAGGAATGGGCGGATTTGCAGATGCTCGTAGGGTCCCGTCCGGAGGATGTTGGCGCTTCTGCGCTGCGTGAAATTGCCAAGCTTGCGCCGCGAGCGTTAATGCCGCTTTATCATCAGTCGGTAGAGGCATCCATTCAGACTCGCAATCGGCAGGGTTACCGAATAGCGGTGAAGCAGCTGAAGAAATTAGAGCGATTGTATAAAGCCGATAAGGATGTACCGAGATGGGATCAATATATAGCAGGACTTGTACGCAAGCATCAGCGGCTTAGAGCATTTCAGGAAGAGCTGTGGAAAGGGAAAATCGTTACATGAAAACATACATTGGCGCGCGTAAGTTAATGATTGACGGATTTTGGAACGAAGATGAGGGCGATGCCTCCGTTCTGTTAAGCGCAGTCGATCGGAAGGATGCGGCCGATGGCAAGCTGCGCTCCTTGTTGTTTGCATGGCATAAGGCATCCTGGTTCGGCGCGGATATTGAAGAGATTAGCTTAGGTGAACGCAAGCTTCTCAAAGTGCCGCCGCTGCTCGCTATGGATTATTTGTCCTCGCCGCAGCATGTGCGTCTGCTTCAATTGGAATGGACGGATCGATTGTCCGTACTGATGAGGATGGCAGAGCAAATACGTACTGTCTTGATCAATGGCTGGTTTATGCCCGATTGGGACCGCTGGACGGACGATGTGCGGAGCTGGCGAGTGGCCATTCCCGAGCAGGAGATCGATTTAAACCGGGCATGGAACGACAATGTGCAGGCCGCCCTTCAAAATGGCGATAAAGGAATTGAGAATTGGTTAAGCGGCGCTGTCGAGCAAATGATCGTAGAAAACGAGCAGGCTGCACGGGCATGGAAAGATATTGGCATGGCTTCAGGCGAAGCGGTGCTTAGAAGGAAATCAGCCGATGAGGAAGATTGGCTGATCGCTATTGGTCTTCGCAAGGATGTTCTTCCTTTCCGCACTGCCCTTCAGCTCGTAGAGCCTATGGAGTCGTCCCTCTGGCGGCTTCGCCCCGTGCTTCAGGATCGTGAGGGAGGCTCGTGGCTGCCTATACGCTTCAACGAAAATGGGGATGGCTGGGAGGCGGAAACGGAGGATGACCGTACGATTCCAGCAGAGTGGCTGCCGCATCTAGACGGGAAGCTTGCCAAGGAGCAGCTGAAATGGACAACGGCTTTGCCGGAGTTGAAAGATACGCATGATGAAGGCAGGCTTAGGGAACAGCTGTCCGACAATGAAGCGTGGAAATTTTTAGAGGAAGCAAGCGTTCGTCTGCTCGAAGCCGGTTGTCCGGTGCTTCTGCCAGGCTGGTGGGAAGCGGTTCGCTCGCGGAAGCTGCGGTTAAGAGCCAAGATGAAGTCATCAGTGGGATCAGCTGCGCAGCCGATGTTTGGGCTTGATCAAATCGTGCAATTTGATTGGAAGCTAGCGCTTGGCGACGTCAATCTGACCGAGGCGGAGTTTCTGCATCTAGCGGAGCAGAACCGCAGACTATTCAATATTGGCGGCGAATGGGTTCATTTGGACCCGCAGGATGTGACGCAAATCAAACAATGGCTGAAGCGAATGGGCAAGCGCAAAGGACTCTCTTTCCGTGACGTTCTGGAAATGCATCTCAAAGGTGGCATTCCACTCGATGATACTGGCGAGCTGGACCATGACTTGGAAGCGGAGGTCGAGCTGAATGAGCATTTAACGTCTTGGCTTGCGCAGCTGCAGCAAACCTCGCAAATACCGCTTGCCGAAATACCGCCAACTTTTTTGGGCGAGCTTCGCCCCTATCAGCTGGAGGGCGTATCCTGGCTGCTGTTTCTAAGGAGATTCGGACTTGGCGGTGTGCTTGCGGACGATATGGGTCTTGGCAAAACGATTCAGTTTATGGCTTATCTCGTCTATATAAAGGAGAGAAAGCTGCAATCTGGCGGCCCATCCCTGCTCATTTGTCCGACGTCAGTTATTGGCAACTGGGAGAAGGAGCTTGAAAAGTTTGCGCCGTCGCTTCAAGTGATGCTGCATTATGGCAATAAGCGGGATAAAGGAGAGCAATTCCGCGATTCGGTTGCGGGTGCTGATCTGGTCATAACCTCTTACTCGCTCGCACAGCTTGACGAGGAGGATTTAGGCTTGGTCGATTGGGATGCGCTTTGCCTTGATGAGGCGCAAAACATTAAAAATATATATACCAAGCAGTCAACAGCAATCAGGCGTCTGCCGGCAGGGCATCGCATTGCGCTGACGGGCACACCGATGGAGAACCGGCTGACTGAGCTATGGTCGATCTATGATTTCATTAATCCCGGTTATTTGGGCAATATTAACGAATTCCGGAAGGAAGTCGTGACGCCCATCGAGAAAACGCGGGATGAGAAGCTGATCGCCGGACTCCAGCGCTGGGTGAAGCCATTTATGCTGCGCAGAATCAAGAAGGACCCTGCGATCCAGCTGTCGCTGCCGGATAAGAATGAATCGAAAACCTATATGACGTTAACGGCAGAGCAAGGCGCCATGTATGAGAACCTAGTGGCTGATCTGCTGGAAAATCTCGATAAGCTCGGACCGATGCAGCGCAGAGGACTTATTCTTGCCGCATTAACGAAGCTGAAGCAGTTATGCGATCATCCTTCTCTGCTTGCCGATGAGGAAAAAACCGCTTTATGGGAAATCGACCGTTCTAATAAAGTGGCTAGACTGCTTGAAATGTGCGAGGAGATCGCTGCCGAAGGCGAGCGCTGTCTCATCTTCACGCAATATATCGAAATGGGACATCAGCTTCAGCAGCTGCTTGAGGAGAAGCTTGGCTTGCCTGTGCCGTACTTGCATGGCGGAGTGCCAAAGGCGAAGCGTGATCAAATGATCGAGCAATTCCAAAATACAGAGGAGCCTTGCTGCGCATTTGTGCTCTCGCTGAAGGCGGGCGGCACGGGGCTTAACCTGACCGCTGCGAACCATGTGTTCCATTTTGACCGCTGGTGGAATCCTGCGGTCGAGAATCAAGCGACCGACCGGGCATTCCGAATCGGCCAGACAAGAGAGGTTCACGTGCATAAGTTCATTACACTTGGCACGCTGGAGGAGAAGATCGACGAGATGATCGATCGGAAGCAGTCGCTGAACGACCAAGTCGTCGGTCAATCAGAGCAGTGGATAACGGAGATGTCTACCGCCGATCTGAGGGAGCTTTTTGCACTGCGAAAAAGCTGGTTGAAGGGATGATGATATAAATGTTAGACGGCAGCTTGCGGGCCAAACAGGAGAAATTGTCGCTCGAGAAGACAAAAGCGAATCTAATGTCCCAAACTTCACATACGGAAGTGGAAAAGTCGCCCGCGTATGGTCAAAATGAAGGCGCTAATCCGGAATGGCGAAGATTTTACGAAGTCATTAAAGAAATAACGCTTGATATGCGCTAAAATAAGCTAGACTACATGACATAAGCCTGCCTGGGAAAAGTAACCCGGCGGGCTTTAAATTTTTATCCCTCTAATCCAAAATAAGAGGATAGTATCCCTAACTCGTCGGTATTTGGACCTCCTTACGTTTGTTCAAGGGCGACTATAATAAGGATGCGAGGTAAACAAGAAGCACTATAAACGAGGAGGTCTTCCCAATGAAAAAGCAACACACACTACTTGCCACCCTTTTAGTATCGATCATGTTGGTCGCATCGGCATGCGGTACGAGCAACAATGCAGGGACGAACAAAAACGCAGGTGCAAACAGTACAAGCACACCTGCTGAGACACCTGCAGATGCTAAGGACGTTACCTTGTCCCTGCGCCATACGCAAATTAAAGAAACGAGCAAAACTCGTTTGAAAATTTTAGAAGACGTCGTTGCCAAAACACAGGAAGAAAACAAAGGCCTTACCTTCAAGCTTGAAGGCATTGACGAGATCGTTAATCGCGATCAAAAGCTGAAAGCTGAGATGGCAGCCGGCAATCCTCCTGATATTTTCGAAGTATTCGGAGGTGCTGACCTTAATCTTTATGTAAAAGCGAATCGCATGCTGGACTTGACTCCAATCATTGCAGAGCTTGGCCTAACAGACAAGTTTGCGAGCTTGGACGAGTTTACGGTAGACGGTAAAGTATTCGGCCTGCCTTTCGGCGGATACAGCGAAGCCATTTTCTACAATAAGAAAATTTTCACCGAGCTAGGCTTGGAAACTCCTAAAACATGGGCTCAATTGCTTGATATTTCTGAGAAAATCAAAGCAGCCGGCTACACGCCATTCGGTTTGGCTGCCAAAGACGGCTGGGTTAACGGCATGTTGTGGAACACCGTTATGGAACGCAACGTTGGTATCGATGCATTCAGCAAAGTGGTATCCGGCGAAGCGAAATGGACAGACGAGAACTTCGTTAAAGGCTTTGCTTCCTACGCAGAGCTTGTGAATAAGGATTTCTTTACAAAAGGCGCTCTAGGTCTTGCTTATGCTGACCAAGGTGCACAATTGCTTTCCGGCAAGGCAGCTATGGTGTTCACAGGAACTTGGGATGCGAACCGCTTCTCAGGCGACGAAGCAGGTGATCTGAAAGGTCAAATCGGTTACTTCGCATTCCCATCCATCGATGGCGGCGCAGGCGACCAAACTTCTATCAACGCATCGTATTCAAATGGTTTTGGCTTCTCTGCAAACCTTGATGAAAATCAAGTAGCAGCAGCTAAGAAATTTATCGCGAACTTCTTCACAGAAGAAGTGCAAAAACGTACGTTGGTTGAAGACAAATTGCTTCCTTCCATGAAGCTGAGCGATCTGTCCGGCGTAGACCCGCTTACAACTGAAATTTTGACGGTAATGGCTGACGCTTCCTCTTCTTGGAAAGCTTACGATGCAATCGTTCAACCAGCAGTTGGCGCTGACGTTAACGTCGGCATTCAAGAGCTGATCGGTAAAGTATCGACTCCGGAAAAAGTAGCAGAAAAAATTCAAGCTTCGCAAGATAAGGCTAACGCGGCTAAGTAATTGTATGACATTACAATCGTTCCTGATGGACGAGAGGGTGTCCTTCCTTCCAGGAGGACACCCTTTTTAACGCCAGTCAGCATAAAAGGAGGACATTATGAACAAAGCTCTCAAAAATCCAATTACTTACGTGGCGTTCATTATTCCGACGCTTGCTTTATACGCTTTGTTTTTTGTTTACCCCGTCATCGTATCGTTTGTTTATGGCTTCTTTCGTTGGGACGGCATTACCGAGAAGGTGTTTATCGGCTTCGATAACTTTACGAGATTGTGGCAGGATGAGGTTTTTAGAAAAGCACTATTGAACAATTTTTACTTTATGGCTTTTTCCTTAATTGTGAACATTCCGCTCGTCTTCTTGATCTCGATCATTATCAGCAAAGTTAGACGGATGCGTAACTTTTACAAATCGGCCGTATTTGTGCCGGTTGTCATATCGACAGCTACAGTCGCAATATTGTTCGGCGTGCTGTACAACTATGATTCGGGTATGATCAATCAGTTTATTCGTCTGGCTGCTCCTGAGAGCTGGGCGCGTGAATGGTTGTCCGATCCCAAGCTTGCGATGCTCTCCATTCTAATTGCGAACGCATGGCAAAATATCGGCTTCTTCATTGTGCTATGTTTGGCAGCGATTCTAAACATTCCGAAAGAGATCGTCGAAGCTTCCAAGCTCGATGGCGTTAACGGCTGGCAAGAAACATGGTCTATTACGCTGCCCCTCGTCAGACCTATCCTGTTCGTTATGCTGCTGCTCACCGTTTCGGGAACGATGAAGGTGCTTGATATCGTGCAAATTATGACGAATGGCGGTCCGTTTCAATCCACGGAGGTTATGTCGACTTATATGCTTAAAGTAGGGTTTCGTTCGCTCGAGCTTGGTTATGGAAGTGCAATCGGGGTAGCGATGTTCATCATTATTTTAGTGCTTACAGGTATTTTGCAACGCATCACGAAAAGCGAGGAGGTGCAATACTGATGAAACGTTCCGGTAATTCACAATGGTGGATGCATTCTTTTTTAGTTGGCTATGTCGTCGTATTGCTCTTCCCTTTGCTGTGGCTATTCATGTCTTCCTTCAAAACGAATCGCGAGATCACAGTCAATACATGGGCACTGCCAACCAGCTTTAATTTTGACAATTACGTTGCCGCATGGCAAACCGCAAATATCGGCAAATATGCTTGGAATAGTACGGTTGTCACGGTTATCGCATGTGTGCTTACGCTGCTGTTTGCCGCGATGACCTCGTTCGCAATTGCGCGCATGAAATACAAGAAAATGAACAAAACGATTTACCAATTTATTTTGCTCGGCCTGATCGTACCTCCGGGTGCTTTATTTATTCCGTTGTACCGTTTGGTTCAAGGCATCAAGGTGTTTGGTCATCCATTATATGATACGCATTGGTCGCTAATTTTGGTATACTGCACATATGCATTGCCGATTACCGTGTTTATTATATATGCTTTTATGTTATCGATTCCAAATGAATTGGAAGAAGCGGGAATTGTGGACGGGCTTGGCGCGACCGGCTTGTTTTTCAAAGTTATTATTCCGATCTCCTTGCCAGCGCTTGTAACCGTATTTATTTTAAATTTTATTTCCAATTGGAACGAATATATTTTATCCCAGCTATTTATTACGTCTGAATCGCTCAAAACGCTGCCTACCGGCATGGCTACCTTTAATGATGGCTATCGCACCAACTTTGCATCGCTTTCCGCGGCGGTCATTATAAGCATCATTCCGGTTCTAGTCGTGTATATGTTCTTGCAGCGTCAAATCATAGAAGGCATGACGGCGGGCAGCGTAAAAGGGTAAATAGAAGAAGGAGTCTACTAGATGAACTTGAGACCGAAATTGATGCTTGCTTTTATTTGTCTAATTATCATTCCGATGATTGGCCTCGGCATATTCTCTTTTCTAAATTCAGAGACGCTGCTCGAGAAAAAATATAGTGAGCAAACGGAAATTTCGCTCAAGGCGGTAGGAGGAAACATTCGTTACTTTTTTCGCGAGCTGGATCAGCTCTCCGACGGTAATCTGACAAGCTCAGAGGTGCAGGATACGCTCAAATACAGCACGTACACGAATAATGACGCAAGCACGCTTATTGCCATCAACCAAGCGGAGAAGGAAATGAAACGGATCTTGTTTCAGCATCCAGCTGTAAGCTTTGTCGTGATGTATGCGAAGGACGGGACGATGTTCCGCTCCTATCGCAATGATCCGACGACGTTCAAGCCTATATCGTTCGATATGCTGAAGGCGCATTCCACTTATAAAGAAGTGATGGAGCTTGGCGGTCGTCCGTTATGGATCGGTCCGTATGAGCAGCGGGAGCTGACAGGTGTTGAGCCGCCGCTGTTTACACAGATGCGCGTTGTAAAGGATATCGAGTCGTTTAACGATCTTGGTGTCATGATTACGCAGTATAAGACAGAAGAGATTTCGAGCATGCTCAAAGCGTTCCAAAATCCGCAAGCCGATGCTGCTGAAACCAGATATCTAATCGTTAACAAATCAGGTCTTATTATGCTGGACAGCAAAAGCGAATATGACGGTCATAACATTAATGAACAGACCAATGCGCTTCCGCAGCAGACGAATAACTATATGAGCGCTAGGGTGAAGTTCGAGGGTGTAGACAGTCTTGTTTCCTCCTATCAGCTCGATCGCAATGAATGGATTCTCGTCTCGGTTAAGCCTTGGAATTCGCTCACGAATGAGAATGTACGGTTCATGCAATGGATTGGCATGATTACCGTTCTTGGCTTGCTCTCGGCAGTTCTCTTCAACGTCTTCTTCGTGAACCGCGTAGCCAAATCGATCATCAAGGTCGTCCGCAAAATGAGGCTGGTCGAGCAGGGCTTGCTCGACATTCGCGTGACCGCGCAGGGCAAAGACGAGACGGTGCTGCTCGCAAACAGCTTTAACAGTATGGTGGAGCGAATCGGAAATTTGCTTAGCGAAGTGCGCACAGAGCAGGCTCGCAAGCAGCATGCAGAGATGATGCTGATGCAGGCACAAATTAAGCCGCATTTCCTCTTTAATACACTGGAGTCGATCAACGCGCTCGCCGCGCAAAACGAAGGTGCAAAAATTATGCTGATGGTGCGTAGATTAAGCAATCTGCTGCGCACAAGCATGCATCATTCAGAAGAAATAAAGATACATCAAGAAATTGAGCATGTTCGCAGTTATTTGGAAATTCAGAAGTACCGTTTCGAGGAGCTGTTCAGCTATGTGCTGAACGTTCAAGAAGAAGCGCTTGAATATACAATATTGAAGCTGACGCTTCAGCCCCTTGTCGAAAACAGCATTCAGCATGGGTTTGACGGTTATGAGGATGGTCAAGGCATCATCTCGATAGATGTTGCCGCCGAGCCTCATTCCATCGTCATAATGGTGAGTGATAATGGACTCGGTATGAGCAATGGCGTGCTAACTAAGCTTGCGAATGGGTTGAATCCTTCCAGGAAGCAGCCAAATGCTGTTGAGATGGGGGAAAGAAGAGGGCTTGGCCTGCAAAATGTAGCTGATCGACTTCGCATTCATTATGGCCCGGCTTATGGCATATGGATTTGCAGCCAGGAGGGCAGCGGTACCGTTATTCGTTGTGTAATTCCGAAGAGCAGAGGTGATCAGTTATGACCGGGAAGGTTCTCTTAGTCGATGATGAAGCGCATATTACGAGAAATCTAGAAAAGGTTATTCCCTGGGAAATGCTTGGACTTACGGTTGGCGGTACGGCCAAAAACGGCGTCGAAGCGCTGGAATTGATGGAGAAGCAGACGTTCGATTTGTTGCTGTGCGATATTAGGATGCCAGTTATGGACGGTTTGGAGCTGATACGTCAAATACGCGAGAAAGAGATGGCTTGCGACATTATCATGCTGTCGGGGTATCAAGATTTCGCATATACGCGAACGGCTATTCAATTTGGCGTCAATGATTATATTTTGAAGCCCATTCCGTACGATGAATTAACCGGTGTCATTGCTAGAGTGATGTCGAGCCAGCGAAGCAAGCAGAAGCAGCAGCAAGAAGAGAAGCAGAAGCTTGGCAGAATGATTGATCTGGCAAGCGAGAAGATTTTATACGACATCATTATGGACTACACCGATGTTACCGCAGATAACTGGCTATTGACCGGCGATGAACAGGAGCTGAAGCAGCAGCAGTTCGTCTTAATTGTGCTTGATCTAGACGTTAGCTCTGAGAAAACGAAGGATTGGCGCGATTGGTCAGACAAGGAACGAAAGCTGTGGAATTTTGCTGTGTGCAACGTGCTTCGCGAGAAGCTGCAGCAAAATGGGCTGCATCATGCTGTCATTCAAATTCGCGATGGCGAATGGTGCGTACTAATTGAAGTGGAGAAAGCAGCTGAGTTTAACTTTTCGCACATTAACACATGGGCCGAAATGCTGCTGGATGCGATAAAGAGCCATGTGAAGCTGTCTTTGTTTGCAGGCATATATCGGGGTTTTGCATCGGTTGCCGATTTGTCCCAAGCTTATAAGCAGGTTCAGCAGGGGATGCAAATTACGCCGGTACATGACGTCATTACACTCTATCCGTCCGAACAGCAAAAATCATTGCAAGCGGATCACGCGTTCTGGGAAACGGCAGAAAAAATTATCGGAGCAGTCAAACGTGGTGATACAAAAAGCGTAGACTTCGAGCTTAATGGCATTACTGAGCTGCTGCAGCGAATGAACGAGCCCTCGCTTAATCGTGTCAAGCCGCTGCTGCATTTTTTCGTCCTGCATCTCATGCGGGAGATGAAGGAGATGGGGGTATTCACGCGCGAGCAAGAGGATATGCTTTGGCGCAGGCTGGATCGCCGTTTTGGGATCAAGGATTTGCTGTCGGTTATTCGTCAGGTTACGAATACGGTTTCCGAGAAATCGTTGGATAAGAAGAAGCAATCGGAGCGCTCGATGACCGAGGCTAAGGCGTTTCTGGATCGCAACCTTTATCGCGATCTTAGCGTGGAGGAGTCGGCAACGCATGTTGGGCTAAGTACGTCATATTTCAGTCTGTTGTTTAAGCAGACATTTGGAGAAACGTTTATCGAATATATAACGCGCCAGCGGATGGAGCGTGCGAAGGCGATGCTGGCGGATACACCAAAGAGCGTAGCGCAAATCGCGAAGGAAGTCGGGTATGCGGAGCGGCGTTATTTTACGAAGGTATTTATGAAATATACGGGCGAGAATCCGACGGACTTCCGCAGCAGGCGACAGGATAATATGGGAAACAGCTAATATAAGGTTGTGCAGGCGTATGAGGGTTTCAAGTGCTGAGGGGATGGGGAAGGTAATGACGTTAGAGCGTGAATGGCAAAGCTGGAGCCTGAATAAGAAAATCGGGCAATTATTTGTATTTGGCTTTCATGGATATGAGCCAACCGAAAAAATTAAGCAGTTAATTGAAGCGAACGGCATTGGCGGTACGATCTATTTCTCGCGTAATGTGAAGAATGCGAAGCAGGTACATAAGCTTAGCGGAGACCTTCAGCACATTGCTAGGAATGCGGGACAGCCGCCCTTGTTCGTTGCGATTGACCAGGAGGGCGGCATGGTGGCACGACTGGTTGACGGCGTCACGCTGATGCCGGGCAATATGGCAATTGGAGCGGCGGGCCTTGCGGAAGGCGCAAGTGAAACGGCGCGCGTATGCGGCGAGGAGCTGCGCCTGCTAGGCGTAACGATGAATTATGCGCCATGTATCGACGTCAACAACAATCCGGACAATCCCGTTATTAATGTGCGTTCATATAGCGACCGCTCGTCGGTGGTGTCTGAGCTTGGCGCGGCAGCCGTACTTGGCTATCAGTCTGCTCGCGTGGCTGCGACAGTCAAGCATTTTCCGGGACATGGAGATACAGCAGTCGATTCCCATCATGCACTGCCTATATTGCTCCATGGACGTGAACGGTTGGAAGCGATCGAGCTAAAGCCGTTCCGTGCGGCAATTGAAGCGGGGACGGACTGCATCATGACTGCGCATGTCTGCTTGCCTGCTCTTGATCCGACCGGCGTACCTTCGACTTTGTCCGAGCCGGTTATTACGGGCTTGCTTCGCAAAGTGCTTGGCTATAACGGTATCGTCGTCACCGACTGCCTAGAGATGGACGCGATCGATAAAACATATGGTCCCGAGCAGGGTGCGATTAAAGCGCTGCAAGCTGGAGCAGATATGGTGCTTATTAGCCATACGTTCGAGAAGCAATGGGCTGCACTTGAAGCAGTAATCGCTGCAGTTCAGAATGGTGAGCTATCCGAAGCCCGTATTGACGAAGCTCTTAACCGGATAATGTCGCTTAAGGTGAAGCTTGGTCTGGAAGAGCCTTTACTGCCTTGGGATCAGGTTGAACCCGCAATTGGTACGGAAGCGAATAAAGCGGTTGCGAGAAGCTGGAGCGAAGCGTCAGTCACATTTGTGAAAAATGAAGGCGGCCTGCTGCCTCTGAGTCGCAGCGAAAGCACCCTCGTGCTGTGGCCAGACATCGTTCCTGTATCGGTAGCTGACGAAATGCTGTCCGGCGATGGATCGTTAGGCCAGTTCCTAAGCGAGTTTGGAGCTAATGTGGTAGAGCGTCAGATGAACAGCGACAATCCGCTTGCTGATTTAGCAAGTTTTGCACAAATTATCGTGGTCACCTACGATGCATCCAAACATCCGCTAGAGCGTGATATTGCACGCGAAGTCGTAAGGCTTGCTCCGGATCGAACGGCAGCTGTTTCGGTTCGGAATCCGTTTGATTTATTGCTTTATCCAGAGGTGAAAGCTTATGTTGCTGTCTATGAATGCAGACCGCTTGCGCTTGCTGCAGCGGCGAAAGCTTTGCTCGGCGATCTGAAGCCTGAAGGCAAGCTGCCGCTTGAAATATCGGCTGCATTTCCATTCGGCTGGAGCGCGGTTGCAGGCAGCTAGCTTGGCTAGGGTAAGAATATTGGACTGCGAGTGAATGATACTCGCGGTCTTTTTTTGCTTGAGGTGCTATTTGGTGTTAGCGGTTTGGAAAGACCATGAGAGCGAACAAGTGAGGATCTATTTTCTCAAGCACCAATCTCAAACACCAATCTCAAGCACCAATCTCAAACACCAATCTCAAGCACCAATCTCAAACACCAATCTCAAGCACCAATCTCAAACACCAATCTCAAACACCAATATTCAATTCACTCCACTGCAGCTGCTGTTACTGTCCAATCAATTTCTCTCAAACACACACCTAACTAAACTGCACTAAGTACAACAGAAAAGCCGTTTGAGCCGAAAATAGAGAGCTACACCGCAGTTTCTGCAACAGAATCATCTGTTACCGCTCATTTAGGAGTGGGTATGCATTTTCTGCTGCATTTCTGCAATGCAGCTCCAATAATTGCTAGTTATGTCAGGTTTCTGTTGCATAAAGTGCAGCAGGTGATGCTATCCTCGGAATCAGCTACTGTCCAATCAGGTTCGAGTAGGTCAAATCATGCAATATATACGCTAGGAAAAAAATAACGCATGGATTTTCGTAGCGATGCTGGATTTTTATGAGCTGGTTATAGTAGGTGTCGGCGTAATGAGGATTGTTGCGCATCTCGAGACTGGCCTTGATCAAAGCGTCCAGCTTGTCTGCAATATCGACCATTTCGCCGACATAGTCATCGGATTTGCTGTGCGCGATAAACTCGATCATGTCCTCATGAAAGATCTCTGGCAGCTTATTGATCATAAAACGGGCGGTTTCCTTCTCATACTGCTCGAACGCATGCTTGATGTCTGGGTTGTTGTGCTTGAAGTTCGCGACGACATCGCCGGACAACGCTTCGGGCAAATCATGCAGCGCAGCCTTAGCCAGCAGCTTATAAAGATCGATGTTTGTGCTTCCGAAGCGCTCGATTTCGAGTAAGCCATTAAATAAGGCAAGCGACGCTACTCGAAAGGAGTGTGTGGCATCATTGTCTGGAACGAGGTTGTAGCTGCCGTTCCAGCGCTTAACCGTGTCCAGATTGACGATGTATTGGATAAATTCGTAGAAGCCGTCCTGCTTGTCGTATTCGCTAAGCAGCCACTCGATGGATTCAAGCCTCGTATCAAGCAGAGCCTGCCTAAGCTCCTTATGCTTTGCATGGAAGAATGGGTTCGTATCGTATTTGGCTTCCCGGTGACAATACAGATAAGCATCCAGTGTATCAATCGCATCAACTAGCCTTCCGATATGTGTGTCATCCTGCGCATTGACGATATAATCATAGGCCTGCGGCTGGAGCGACTTTGAGAGATAGGAGACAATTTCTTTGCTGAGCTCCGCCTCGAAGTGTCGAATATGATTCATGACGAGCGATTCTTTCTTGGTGACATGCTTAATGGAGCCGGTTCCCGTATTGTTTAAATCGCCCCATAGACTTCTGGCGAGCAGCTTTAATTTGTCGAGCGGCTCGTTGCAAACTTTTTCCTCGATGATCCCAATTAGAATGGACAAAGCAGCGCATCTAAAGCTATGGGTGGAGGCATTGTCCTCGAAACGAGGCGCGTATTCGCTCCATCTAGGCACGTATTGCATGCGAATGATCGTATTGGTGAATTTACCGTTCTTCATCATTGTCTCCTTTGCCGACCATTAATTCAAGAGTTTCCGTTCATGAACAGGAGTGTCTATGCTATTATAAAGCTTATGTATAAAAACGACTAGATAAGGCAAATGAGGGAAATAGCATGCGTGAATTTGGTTTGGCCTTTAATCGGCATTTTGAAAGATGGATGTTTATCATTATTCCATGCTCCTTGATACTTGGTTTTATATTCGCTTCGCATCTGCAGCCTTTTATTAAATCCGTTCCTTATTTATTCGCCTATATAACGTTAACGATGGCTATCGGCTGCGGCTTGGGACAATTGCGCATTGTGATGAAAAGGCCTGGCATAATGGTGCTCACCTTCGTGATCGCACATGTGCTGTCCCCGCTTGCTGCGTACGCTCTTGGCACGCTCGTATTCGGAGCGGATTCTCCGTACGTCGTTGGACTCGTTTTGTTTACTATTATTCCAATCGGCGTCTCGACCGTTCTCTGGGTAGGAATGTCAGGCGGCAGCGTTCCGCTTATGCTGGCAATGGTGGTGCTTGATTCAGCGCTTAGTCCGCTTGTCGTGCCAGCTGGCATTCATCTGTTTTTTAAATCAGCGGTTGAGGTGAAGGCTGGGCCTATCATCATTGACCTGCTTGTCATTATCGTCCTTCCTACTATTATCGGTGTTGCTCTTAATCAAATGAGCAAGGGTCGCATTCAGCATGTTGTTCAGCCGTTCACTTCGCCGCTCTCCAAGCTTTGCTTCGTTGCGGTCGTCTCGCTGAATGCGTCAGCAATTGCGCCTCATCTGGATAAGCTGAAGCAGGATATGGTGCTGCTCGTGCCGCTTGTTGTTGTGCTAGTTGGCTTGTGTTACGCCCTTGGCTATATCGCAACGGCTTATCTTCGCAATAACGAGCAGCAGGTGACGGTGTCGTATGCGACCGGGATGCGCAATATTTCGCTCGGCATCGTGCTTGCGCTAGGCTACTTCAGCCCGCTTGCGGCTGTGCCCGTCGTATTGTCGATACTTATTCAGCAGCCGTTAGCTACTGTGCATCATTACGTTTTACAGAAACTTAACAAAAACAAGTCTGGCGAAAGTGCAGTGCCGCATGTACGATAAACGATGAATGTTAACGTCGCAACAATAGGTAAAAAGACTGACCAGACGCAGTAAGGAGTGAACCGGATGAACAGCTTTCGCACCAGGCTGACGCTCATTATGATCGCGATGATCGCATTATCAGTGAGTGCAGCAGGCCTATTTATGGTCAAAACATTTAAAGAAAACCATATAAACGCGCTTGAAGATAATATGGTTCGCGAGATGCAGATCATTTCGGCAAAAATGGAATGGAAATCAGGTGAATTATCTTCGTTGTACAATTATTATTCGGCTGAGGCGAATGAGCTCAAGCGTTATACTGGCGCACGCGTTACATTCATCCGCAATGATGGTGTCGTGCTTGGCGATTCGGATGGGGATCCGAAGGAAATGGACAACCATCTTGACCGAATTGAAATAAAGGAAGCGTTAAAGACAGGAATCGGAAGAGCGATACGGGCAAGTGAAACCGTAAGGCAAAATATGATGTACGTAGCCATTCCTGTTAAGGTCATACCGAATAAAGAGCCAGATGTCATTCGACTTGCTATGAGCTTGAATGAGGTTGAGGAGAGCATCAACAAATTGACGATGTTGCTGGCGGCAGGCTTGCTCGTGCTATTTTTAATCGCAGCCGTAATCAGTTATCGTCTTGCACTAGGCTTGACTAGTCCGCTGGAGCAAATTACGAAGGTTGCGAAACGGATTAAAAACATGGATTACCATGCTCGGGTTAAGGTAACAAAGCAGGATGAAATTGGCGAGCTTGGAAACGCCATTAACGCGATGGCTGACAGCCTTCTCGTTCAAATGACACGTATTCAGCAAAATGAGAATCAGCTCGAGAGCGTGCTTGATAATATGATAAACGGTATCGTCATGATCGATCGCGGCGGCAAAATCGTGCTGATGAACAGACGTGCCGAGGAAGTGCTTGGCTTCTCCGCACGCGAGCTGGTCGGACGCCATTTTGCCGAAGCAAAGCAGCAGTTTGAGCTGTCGCAAATGATTCAAGAAGGTCTAAAGAGCAAAGAACACTTGCGTGAGGAAATCACATTCTATTTCCCGGAGGAGAGGCTGCTTGAGCTCAACTTGGTGCCGATTCATCCGGAGGGAAATGATTTCTCCGGCGTGCTGCTCGTCTTGCAGGACGTATCGGCCATTCGCAGGCTGGAGCGGATGCGCAGCGAGTTTGTCGCAAACGTATCGCATGAGCTGAAGACGCCGATTACGGCAGTGAAGGGCTTTGCCGAGACGCTGCTAGGCGGCGCTGTTAATGATGAGGAAACGGCCCGTTCGTTCTTGCAAATTATATTCGATGAGAGCGATCGTCTTAACCGGTTGATCGGAGATATATTGGAGCTGTCCAAAATCGAGTCGCGCCGCGTTCCTCTCGTATTCTCGCCGGTAGAGGTGGACACATTTGTAGACAAATCAGTCAAGCTTATGGAATCGGAGGCTTCCCGCAAGAGCATCGAGCTTTCGATGAGCATCGAGCCAGGCTTGTATGTTGAGGCAGACGAGGATCGATTGCGCCAAATTATTATGAACCTGCTCTCCAACGGCATCAACTATACGCCTGAGGGCGGCCGGGTTTCCCTTAAGGTTGAAGGGCTGGGCGATGATCACATTCGCATCCAAATTACGGATTCCGGTATCGGTATTCCGAAGAAGGATTTGCCCCGAATTTTTGAACGGTTTTATCGGGTGGATAAAGCGCGGTCGAGAAGCTCAGGCGGCACGGGGCTTGGACTCTCCATTGTTAAGCATCTCGTGGAGCTTCACAAAGGAACAATATCGGTCACAAGCTCTGTAGGAGTCGGTTCAACCTTCACAATTGAGCTGCCTGTCCTGCAATAGAAAAAAGATTTACCTATTCTTTACGAAACCATGATAAACTAGCTTTAAAAGCTAAGCTATAAATACGTGGACTGCAGCGTGCATAACGCTGCTATTCGCTAGGTTGGAATGGAGGTAACATGTCGCACAAAGTGCTCGTCATTGAAGACGAACCGACATTAGCAAGACTATTGTCGTACAACTTGACCCAAGAGGGCTACGAAACGACCGTTATCGATCATGGCGGGGAAGGCTTGCAAGCCGCATTGCAGCGCAATTTCGATTTGGTTATTCTCGACATCATGCTGCCAGGGATGAACGGTTTCGAAATATTGAACCGACTTCGGCAGAACGGTGTCAGAACGCCAGTCATTATTTTGACAGCTCGCAATGCAGAGGAAGAGGTCGTGCAAGGTTTGAAGCATGGCGCTGACGATTATATTACAAAGCCATTTGGCGTTGCCGAGCTGCTCGCACGCGTATCTGCGGTGCTGCGCCGAACGCAGCTGGATGACAGCAAGCCGATTGAATCGACGGAGAAGGTTATAACAGCCGGTGACCTGTCGATTTATCCAGAGAAGTATGAGGTTATATTAAACGGAGAAGCCATTCCGCTTAGACCGAAGGAATTCGAAGTTTTGCTTTATCTTGTACAGCGCCCGGGGATGGTCATTACGCGGGATGATCTGATGAACGTCGTATGGGGCTTCGATTATATCGGCGGCCAGCGTACGGTTGATGTTCATGTGAGCTCGCTGAGAAAAAAGCTGGAGCTTGGGCAGCAATCGGTCCAAATCGAATCCATTCGCGGCGTAGGCTACAAACTCGTTATGCCAAAAAAGCTCGTTACCCCGAAGTTATAGGGCGGACGAGCTTTTTTTAATATGCGGATAAGCTATTGCCGATTCCACACGAGCATTTTGCGCTGAAATTGCTTCGGCGAGCAGTCGTTGTATTTTTTGAACATTTTATAAAAATGGGCCATATTCGGCATCCCAATTCGCTCGCCAACCTCCGAAATGCTTAAATCCTTCGTCAGCAGTATCCGCTCCGCCCATTTTACTTTGCGATAGTTCACATATTCCGTAAACGATAAGCCAATCGTCTTCTTAAAATATTTGACGAAATAGTAATAGCTCATATTGGCGATTTTGCATACCTCTTCCACTTGAATCCGATCGGTCAAATGGTTCTCAATATAATCAAGCACGGGCTTCAGGCGAATGCGGTCAAAATTATCCTGCTCGATCAACACCTTGCGCGTGTCATGACGAAGCAAGAGCAGCAGTATTTGCCTGATGAGAATGCTGACTGCGAGCTCGTAGCCGGTTTCCTTGCGGGTTGCTTCATTCAAAATCTGCTGTATGCATGACGCGGTTTGCAGCTTAACGGCGTTATTTTCCTCGAAAATGTAATTCGCTTTACTCAGCGGCAGCTGCGTCTCTGAGAAATAACGCATATAAGGAATCGTGCTCTGATCGAAAAAAGGCTCAAGATCAAATTGGAGCACGATATAATCGAGCGTGTTGAGGCTGCGATCGCGATGAAGCTCAGAGGCTCCGATTAACACTACATCCCCTGACGCAAGATGGAAACATTCCTCATCTACGTAAATGTCCAGATTACCCTTTAGAATGAGCAAAAGCTCAAGCTGCTTATGATAATGCCAGTTCGTAAATCCATCAAGATTGCGCTCGGTTTGAAAGATGCGCAGCGAAAGCAATGGGTTCTCGTATGCGACTTTTTCATTAAAGGCTTCCATTTTATTGCTTCCCCCTTGGCGCTGCATGACAATATCCTTATTGTAGTGAAAGCGCAGATCATTAGCAATAAGGTGGAAGCATATAAACGGGATTGTCCCATTCCCCTTTCGTATTTTGTGTTAAATAGCGATAGAAGATGCGTTAATGCTCGTTTATCGGTAAAATAGATGTTGGAGCAAGTACTCGGAATGATTCGCAGGAGAGGTTGGAAGAAGACGAATGGAATGGGATTCAATAAAAGCTTTAGGACTTGATAATGTATTGCTGCTGGATCGGTTGAATGAGATTGGTGAGCTGGACGTGTTGCATCCGTTTGCGCTTGATGAGCTGCTTTGCAGAAGAACGGGTCAAGGCGGGCCTGCAATTTGCCATATTTGGCGTCATCCGAGAGGCTTTGTTATGGGCCTCAAAGATAGCCGGCTGCCTGGTGCTGCGGAAGCAGAGCGATTGCTCCAAGCGGAGGGGTGGTCGACAGCTGTCCGCAATTCGGGCGGAGCCGCTGTACCTCTTGACCTTGGAGTCATTAATATTTCGCTTATTATGCCAAAGCCTCGTGTGGATTGGTTTCATTTTCATGATGATTTCGAGAGGATGTATGGCCTGATTCGGCACGCCTTGAAGGAGACAGGCTGCCAAGTGGATAAGGGCGAAATCCAGGGAGCGTATTGCCCGGGTGAATTTGATTTGAGCATTGGCGGCTTTAAGTTTTGCGGGATCGCGCAGCGGCGGCAGACACATGCCTTCATTGTGCAAGCTTTTGTTGTAGCGGAGGGCTCAGGTCAGGAGCGGGCAAGCTTCGTACGCTCCTTCTACGATAGAGCGGGGTGGAATAGCAAGAGCGACTATCCATTGGTGGCTGATGAAAGCACGGCTAGCTTGGAGCAGTTGACGAATCTCGGGCCTAGCGCTGGACGGGCTTTTGCAAATGCAATCAAACAAATCATCATCTCCCAGCAGACGGAGCCCGGCATGAAAGAAGCGGAGGAGAAGCTGGTGATGCCGACCTCAGAGCAGATTTTCACAATGGCAGAAAGTTTGCGCGCAAGGTATGCGATCCGAAAAATTGGCGCGGATTAAACAAGTAAGCTTCTCGCACATTGCTGGAGGCTCACCGTCGTCTCTTCAAGCTGCTGCTTCAAATGATTGATTGGCCATGTACCTTTGTTTGCTTGAATATCGCTTGCGACAAGCTTCATCATCCACAACGAGAAAAGGCATGAAAATAAATAATAGCCTCTTTTGAAATCGAGTGCGTGTGTAACGTTGCCTTGCTGCACGATCAGCAGCAGGTAACGGTCCAGCAAACGTTCGCGTACAGCTGTTGTCATCTCTTTCGGAAAAGTGGGATGAGAGAGGTCGATAACATGATACAAATCCCAATAGCGGCTGTTCAGATGTGCATGCTCCCAGTCAAGTACTTTGAGTTGTCCTTCCACTTTAGCATAATTGCCAAGATGCAAATCGCCGTGCGAGAGCACAAGATCATCCGCTGCGAAGCTTTCTTGCCGAAGCAGGGTAAATAAGGACTCGAGTAAAGGGATTGGCAGACTTGGCCACTGGGCCGCGAGTTCAGAGGGTTGAATCCCACAATTCAGCAGCTCTGCAAGTATAGCTTTACCTTTGGGCTTTGGACCGCGAAGCGGGGCTTGCAGCAAGTGGCTGACCGGAAGCGAATGCCAGTAAGCTATGTATGAAATTAAATCAACTGCCGTATCCGCGTCGAAAGTATGCTTCAATGCTCCTAAGTCTTCGAACAGGATCCAATGGGATGCGGGATCAATAGCCGAGGAGTAGGCAAGCATTTGCGGATAGATGGGCGGAAGGGTCGGCATTATATGCTCATATGCCCATACTTCCTTGCCTAATTGCTCATTATTCGTGAGCGGCTTGAAGATTAGCGTATCGGAAGGCGTGATGTAGATCCTTTCGACGCAGCTTCCGTTCATCCCCTTGTAAAGCGGCTCTCTCCGCCATATTTTCTCTTCGTTGATTGTTCCGTCAGGCGCTACGATCTGATGCATGCATGATTATCCTCCTCCCTAGCAGCGGATGTATAAATCCACATTTCGTTAGCGCTCGGTCTTCCGTATGATCTGATTAATGACCTCTGAGAATACAAGTCCAATTGCAATGGCTCCTGAAATCATAAAAGCTTTGACAGCAAGCTGTACCGCAATATCATAATTATCTTCAACGACGTTCCTCATTGCATCATACGCAAGTCCGCCCGGTACTAAAGGGATTATGCCCGAAACGCTAAAGACGATAATTGGCGTTTTGTAAAGCTTAGAGAAAAGCTGGCTGATCACGGTTACAACAAATGCGGCAATAAGCGTTGCCGGTATGACGTCTATTGCAAGCTGTGTACAGGAAACATAAATGATCCAGCCGATCATACCTACAGCGCCGCAGTGCAGAAGCGTTCGCCTCGGTACGTTGAAGATGAGGCCGAAAGCCGCTGAGGCGATGAAGCTCGTGAATAGCTGTTCCAGCATCATCAACGTGATGCACCTCCGATTATCTCATTAGTAAAAAGACAGCACTGCGGCGATGCCCGCGCCTACGGCGAATGCGGTAAGAAATGCTTCCGCCCCCTTCGACAGCCCCGATACAAGATGCCCGGCCATCAGATCCCTGACTGCAGCCGTAATATGCAAGCCAGGTACGAGAGGCATGACCGATCCGATGATGATTTTGTCCAAGTCAACCCCAAGCCCATTATTAACGAAGAGAACAGACAGCGTACCGATGAGGAGGGCGGTTATAAATTCCGAGAAAAATTTGATGGGCACGATTCGGTGCAGCTGCACCAGAAATCCGAAGCCGATGCCGCCGATCAGCATGACTGGGATAAAGTCGCGCCAGCTGCCCTGAAACATGATGAGAAAGCAGCCGCTAGCTATTGCAGCAGCCAACACTTTTAGCCATGCTGGATAGATGAAGGCATTTGAGTCTATTTCCTGAAGGAGCCGATGCGCATCGCCTGCTGCAAGGCTGCCCGTGCTTATTTTTCTGGAAATGTCGTTGACTAACGACACTTTGAGCAAGTTAGTCGAGCGTTCGGAGATCCGAATCAGCTTCGTCATTTGGGATGAACCATCGATAGCGAAAATAATGCCGGTCGGCGTTACGAAGCTATGTGAATTCTCGATGCCGTAGGCAGCCGCAATTCGCACCATCGTATCCTCGACGCGATAGGTTTCGCCGCCGTTTTGCAAAATGATTTTGCCGGCTAACAAACAGATTTGAGTAATCTCGTGGCTATTGATGATGGATTTATTCACGTTGGCCAGCCCTCCTTATTCGAGCGAAGTCAGTGTCATTGCCTGCTCTTCATTTGCAGCTCGAATTCGGAGCGAATGCGGGCGAGCAGGGCAGGATCTGCAAATACGTCGAATGCTGTGGCGGCGAGCATTTTGGCCCCGAAGATCATGCCTTCGAGTGCATAGTCTTCCATTGCAGCATCACGGAACGCCTCCGTATGAAGCAGCAGCCGATCCTGGACAACCTTGACGAAAGGATGGATAGCCGGGCAGCGAACGGAGACGTTGCCTAAATCAAGCGAGCCGTGATCCTTGCCGATCTCGATCTGCTCCGGACGGATACCCGCGTCAATGAGATTGGCATTGAACTGCTCGGATAACGCATCGTTCGTAATAAGCTCGTCATAGGAGAACTCGAATGCGTTGGTTGTGAGTGTACAGCCTGTTTGCAAGGCTGCCCCTTCTGCACATCGCATCATCTTGGCGGACAGCTCCTCCAAGTAGGTGCGTGTTGACGCACGAATATAAAATTTTGCCGATGCATAGTCCGGAATGATATTAGGCGCCTTTCCGCCATTGTCGATTATTCCGTGAATACGCGCATCGCTGCGTGTCTGCTGGCGAAGCGCATTGATGCTGTTAAATAGCTGGAGCACCGCATCAAGCGCATTTATGCCTTCATGGGGGCTCGCTGCAGCATGTGCGGCTATGCCATGAAACTCAAATTGGATCGCATCAATCGCCAGTGATTCTCCAGATTGCTCGAAGGTATGGTAGGGATGCGCCATTAGCGCAAAATCGCAATCATCGAATAAGCCGGCAGCGGCCATTGGAACTTTAGCGCCGCGCGTTTCCTCGGCAGGCGTGCCATAGATGCGGATTTTCCCGCCGATGCCGCTGCCTCTGAGTGCGGCTTTTAGTCCGACCGCTGCGGCAACGCTCATCGAGCAGATAAGATGATGCCCGCAAGCGTGTCCGATTTCCGGCAATGCATCATATTCGCATAATAAGCCGACTGTCGGTCCTGACTTGCCGGTATCGTAGACAGCGATGAAGGATGTTTCAATGTTAAGGATGCCGCGTTCCACCTCGAAGCCGTATTTCAACAGCTCGCTGCAAAGCAGCTCGGATGCGAAAAACTCCTGATGGCCAAGCTCCGGCCTGCTGCCAACGGCGAGTGATATGGAACGGAAATCCTCGGCGTATCGGTCAATCTCGCTAAAAATCAGTTCTTTATCGGACATAGTCGTATTTAAACCTCCTACATTTTTGAGAAACATATGATAGCTCTCTATAAGCGCATATGTGTTCTTACAGCACCAAAAGCAACCTCAGTTGGCGTCTTTAAGCACCAACGTGTGCTTAAAGCTCCCCTTGGCAGCCAGCCGAACAACACTCGGCAATCGGCAAAAAAAACAGTAGCCCCATTAGTGAAAAATGCTAGGACGCCTATTACCGGTAGCGACGTTCTTCTAACGAATGCCGTGTATTTTTTTGAATTGCTCGGGGCTTAAGCCTTCATGCCGCTTAAAAACAGAGCTGAAATAGCTGGGTGAATCGAAGCCGACGCGATATGCGATCTCGTGCATTTTGATATCACTCTCGCGGAACATAAGCTCCTTGCTCCGATTGACGCGCTCCCGGTTCACATATTCCATAGGCCGCATTTTCAGCGCCTTCTTGAACAACAAGCATAAATACTGCGGCGTTACGTCAATACAGCCTGCAAGATCCTTTATTGCGATCAGCTCGCTGTAATGCGATTCAATATATAGAAGCACAGGCTGAAGCTTTAAATAATTTTGCTCCACCGAGTGAGAGCTTACAAGAATAACCTTCATCAAATCGAGCAGAAACATGTAAACAAGCTTCGAGCATTCGAGTCCGAGAAAGGAGCGCCCGGACTGTGTCATCGCGGAAATATTTTTCATATGGGTAACAATCATATCATGATCAGCAGTAGAATAGACACCAGATTGTGTAATTCCTGCTTGCCTGAATAGCTTGTCGGACAAGTCCCCTCGAAAGCTCATCCAAATGATTTCCCAAGGCTCCTGAATAGAATAGTAGGCATGCTGTTCGTTTGGAAAAAGGCAGAAGCCTTGACCGGCACGAACAGTCATGATCTGATTGCCGACACGGAGCTCGCCTGATCCAGCTATCACCTGCAGCCACTGAAAATGGGGGTAGCCGTTTGGGCGGTCGATCGGCTCTTGATTGCTCCAATGCCCGATGCTGGTGAGGTAAACCGGAAGTGTCGTGTCCGTCTCTGTCAAAGTCGGAAAAACCATCGTGTCGATAATAGCAGCCCCCAGATTCATATTTTTAAAGTGATGCGAAAATACTATTATATAGTTGGATCGATGTACGAGATATAATATGAATATCATTATAGTAAATCCAAAGATAAGTACAATCAAGACTAAACTGGAGGTTGCTGAATCGAATATGAAATTTGCCCCGATAAGTCCAAAAATACCGCAAATGCTGCATGGTGCAGATTATAATCCGGATCAATAGCAGAAATATCCTAAGGTGCTGGAGGAAGATATCCGGCTGATGAAGCTTGCGCATTGCAATGTCATGTCGGTTGGCATTTTTGCATGGATGGCTATTGAGCCTGAGGAAGGTGTATTTACGTTCGATTGGCTTGATACGCTGCTGGATAAATTTGCTGCTAACGGCATCTATGCTTTGCTGGCAACTCCAAGCGGAGCGCGTCCTGTATGGATGTCTCAAAAATACCCTGAGGTGCTGCGCGTTGCACCAAATGGCATCCGCAACTTGCATGGCGCTCGCCATAATCATTGTTTCTCATCGCCGGTTTATCGCGAGAAGGTATCGATCATGAATACGAAGCTTGCTGAGCGGTATTCCGATCACCCAGCGGTCATTGGCTGGCATATTTCGAATGAGTACGGCGGCGAATGCCACTGCTCGTATTGCGAAGAGGCTTTCCGCGGCTGGCTGAAAAATAAATACGGAACGATCGAAGCGCTTAACGATGCTTGGTGGACGACGTTTTGGAGCCATACATATACGGATTGGAGTCAAATCGAATCCCCAACCAGCCGCGGCGAGAAAGCGGTTCACGGTCAAAATGTAGACTGGAGAAGATTCGTGACCGACCAGACGGTTGATTTCTGCAGGCATGAAATTGATCCGCTGCGCGCTGCAAATTCCGAGCTTCCGATCACGACAAACTTCATGCTTGATTTCGAGCCGCTTAACTATTGGAAATTTACCGAGCTGCTTGATGTCATTTCATGGGACGCATACCCAACCTGGCATGACAAAGGCGGAGACGACAGCGAGCTAGCTGCTTGGATCGGCTTCAATCATGATGTATTCCGTTCGCTTGGCCGCGGCAAGCCGTTCATGCTGATGGAAAGCACGCCAAGCATGACGAACTGGCAGCCGATCAGCAAGGTTAAGCGTCCCGGCATGCATATGCTGTCCTCGCTTCAAGCGGTCGCGCATGGCTCGGATACGGTGCAATACTTCCAGTGGCGCAAAAGCAGGGGCTCGAGCGAGAAGCTGCATGGCGCGGTAGTCGACCATGTTGGCCATGAGCATACACGCGTGTTCCGCGATGTTGCTGAGCTTGGCGCGACGCTTGAGAAGCTGACCGAGGTAGTTGGCACAACGGTGAAGCCGGAGGTTGCGCTTATCTTTGATTGGGAGAACCGCTGGGCAGTAAAGGATTCGCAGGGCCCTCGCAATAGCGGCTTGCATTATGAAGAAACGGCGAAACACCACTACCGCCCGTTCTGGGATCTTGGCGTGCCAGTCGATATTATTGATTCGGAATGCGATTTTGAATGCTACAAGCTGCTTGTTGCCCCAATGCTGTATATGGTTCGGCCAGGCGTTGGCGAGCGGATTGAGCGATTCGTGGAAAATGGCGGCATTTTCGTGGCGACCTATTGGACGGGCATCGTAGACGAGAACGACTTATGCTTCCTGACCGGCTTCCCGGGACCGCTTCGGAAGACGCTTGGCATATGGTCCGAGGAAATCGATTCACTGCATGATCATGATTCGAATCGCGTCGTCATGAAGGACGGAAATGCACTAGGCTTAAGCGGCGAGTATACAGCGCGAGAGCTTTGTGATCTCATCCATCTTGAAGGAGCGGAGGCGCTTGCGGTGTATGGGGAAGATTTCTACGCTGGCAGGCCAGCATTAACGGTTAATCAATTGGGTGCGGGCAAAGCTTATTACATCGCTTCACGCAATGATGCTGTATTTACAAACGATTTTCTCTCAAGCATCTTGAAGCAAGAGGCCATCAAACGAGTACTCGATTCGGAATTGCCTGATAGCATAACCGCGCAGCTCCGGACAGACGGCAAAAACGATTATGTATTCGTATCCAACTTTAGTGCAAATGAGGTTTCGGTTAACCTTGATGGACGGAGCTATTCCGATTTGTTAACAGGCGATGCTGTTGCCGCTGGCTTGGATTTGGCAGGATATAGCTGCCGTATTCTCAAGCGCGATTCGAATTAAGTTTTCATTCAATAAATAGCTGTGTGAAACGTACAAGATCATGTACGCTGCGCACAGCTTTTTTTGTGCCTATTTAAAAGGCTGTCTCTCTCTTAAGTATAGAAATTTGTCTGGATTTATACGTAAAAGAAAAAAATGTCGAATAAAAGAAGATAAATGTCGAATTTAACATTGCGATAACATTTCTGCTTATTCCTGTTGATGCTTTCTACCTATAGTAATTGCAAGAGGAAATAGTAGGAAGGGTGAGGGTGAGTGACAGCTACTGTTCTTGACAAAGAAAAACACTCGGCAAACCAGAAGATTGAAAGTACTGATCCGAACGCACCGCTTAACGGAGAAGAGTTGGAACAAATAGTTGAAGTAGTTATAGATGCAGAAGCTGCAGAAGAAGTTACAGCTAATGAAGGTGCAGTTGCAGCTGCATTAGTCGAGCAAGAACAAAGCAAGATTGAGGCGGCGCCAGCTCTAGAGCACGCGGCATCAAATGCCGTTCAGAAGGCGAGTCTTCAACATTTTTTGCGTCAGACACCGACAATTACAGCGGACCAAACATGCCGGGAAACCATTTCTGTCTTCAAAAAGCATCCAGAATGCGAATGCGTTGTCGTGATTGGGGAGCAAGGGGCTCCTATCGGTCTGATGATGCGGAATCGTTTTTTCTTGAAGCTGGGGCATCGCTTTAGCGCAGATTTGTTTGACGACAAGCCGATCTCGAAGCTTATGGATGCAAACCCTTTGCTGGTCGATTTGCATTTTGCGCCGCAGCAGCTTATTGACAGCGCATTAAGCCGTCATGAAAGCGTGCTTTACGATTGTGTCATTGTAACGTTTAATGGCCGGCTCGCAGGCATTTTGACTGTATCCGATATGCTCAAGCTTTCCAGATTGCTGCAGCAGGAAGCCATTGATGTTCAGATGAGAACGATACGCTCGGCAGAGCTGCGTGTAAATGAAATTGAACAAGCTGTTAATAGTGTTCTAGAGTCGTCATTGCAGGGAGAAACCATGTCGGTAGAGATGGTAGATTTGACGCTGACTGGGAAGAACGAGCTTGATAAAGTAATGATGGCTTTTGAAGCGATCGCGGGGAATTCGCAGATGCAGGAGAATCGGATGAACGAGCTGCAAGCGGAGGCCGGCTCCATCAGCAAAGTATCTCAATTAATCAAGGAGCTGGCGGAGCAAAGCAATCTGCTTGCTCTAAATGCTTCTATTGAAGCAGCGCGTGCAGGAGAGCATGGCCGCGGCTTTGCCGTAGTAGCTGGCGAAGTGATGAAGCTGGCTGGTCAAACGAAGCAATTCGCGAACGAAATTACGACTTTAACGAAGACGATCGTTCATTCCATCTCGCAAACGACTGCGCTTGCGCATGCTGGCCGCTTTGAGACCACAGCTAGCGAAGCCCATGTCAATGAGGCTGTCGAGGCGTTTAATCGTTTGTTCCAAGCGGCAGCGAACAACCGAAACAGCGCGAAGCAGATAGGATCTTTGTCCGAACAGGCGCATTTACAATCCATTCATGTTGCCGACGAAATGAAAAAATTGCAGCAATCATACTTTTAACATGGAGTTTACAAAAACAGAATACGAGGTTTACAAACGAGCATTAGTATAAGAGGCACAGGGTCAACCTGAGCAGATATGAAAAGAGGAGTGATAGATTTGTTAAAGAAAAAAAGCTTTAAGGGGATCTTGATGTTGTCGATGGTGGCGGGACTAGTATTCGCAGCTGCTTGCGGTAACAATGCAAATGGCGGAAATAATGGAACGGCAAATACAGGTACTACAAATAACGCAGCTACAAACGCTCCAGCTGAGGAAACTGCAAAATTGTCAGGCGAAATTAAAATTGACGGTTCAAGCACAGTGTTCCCGCTTACAGAAGCAGCTGCTGAGGAGTTTAACAAAGAGCACACTGACGTACGTGTTCCAGTAGGCGTATCTGGTACTGGCGGCGGCTTCAAGCAATTTTGCGCAGGCGAGATCGCAATCGCAGATGCTTCCCGTCCAATCAAAGAAGAAGAAGCTGCAGCTTGTAAAACAGCTGGCATTGAATACACAGAGCTTACAGTAGCATTTGACGGTTTGTCTGTAGTCGTAAGCAAAGAGAATGACTTCATCGATCACTTGACTGTTGAAGAGCTTAACAAAATTTTCGTAACAGGCAGCACAGTTAAAACGTGGAAAGATGTTCGCGATACATTCCCTGCAGAACCGATCATCATATTCTCGCCAGGTGCAGATTCCGGAACTTATGACTATTTTAACGAAGCTATTCTTGATAAAGCAGGTATCCGTAATGATGAATCAATGATTAGCTTCTCCGAAGATGACAATGCGCTAGTTCAAGGCGTAGCAGGCAGCAAATACGGTATTGGTTACTTCGGTTTTGCTTATTTCGAAGAGAACCAAGACAAATTGAAAGTTGTTCCAGTTGATGGCGGCAAAGGCGCAATTACTCCAACTTATGACACAATCAAAGACGGCAGCTACGCGCCATTGTCCCGTCCGCTCTTCATCTATGTAAGCAACAAAGAGCTTGAGCGTCCAGAAGTGAAAGAATTCGCGAAATATTATATCAACAACATTGGAGCATTAGCTGGTGAAGTTGGATATGTATCTCTTCCTGATGAGCAATACGCTACGGAAGCTGCAAAAATTCAATAAGCAGCCTAACTGCTGGATGATAAAATGTGGTGTCTTGCGGGACATCACATTTTTCACGAATCATATGTAAATGAATTGTAAAGGTAAGAAGGAGGACGCCGCAATGCCAACGCAAGGGCTGCAATCGGCCAGCAAGGCTCAAACAGCAAGCAAGGAATTATATAACTTTAAAAATAAACGAGTTAGCATCATGAATAAATTGATGCCAGTCCTATTGTTTCTATGTGCATCTGTTTCCGTTCTTACAACAATAGGGATTGTCATAACACTCATCTCAGAAACGTATCAGTTTTTTCAGAAAATACCGATTTTTGATTTCCTGTTTGGGACAAAATGGTCACCGTTAATCCCTCCAAAGAGCTACGGCGTTCTACCTCTCTTGTCAGGTACGCTTATGATTACGTTTATTGCCTGCCTAGTTGCTATTCCATTAGGCTTGGCAAGTGCCATATACTTATCCGAATATGCGCCAAAGCGGGTTCGCAAAATCATTAAACCTATTCTTGAGGTACTTGCAGGAGTTCCAACCATCGTTTACGGATACTTCGCGCTTAGCCTTGTTACTCCGTTTATCCAAAGCATTTTCCACAGCGCTGGCGTGTTCAATGCGTTAAGTGCTGGTATCGTAGTCGGTATTATGATTATTCCGATGGTTTGCTCTCTAAGCGAGGATGCCATGTCGTCGGTGCCTCGCACCTTACGCGACGGTGCTTACGCGCTTGGCGCAACAAGATTCGAGGTCGCTTTGAAAATCGTTGTGCCCGCTGCCTTCTCCGGTATCGTGGCTTCGGCCGTGCTCGCATTCTCCCGCGCAATCGGCGAGACGATGATCGTTACGGTTGCTGCAGGCTCCACGCCTAATATGACCGTTAATCCGCTCGATAGTATCCAGACGATGACCGCTTATATCGTTCAGGTCAGCCTTGGAGATACGCCGCACGGAACGGTTGAGTATGGATCGATCTTCGCGGTCGGCATGACGCTGTTCGTCATTACGTTCCTGCTCAATATTCTTGCCCAGTACATCGCAAGAAAATTCAGAGAGGAGTACTAAGATGAACATATTTCAAGACGCGAACCGAAAACAAATCGCTAATCGACGGAAGACGGATTGGATGCTGCATATTCTGTTCGTCGCAGCTACCTCAATCGGCGTTCTCGCGCTATGCGCGTTAATCGTAGATATTTTAATTGATGGCATTTCCCGGCTGCAGCCTGACTTATTCACGAACTTCCCGTCGCGCAAAGCGGAAGGTTCCGGTATGAAGTCAGCTCTCGTCGGCACGATTTACATGCTGCTTCTCATGGCGCCGATTTCCTTTATCTTTGGTGTCGGAGCAGCAATTTATTTGGAGGAATATGCGAAGAAGGGCCGCATTACTCGGATAATTCAGCTTAATATCAGTACGCTGGCGGGTGTTCCGTCTATCGTATACGGTATTTTGGGATTAACCTTGTTCGTCCGATTACTAGCGCTCGACCGCAGTCTCATTGCCGGTGCGTTGACGATGACGCTGCTTGTGCTTCCGATTATTATCGTCTCTGCACAGGAGGCTATCCGCGCGGTTCCCAAATCTCGCCGCGATGCCTCGTTCGCGCTTGGCGCGACCAAATGGCAAACCGTAGCCCGTTCGGTTATGCCATCTGCGCTTCCCGGCGTATTAACCGGCGTCATTCTAGCGATGTCGCGGGCAATTGGAGAGACAGCGCCGCTCGTTATGATCGGTGCATTGACCTACGTCGCATTTTTGCCAAATGGTCTCAAGGATTCGTTTACCGTTATTCCGATTCAAGTGTACAACTGGTTGTCTAAGCCTCAGCTTGAGTTCAAGGAGCTTGCGGCCAGCGGTATTATCGTTTTACTCGCACTGCTATTGCTAATGAACTTCTCAGCTATTCTGCTTCGCAACAAGTACCAAAAAAACGTTTAAAGAGATTAGTAAGCAGTGAACACAATTAGGAGGATAACGATATGGAAGCACTTATTAATATTAACAAACTGAATTTGTTTTACGGCGCTTTCCACGCTTTAAAGGATGTATCACTAACGATACCGGAGAAAGCGATCACGGCATTCATCGGACCATCAGGCTGCGGAAAGTCGACGCTGCTGCGTACGCTGAACCGCATGAATGATATGATTCCAGGTACTCGGATCGAGGGCGGCATTGCAATCGGCGGTACAGAAATTTATTCGAATGAAGTAGATGTCGAGACGCTCCGCAAAAAAGTAGGTATGGTGTTCCAACAGCCTAACCCATTCCCTAAATCCATTTATGACAATGTAGCATACGGACCGCGTCTGCATGGTATTACCAGCAAGCGTGAACTTGATGAAATTGTAGAAACGAGCTTGAAATCTGCCGTATTGTGGGATGAGGTAAAAGATCATTTGAAGCGTTCTGCATTTGGTTTATCCGGTGGTCAACAGCAGCGTCTATGTATCGCGCGTGCGCTTGCTGTGAATCCGAATATTTTGCTAATGGATGAAGCAACATCAGCACTAGACCCGATTTCTACGCTGAAAATTGAAGAGCTTGCTCAAGAGCTGAAGGATAAGTACACAATTGTAATGGTTACTCACAACATGCATCAGGCAGCCCGTGTATCCAACCAAACCGTGTTTTTCTTAAATGGCGAGGTCATTGAGTATTCGGATACGGAGAAGCTCTTCTCCAATCCAACGGATCAGCGCACGGAAGATTATATTAGCGGACGCTTCGGCTAATCCTCGCGAGCTAATTGATGGAGCCTGTTTTTACAGGCCTGAGCTTGTCTCATGAACCTATAGGAGGAATGTTGTTGTGATGACCACGCGTAAAGAGTTTGATCAAGGACTTGAGCATCTTCATAACCTGCTTATCGATATGGGTACCTTTGTTGAAAAGGCGCTCTCTGAATCGATAGAAGCATTAAAGGCGGTTGATACTAACCGTGCGAAGCAAGTTATTGCGAATGATCCAACGTTGAACCAAATGGAAGAAAAAATTACGGAAATCGGATCGAAGCTTATCGCGACACAGCAGCCGGTTGCCAAAGATTTGCGCCGTATTTTGTCCGCATTCAAAATCGCAAGCGATTTGGAGCGGATGGGAGATAATTCGGTCGATATTGCGAAGGTCGTCTTGCGTTTAGAGGGTCAAGAGCTCATTAAACCATTGATCGATTTGCCGCGGATGGCAGAAATCGTTCAACTGATGACCTACGAAGCGATTCAATCGTTTATTCAAGAGAATGTGGACTTGGCTTACAAAATGGCGAAGGACGATGATCAAGTCGATGCTCTTTTCGGACAGATTACTCGTGAGCTTTATTCGCTAATGTTGGAAAATCCTCGCAACATTACGCAAGCGTCACTGCTTAGCTTCGTTGGGCGTTACCTGGAAAGATTCGGCGATCATGCAACGAACATCGGTGAGAGCGTCGTTTACCTCGTTACAGGCAACAGACCGGATTTGAATGTATAAGTTTAACGAATGATACATAAAGACCGTCGAAGCGGTGATGCTTTGACGGTTTTTTTGCGTATATAGGCCAAAAGCGCTGATGAATTGTTGAATTTTACCTAAAGTTTACTCTTTTATGCATCTCCAATCACAAATGACTGTTAAAGTCATTCTTATTGCAACTGAAATAGACAATGGTTGATCGAGGGGATACGGATGGATGAGGTTGGGGTTGGTTTATTCAATCGAGATATGATCCGCAGCATTAAAGAGCGCTGGCATGATGGCGGCATCAGCGTTATTTATGTCCGCTTCCGAGTAGGGAATGCGGCTTCTGAATCGGCATTGCAGCTATGGGAAAGCGGGGAGCGGAGACTTTTTTGGCGTCATCGGCTGGAGTGGGATTATTTTTATTTGTTTTATCGCAAGAAGCGGGATGAGCCGATCGACACGCTTACCGAAAAAGCGGTGAAGCGGCTATCTGAGGAGCTGCGAAAGGCATGGGTCAAAAGTGAGATCGAGCATAACGTTGACAATGAGCTTGAGGCCGCCATCGGCATCTCAACTGCGTTTCCGCCAGCAACAGGCAGATCCTCCGAAGCGGTTATTTACCGGATGCTGCTGGATGCGATGAAGCAGGGTGTGTTAAATGATTCACACAGTACTGAGCATAGTCACGCAAAAGTGACGGGCTTACTAGATAGCGCAGTAACGCCTCAGCTAGCGGAAGCGAGCGATACTGGAAGTCTGCTTCACTCTCCTAGTCTACAGAGAAAGACTGTGCGAATAGGAGATTTGGCCTTTCCGTTTCCGATTATCTCTGGACAGACTAGAGTATCTGAGGTTGCTTATTTATTCGATTCAAATGCCAAAGCACAAGGGGCGGTAATCGTCGAACAAGGCCGGCCGATCGGCATCTTGATGAAAGAGAAGCTGCATCAAATGCTGGCCGGACAATTTGGACTTCCGCTTTATTGGAATAGACCGGTGGAGCGCATTATGAACAATCAACCGCTTATCGTAGACGAACAGCTGCCTGTTGAACAAGTATCCCAGCTTGCTATGGCTAGGGATTTTTCGCAGCTTTATGATGTGGTGCTCATAACGAAGGACGGCCAGATGGCCGGAGCGGCTTCGATCAGGTCGATTTTGGAATGTATAACGACACTTCGAACGAAGGCTGCTCGAGGGGCCAATCCGCTTACTGGCTTGCCGGGAAACGAGGAGATTCAGCTTGAGCTGCGGCGCCGTATCGGACAAGGAGCCCCCTTTGCAGTCATCTATGCGGACCTCGACTATTTTAAATGGTATAACGATTTTTTCGGTTTTGGTTTAGGAGATGATCTTATCCGCTATTTAGCTGAAATATTATGCGAGAAGCAAAGCCTGATTGGCAGCGATAGCGACTTTATCGGACATATAGGCGGGGACGATTTCATAGTGGTGATGAATGCCAATGCTGGAGAGCAGCTTTGTCAAGCATTGATCAAAAGATTTGATGCTGGAATAAAGCCATTCTATGGCGGCATCGAAGTGAAAACGGTGGAAGATCGACATGGCGAGCTCATCGAGCAGGAAGGCGTTACCCTCTCGCTGTCGCTCATGATCTGGGACGGCAAGGTGCCGTTAACGAGCGAGGATATTCCAGTAATGGCAGCAAAGCTGAAGAAGCAAGCAAAGGCAGTGAAGGGCAGCGTCTATATAAAGGATCATATAAAAGGTATGCTTCGTGGAGAGGAACGACATTGATATTGAGACAACTTCTGGAGTTAGAGCAGATAAAGGACGTGGAAAACGAGAGCTTAGACCATCTCGGAATCATATATTTATCATGGCAGTTTGGGTCTGACAAGCAGAGCGGCAGCATCCCCTCTTTGCAGGAGCATTGGCGTGTATTCGCCGAACGTGAGACGAATATTATTTTAAAAAATTCTCTGATTTATGAGGGCATGCACTGGATGAGGGATGATTTGTTCATTCAATTGCGACTCCCTGCCGGACGACAGTCTGTTATAGAGGGTTGGCTGCTTGAGGCAGCTCATAGGCATAAGACGGAATGGGAGCGTCAATTTACGGAAGAGCTCGGCAACCAAAGCTGGAGGATATTAGGAGGAAAGCTGCATGCGGGGATAGCTGTTGTTGCAGCTGATTCGCGTATGGATGGCATGCTTTGGTATGATGCGATGAAAAATGCGATATTGCACGGTAAATCAGCCTGTGCTATGGAGCACAGCTTGAAGCGGCGAGCCATCGAGCGTTTAATAAGAGAGAGGCATCTTTACACGGTATATCAGCCTATCGTTTCGCTGCAGCAAAAGGGGGAAGTGTTCGGGTACGAGGCGCTTTCGCGTACGCTAGACCGGACTTGGTTTCCAGGGCCGACGGAGCTGTTTCTTTTTGCAGACGAAGAGGGACTAAACTATCCGCTCGATCGTCTGGCTAGAGAGAAGGCAATTGAGGGCTGCAGGCCGCTAAAGCAGAAGCAGAAGCTGTTCATAAACGTCATAGCGCAAATTATGGAGGATCCATGCTTCTCGCCAGGTAAAACATTAAGCCTGCTGGAGCTGCATGGGCTGTCTCCACATCATGTTGTATTCGAAATAACGGAGCGTAGCTCGATTACTGATTTTGGCTCCGTTAAGAAGGCATTGGAGCACTACCGAAGCCAAGGCTATCAAATTGCAATCGATGACGTTGGAGCAGGCTATTCGTCGCTGCAATCGATTGTGGAGCTGCGTCCTGATTATTTGAAGGTTGATCGGTCCATTATTCAGAATATCCATCTCGATGAGGTGAAGGAGCATATTTTGAATACATTAGTTCAATTGGCTGACAAAATGAACATATCGATCATCGCCGAAGGCATCGAGCTTGAAGAGGAGCTCGCCAAGGTGCGCGAGATGGGCATAGCGTACGCCCAAGGGTATTTGCTTGGAAGACCAGCCGCTTTCAAGTCCAACTTTCAGTAACAGATAGGGCATTCCTTTGGCAGCGATGCTTGGGAAATGCCCTTTTTGTGGTATACTTATGGGAATGAATGCTACATAAAGAAGGTGTTGATTCCATATGGAAAAATGGATGCTAATTGACGGCAATAGTATAGCTTACCGCGCGTTCTTCGCCATGCCCCCGCTCACGAATTCGGCAGGCCAGCATACGAATGCAATATTTGGTTTTACAACGATGCTGCTGAAGCTGCTAGAGCAAGAAAATCCGACTCATGTTCTAGTCGCGTTTGACGCAGGCAAAATTACGTTCCGTCATGAAGGATATACCGAATATAAAGGCGGAAGACAGAAGACGCCGTCTGAGCTTTCGGAGCAATTCCCAGTGCTTAAGGAGCTGCTGCATGCGTTCAGCATCGCACAGTTCGAGCTGTCCGGCTATGAGGCTGATGATATTATCGGTACGCTGACGAAGGCGGCTGACGAGAAGGGTGTCGAGACGGTCGTCGTCACCGGGGATAAAGATATGCTCCAGCTTGCATCGGGCAAGGTGACCATAGCGGTCACGCGCAAAGGGGTCAGTGATGTCGATCTTTATACGCCTGAAGCCATACAAGAAAAATACGGCTTAGTGCCGATGCAAATTATCGATTTAAAAGGGCTTATGGGCGATACGTCGGATAATATCCCTGGTGTGCCGGGCGTTGGCGAGAAGACTGCGCTTAAGCTGCTGCACGAGCATGGATCGGTCGAGGGCGTGCTGGACAATTTGGACAAGCTGAAGGGCAAGCTGAAGGAAAACATCGAGAACCACAAGGATGACGCCACGATGAGCAAAAGGCTGGCAACGATATTCCGCGAGGTGCCGATCGAGCGAGACATTGACGAGATTCGTTACGACGGTTATGACGGCTTGAAGCTGGCTGAGGCGTTCCGCAAGCTCGAGTTCAAGTCGCTGATCGAGCGCTTGCAATTGGGAGCGGAAGCGGGCGATATGGAAGAGGAAGCACAGGCTGCGGCTGCTGATCTCAATATTCACGTGATCGAGTCGGAAAATGATGCGGATGCGCTCGATAAGCTAGTTCAACTGCTCGAGCAAACAGACAAAAATGGCTTGTATGTTGAAGCAATAGGCGAGAACCCCCATCAAGCGGAGCTGATCGGTCTGGCGATTGCTACGGAGGAAGCGGTGTTTTCCTTGCCGTTCTCCGCTTTAAAGTCTCCTTTCGCAGCTAAGCTGCGCGCTTGGCTGGAGCAAGCGGACAAGCCGAAGTACGGTTTTGATCTGCATAAAATAGAGCTCGCGCTAAAATGGAGCGGGATCAGCTTCGAAGGGGCAGCATTCGACGTGCAACTGGCCGCTTATTTGCTTGATCCTACCGAAGCAACTCAAACGCTTAGCGGAATTAATGAGAAGCAAGGGCTGTCTACCTTGCCATCTGATGAATCCGTTTATGGCAAAGGCGCGAAGTTCAAGGTGCCAGGTAAAGAGACGCTTTACCGGCACTTGGCGCTGAAGGCAGAAGCTATTCGCCAGCTAGTGCCGCTATTGACCGAAGAGCTGAACCGCACCAGCATGAGCAAGCTGTATTTTGACATCGAACAGCCGTTGTCCCGCATTCTTGCAGGCATGGAGCATCTCGGCATTAAGGTTGAGAAGGAAGAGCTTGAGGCGCTTGGACGCAATCTGGAACGCCAGCTCACGACAATTATCAGCAGCGTTTACAAGCTTGCTGGGATGGAATTCAATATTGGCTCGCCGAAGCAGCTGGGTGAGGTTTTGTTCGAAAAGCTCGGACTGCCCGCCAAGAAAAAGACGAAGACCGGTTATTCGACCGATGCAGAGGTGCTGGAGGAGCTGGCTCCTTACCATGAGATTATTCCGCTTATTTTGCATTATCGCTCGCTCTCGAAGCTGCAGTCCACTTATGTAGAGGGGTTGCTGAAGGAGGTTCGCAAGGAAACGGGCAAGGTACACACTTACTATCGTCAGACGATTGCCGCGACCGGACGCCTTAGCAGTCAATTCCCTAACCTGCAGAACATTCCGATCAGGCTGGAGGAAGGCCGTCAAATTCGGAAAGCCTTTGTTCCTTCAGAGCCAGGCTGGTTTATTCTAGCAGCCGATTATTCACAGATCGAGCTGCGCGTACTCGCACATATTTCGGGTGATGAGAATTTGAAGGAAGCGTTCATTAACGATATGGACATCCATACGAAAACCGCGATGGACGTATTCGGCGTAGCTGCCGATCAAGTCGACTCCAACATGCGGCGTTCCGCGAAGGCGGTTAACTTCGGAATCGTTTACGGCATCAGCGACTTTGGACTATCACAAAACCTTGGCATTACGCGCAAAGAGGCTGCCCATTTTATCGAGCAATACTTTGAGGTGTTTAAAGGCGTGCGGAAGTTTATGGACGATGTCGTCAAGGATGCCCGTCGCGACGGCTATGTGACAACGCTTCTTGAGCGGAGACGATATCTGAACGATATTAAAGCGTCCAACTTCAATATCCGCTCCTTCGCTGAGCGGACTGCGATGAACACGCCGATACAGGGCACTGCGGCAGATATTATTAAGCTGGCGATGGTGCATATGGATGCTGCGCTGAGCGAGCGCAAGCTGAAGAGCCGAATGCTGCTTCAAGTGCATGATGAGCTCGTATTCGAGGTGCCTCAGGATGAGCTTGAGCTCATGAAGACGCTGGTGCCTGAGATTATGGCTGGGGCACTCAAGCTTGATGTTCCGCTCAAGGCGGACATGAGTTTCGGTGACAATTGGTATGAAGCAAAGTAGCCCACTGGCGGGCAGTTTCGGGTATAATGGTTGTTGAGGTGAGGAGAAATGCCTGAATTGCCAGAGGTAGAAACGGTAAGACGAACATTAATTGAACTTGTAGCGGGAAAACGAATACAGTCTGTAACCGTTAGACTCCCGCGTATTATACAAAGGCCCGCAGAGCCCGAGCAGTTCGCCGATGCGCTTGTTGGACATACGATCGAAACGGTTGAGCGACGAGGCAAGTTTTTGCGAATTATTTTAGACGGCCTTGTTCTCGTGTCGCATCTGCGCATGGAAGGGCGTTATGGCGTGTTTCCTTCCGAGGAGCCGCTAGAGCTGCATACGCATGTTATTTTTCATTTTGACGATGGTACGGATCTGCGTTATAAGGATGTGCGCCAATTCGGCACGATGCATCTGTTCCAAGCGGGTTCTGAGCTAGAGCTTCCTCCGTTAAACAAGCTGGGCATTGAGCCGCTAGAGCCATCCTTTACGCTTGAAGCGCTGCGCAGCAAGCTGGAGAAGCGTTCGACGAAGATCAAACCGCTGCTGCTCAATCAAGAGCATATCGTTGGACTAGGCAACATTTATGTGGATGAAGCGTTGTTTCAAGCACGAATTCATCCGGAACGAACGCCGAATACGCTAAAGCCGGCTGAGTGGAAGCGTTTATATGAGGCGATCCGCGCCACGCTCGCGCATGCCGTTGAAGCAGGCGGTTCGTCGATCAAATCCTATGTAAACGGTCAAGGAGAGATGGGCATGTTCCAGCATCAGCTCCTCGTTTATGGCAAGAAAGACGAGCCGTGTCCGGCTTGCGCAAGACCTATCGAGAAATTTACAGTTGGCGGCAGAGGGACGCATATTTGCAGCAAATGCCAGCCGCTAGCCAAGCCGAGCAAAGTAAAGGCTTAGCGCCAATTCCTTATCGACAAGCACAGACAAATACTCCCCGCATATGATAGTTGTGTTACGAACAATGGGCGGATGACTACTCACAGCAATGAAGTGTGAGCCGGGCAGCCGCTGTGCGGGGAGGGACTAAAGTATTGTTCGCGCATGTTGCTTCACTGTTGGTTCTTGCTTTTGCCGTTAGTTTAGACGGATTTGGCGTTGGTGTGACGTATGGCTTGCGAAGAATTCGCATTCCGTTATTGTCGGTGTTTATTATTGCATGCTGTTCCGGCCTCATTATTTATTTGTCGATGCAGGTCGGAGGCTGGCTTACCGGGTTTCTATCCGAGTTTGTTGCGCGTCTCATTGGCGCATGCGTCCTTATCTTAATTGGTGGCTGGGCGCTGCTGCAGCTAAAGCGTGGTAGACAAAACGATGAAGCGAGCGAAGAAGCAGAGGTGGCAAGTCAAGGAAGCGTGGAAAAGGCCGAAGGCCAGTCGAAATCGCATGTAGGAGAAATGGCAAGTACAGCGCTTGTTGTGATGGTGGAGCTGAAGCGATTAGGACTAGTGATCCAAATCCTGCGGACACCGCAAGCGGCAGACGTTGATAAGTCGGGAACGATCTCAGCATCGGAAGCGGTCATGCTCGGCGTTGCGCTATCGCTTGATGCATTCGGAGCAGGTCTTGGAGCTGCATTGATCGGTCTTCCTTCCTTGATTACCGCTTTGACCATTGCCGCAGCGAGCGCGATCTTCCTGGTAGGCGGCATCCGCTTTGGCTTTCGTTTCTCCGCTTGGAGAGGCATGCAAACATTATCTTTGCTGCCAGGCATATTATTAATCATGATGGGAATCATGAAGTTGTTATAATTTGAGGTGATATGGATGAAAATCGGATTAACCGGCGGTATTGCCAGCGGCAAAAGCACAATCGCTAAAATGCTCGTGGAGCGCGGTGCGCTGCTGGTCGATGCCGATCAAGTTGCAAGGGAGGTTGTCCAACCCGGAGAGTCAGCATTAGAGGCAATCGCCTCTACGTTCGGACAAGCTGTCCTTGCGGCAGACGGATCTCTTGACCGCAAAGCGCTCGGCGAGATCGTATTTCAAGATAAAGCCTCGCTGGCAAAGCTAGAAGCGATCACCCACCCGGCTATACGCCAGAGAATGCAGCAGCGCATACATACGTATGAGGAGCAGTTTCCGGAGCGATTAGTCGTAGCGGATATACCGCTCTTGTATGAAACCAAGCAGGAGCATTTGTACGATGGGATCATGGTTGTCTACGTACCGGCTGAGGTGCAGCAAGCGCGTTTAATGGAAAGAAATCATTTGACCAAGGAAGAAGCACGCCGCCGGGTTGCACTTCAGATGGATATCGAGCAGAAGCGCGAAAAAGCGGATTGGGTCATCGACAATAGCGGAACGCTTGCAGAGACGGAGCGTCAGGTTGAACAATTTTGGAAAAGCAAGTGTTTGCCATGAGAGTGCTCCTTAAGAAAAGAATTCTGCTTGTATTGCTGCTGGGTCTCATAACGATTTTGTTTCTCAAATCGGATTGGCTGGCAACTATGATGTATCCGGTTCATTTCAAGGATGATATTCGTGCGAGTGCTGCTAATTACGGTGTGGAGCCGCATTTGGTAGCTGCGATCATTCGCAGTGAAACAAATTATCGGACAGGCCAGGAATCGAGAAAGGGCGCTTTGGGATTGATGCAAATTATGCCTGATACGGCTGATTGGGTTATTCAAAAAGCGGGTTTTACAGAAGTAACGGAGGATATGCTTAGGCATCGAGCAGATGTCAGCATTGAGGTTGGCGCGTGGTATTTGAAATCGCTGGACCAACAATTTGATCATAATAAGATCGCTGCCATAGCCGCTTACAACGCAGGACCAGGAAATGTAAGGAAGTGGCTTGACTCTGGTTTGTGGGACGGGACAATAGACTCGGTGAAGGAAATACCTTTTGGCGAGACTAGGCACTATGTACAGCGGGTCATATACTATTATAATAAGTATAAGGATTTATACCCGAGCTTCTGATAAAAGATATAATGAATATGCAAATACAACGAAGCCTTGGAGGCCCGTCGCTTCTGGACGGGCCCAGCCAAAGCATCCTTTATTCATACAACATTTAATGAATCAATTATTTGTATTGACCAGCAAGGGATTGCTCGGCAATTTGCACTAGGCGACGGGTAATGTAACCCCCGATGGAGCCAGCGTCTTTTGTAGCCATGTTGCCGTAGTATCCGTCTTGCGGAATTGCGATGCCTAGCTCTTGAGCAACTTCAAATTTCATTTGGTCAAGTGCAGCTGTCGCTTGTGGGACTACTAGTTGGTTACTGCTGCGGGATGCGCTCATGTATGTTCACCTCCTTGCGGTTGGTAAAAGTATTATGTGCAAAAATCAAAACTTCATTACAGGAATTAGTTGGAAATTAAATTAATTTGAGAAGAGCCCCTTTCAAAGGCTCTTGCTAACTAAGAAAGGAGGCAAATTGCAGCATGAAATGTCCATATTGCGACTATGCCGGAACAAAAGTATTGGACTCGAGGCCGGCTAACGAAAACAAATCTATTCGTCGCCGCCGTGAGTGTGAAAAGTGCAGCCGCCGATTCACGACCTTCGAAATGATTGAAGAAACGCCTCTAATCGTCATCAAAAAAGATGGAAGCCGCGAGGAATTCAGCCGCGACAAAATATTACGCGGTCTTATCCGCGCCTGCGAGAAGCGTCCCGTACCGGTGGAACGCCTCGAAGTTATCGTATCCGAGGTTGAGAAGGAGCTTCGCACAACGGCACACGCCGAGGTAGACAGCAGCGATATCGGCGGCATCGTCATGAACGAGCTCTATCCCGTCGACGAGGTAGCCTATGTCCGCTTCGCATCTGTTTATCGTCAGTTCAAGGACATCGATATGTTCATGAAGGAGCTCAACAACCTGCTATCCAAACACCCGCTGAACGGTATGATAGATAAAGATTGACAATTTTGGCGCCCCTATGCTAAGATCAATCTTGTCGTCATTTGGGGCCTTAGCTCAGCTGGGAGAGCGCATCGCTGGCAGCGATGAGGTCAGGGGTTCGATCCCCCTAGGCTCCACCAATAAAACAAATCAACCACGTCCTCTGACGTGGTTTTCTGTTTTATTGGTGGAGAGCCAGGGGGCGAACCCCGGGGTTCAGTCCGCGCGGACGTAGTGAAGTGAGTAGGCTTCGAAGGAATTACTTCTAATGTAGGAGCACGGCGTCTGAATCTACCGCTAAGAGTCCTCGTTGATTAAGCTTCGTCAGCCATTTGATCAAAGATTTAGACATCCCATGATGGATAAGCGAGTTAATACGAGTTGTATCCCCCTAGGCTCCACCATAAAACAACCGCGTAACGCTTGGGTTTCCAAGCGTTTTTTGTTTTTTATGAAGAAAAAATTAACTCCGAATACGGTATGTGGTCACACTTCTGGTCACAGTTGCTATTTTATTGAGGTTTATTTGATGTTTTTTGGTTGTTCGAGGATTCTTAATATTAGCGTTATCGAGGTTTTAAACAATCGCTCTGTCACAAATTGCTGACAGAGCGATTGTTTTTACTTATTCATCAAAGAGCATTTCGCCAAATTGTTTGGCGGTCTCTTGGTGGACACTAGGTAAAACATGGCTATACGTATTCCAGAGTGGTTCGAACATCGAATTATCAAGTATCTTAGGATTAATTTTCTGGCTCAACATGAGTATTAATTTTATGACTGTTTCCAACAGATTGAGCCTCAAGAATCCTAGTCCTCATGGTTTTTATTAGCATTGCTCATAGATAAAGGAATGATTAGTTAAAGGTAAACTTAAGGGGATTATTTCTTTATTTTTAGCAATTTCACTTATTTTTAATCTTAGTGATCATTCTGTTATTGTGAAAAAGTGAGAGAAAAAAGACTAATGATAGTAATGTGGATAGTGTGCCCTGGGGCTTACACTCTATTGGTGTCGATCTCTTAAATAGTAACAACCTTAATGGAAAGCCGATAGATATAGCTGTTCTCGATACAGGAATAGCTCCCCACTCCGATTTGGAGATAAAAGGCGGGGTATCTTTTGTTGAAGGGAATCCTTCTTATTTTGATGACAATGGTCATGGGACACACGTTGCGGTATAATAGGTGCACGTACAATAATGCTGGAATTGTAGGGATTGCACCTTCAGCGAATATTTATTCAGTAAAAGTCCTCGACCAAAATGGAAATGGCAGCTACAGTCAGTTGGTTGAAGGCATTGATTGGGCGATTGAAAATAACAATGATATTATATCTATGAGTCTAGGTGGCACTACTGATAGTCATTTGCTTCACTCTGCAATAAAGACCGCAGTTGACAAAGGTATTATTGTAGTTGCAGCAGCAGGTAACTATGATAGCGGTCGTGATATGATTACATATCCCGCAAAATATCCGGAAGTAGTATCGGTCGGTGCTGTTACGAAATACCACGCTCACTCTGATTTCTCTAGTACAGGGGTAGAATTGGACTTAGTTGCTCCAGGTTCTGAGATTTTCAGCACAGGGTTAAACAATGATTTTCTTAATAAGTCTGGTACTTCTATGACGGCTCCCCATGTCATGGGGGCGATCGCTTTACTTATGACCGAGCATCCAAGTTGGTCTTCCCAAAATATTATTGAAAAGCTATACCACACAGCAACTCCACTTGGTAGCAGAGAAGAGTATGGTTACGGTTTAATCAACATTGCAAAGGCACTTGGGATAATAAATACTCCTATAGAAAGTGTATATGAACTACCTTCCGCAGAGAAGAAATTAAATATTCGGGAAATTGATCAGCAGATTAGCGCGCTTAACTCGAAACTTACGGTACCTGGTGGGAAATGAGTCACCATCGATCAAAAGCTTACGAGTATAACTTGGCGTGGGAAAGTTATATCCAAGGTAACCTGAATGCCACTGCAGCTCAAGTATTACAAAAGGGTAGGGATTTGGCAGTTAAGTACAATCTAACTATTCATTTTTAAAGGAGATTAAGTATGAAATTCTATACCTTGGGAATTGAGGAAGGGCGCAAGAAAAAATATGCGTACGCGATAGAAATAAAGGGCTTTGTGTATGAGCCTATTCACTGTAACGTGTGCGGAGGTACTTGGGGACGGCATCATCTTGACAAGGAATTAATAATAGCAATGACAAATGATAATTTTCCAGACTTTGCTGGACATATGTTTTATATTCTCGTATCAGAACGGGCAAAGAGCATCCTTAATCAGGCACAATTAAGTTCTTTTAAGTTTATTGATGTACGAACTTTGTCAAGGGAAGAGATTTCACCTGAAAAGTTAAAAGATTTGCGTAATGAAGGTGAGAATGTCAAGAAAATTGCTATTTCTCCTCCCCCTTACTACTTGCTTAGAACGCATAAAGCAGCTAGACTTCATCCTGATACACAGATTGGTGTTATGGAGTGTAAGGAATGTGGTTATCATGCTCCGTATACTCTGGGAATGGATTATGTTTCGTGTGAAACTCTTAAAATTATTGATTTAAAGTCCTGGGATGGAAGTGATCTTTTTCTTGTGGAAAATTTCTCGGAATTAATATTCTGTACTGAAAATTTTGTCGATTTGTATAATAATCACGAATTGACAGGTCTGCGTTTCCAAGAAGTGAATGCTCAATAAAATTAGTTTCCTAGTAGCCCGTACATCGATGTACGGGCTTTATTTGTTAATATTGACTCTGATAACGTATATTATTTAGGTAAGTATCAAACAGCACCCACCATAAAGACAAAAATGAGGGCTTAATTTAAATCTGGAGGTTTGAAGAAATGCCGCTTAATGATATCTTGAAAAAAATTGATGAAAATTTTCTAAATAACAAAACGAGATTACTCAGCTTTTATGATTCAGACTTTGATAGATACAGTAAAAGATATATATAATAATACAGATTATGAATGGTTTAAGAAGATTAGATAAAGCAAGCCTACTCTAACCAGCCTCAAACAGTCTCAGCAAGACACTCAGGCGAATTGTGGTTTGGCACAGCTACGGTTCGCTTTTCTGAACCATACGTATATTAAGTCAGAGACTAATGTTAAGAAGGGAATTGAGAAAATACGTAGAAATATATATAATTCTTTTAAATGAGGTGCTTTCATGGGCGTATTAAAGTATGAAGATTGGCAAAAACATTGGCAAAAACTTTTTGAAAAACTTGATGCGGAAGGTTATGAATGACTTACCCCTGATGAAAAAACATGGTACAACGTAAGAGGAGTAATTGATAGTATTGGTAACGGTGGAATTATCAGTTTTTACTATAATCATGGTGCGGATACATTAGATGATACTATGGAAGACCTACAAAAACTTAATGCGTCTGAGGTAGTTAACCTTCTAAAACAGGTGAATGTTTTATTTCCTAATGGAAAACCGTCCAATGATGTTGATGAAAGAAATGAGATAATTGACTCATGGGATGGAGAACATGAAGACTTATTTGAAACATTAGACGAACGGTTCTATATATTGGAAAGTGACTTAGAATTGAAGTTAGATTCAGTTGTACAACGAATTATCCAATAGAGAGCTGGTCGTAGAGTCGCTGATCCGTGGCATCAACGTTGATCCTAATTAGATTTGTGAATCATTCGATCAATTTGATCCCTTTCTCCAAGAAGCGGCATTCAACCAGACCAACGAGTTTTGTCTAAAATGCGTAAGCGTCTATGATCAGTCAGGCGATTATCGGCTGCTGGAGGTAGCGGCATATATCTATAATAAATTCCGGGGAACACTCGAAGAAGCAGATGCCCCTTGATCCGATCGTCCTGATCAACCAGTATCAGATTCAAAAGCGCAACGAAGGCCATCTACCGAAATGGAAAACATTCGGCTATATCAACTCAAGAAGGAAGCTATGGTCGCTGCAAAAGCTTGCAAAACTACAAAAGGGAAGCGTTAAAGGGTTTATTAAGGAAAATAAACAAATTAGTGATTTGGGTGTTATTGATAAAAGAACACAGAATGAAATAGAAAAAATACTTCAAATTAGGCATTTATATGCTCATAGAAATGGAATTGTTGATGAAAAATTCACCAATAAAACAAATCAACCACGTCCTCTGACGTGGTTTTCTGTTTTATAGGTGGAGAGCCAGGGAGCGAACCCCGGGGTTCAGTCCGCGCGGACGGAGCGAATGCGGAGGAGCACGGCGTCTGAATCTACCGCTGAAAGTCCTCTTTGAATTCGCTTCGTCAGCCATTTGATCGAAGATTCGGACATCCCATGATGGATAAGCGAGTTAGTACGAGCTGTATCCCCCTAGGCTCCACCAATATCCAAATCATAAACGACAAAAATGTCGTTTTTTTTATTTGTGTTTCCGAATTCTGCTCATGCGGAGAGCTTAATATTAATGGCTCGTAACTGATATAGATTAGATTTGGCAGTGTGGCTCTAAAGAGGTAATCGATTTAGCTGTTTTTGAGTTTATAATAAATCCCCCCCACCCAAGGTAACATCTACAAACCTTAGGTGGGGGGATTTTTATATGAATGCTTTGAACGAAAAGTTCACTACGAAACCTACTGATGAAGTACGCACCCGAAATCGTTATTCCTGGATCGGACTGGAATTGGTCCATGCTTAATGGGGCGGGTTGCCCTGAGTAGTAATTATACTCCTGCGATTTTTTGTATTTCGGTGGGTTTTTATCATATTATACATATCTAGAAAAATGCTGCAATCTAGTGAACCAATCACAAGGTTGTTACAATATATAAGTGAATGATCATTCGGAGAGGAGTAGCTACTTGAATATTGAAGAGTTGAGTGATCTAGTAAAGCAGCATGGTAAAGCGATTTACGGATTCTGCTATAAGCTTTCGGGAAATAAGGCGGATACGGATGATCTCTATCAGGAAACCTTCCTCAAAGCGATGGAGGTTCGTCATAAAATGGATATGAATAAAAATCCAAAGGGGTTTCTCATCACTATTGCAATTAGATTACGCAAAAACAAACGCCGAAAATTTGCTTGGAGGCAAAGGATTGTGCCTACAACTGAGCTTAACGAGTCTGTGAACAAGGTCTGCTGCACGAATGAAGAAACAACGCCTGAGGAAGTGATGTTATCTAATGAGCTTCGCAGTATGGTTCAGGCTGCTACAGAGAGGTTGGATGATAAGCCGAAAATTCCGCTACTAATGTATTATACTGCAGAAATGTCTGTCGATGAGATTTCGTTAGTACTGAGGATTCCGTCAGGAACAGTCAAAAGCAGGCTTTTTAAAGCACGAAAAGTTATGAAAAAGATATTGGAGGTTGAATCCCTATGAATGATTCTGAAAAATGGGATCGGCTGCTCAAGCAAGCCCTCGCTTCGACCATGGAGCCCGAAGAGGAAATAAATCAAAGTATTATAAACCGATTTAAAGAGAGAAATCATATGAAACGTGGTAATAGAAAGCGGGTTTCCGTAGGGTTGTTGGTTGTCGTACTGACACTTGTCATGTCCATAACGGCTTTCGCGGCCACGCAGCTTTTTAGTTCCAAGGAGATTGCTGAACATATTGGAGATCGTAGTCTGGCAGAAGCCTTTGAAAGCAGAGATGCAGTCGAAATTAATCAAACGATCGCTTCAGGCGACTACAAGATTACATTGCACGGCATCGTCTCCGGGACACGGCTGAGCGAATTCAGCAGTTCTGCTCAAGATGTTTATCCCTACAGAACGTATGCTGTTGTATCCATCGCCAGACAGGACGGTAGCCCAATGCCGGATACAAACGACCCGGAATACGTAAAGGAGTCGTTCTTAGTTTCACCTCTTATTAAAGGTCAGAAGCCGTGGCAGGTAAACATCATGACGATGAATGGCAGTTACAATGAAATTGTGAGAGACGGAATTGTGTACAGATTGATTGAATGCGATGGAGTGGAGATTTTTGCCGATCGAGGAGTATATATGGCTATCAGCAGCGACAATTTCTATAACAACCAATCGTTTGCTTATAACGAAGCCACAGGTGAAATAAGCCCTAATGTGGATGCAAAAGGAATTTCGGTTGTATTCGATCTTCCGCTGGACCTATCCAAAGCAGACCCAGCCAAGGCTGAAGCTTATTTGCAGGAGTTGTTGAAAGAACCGTCAGTCGGCACCGCAAATGAAGAGGCCGCTATTGATGATGAGGAAGCAGAATGGACGAACAAATTTGAGCAATTAAAGAAAGAAATACCTGATGGAACGGTCATCCCCGGATCTGTTAAAGAAGTTACCTATGACGATAAAGGTCTAATCAACTATGAGCATGATGGAAAGGTCGTTAAGATATTACCAGATATGTTATTTGAAGAAGGCCAAACGGGTTCGTCCGAGGCCGTTAACATCTATGGGGGCGAGGGGAATTACAGGGCGCTTCAATTTTCCAGAGATGAATACGGTGTTATTACTGGCAAAGTAATTGAATTGAATTAGTATACTCCGGCAAGAGTAATTTTGCTTTTGCCGGTTTTTTGTATTGATATTTTTTTGTTGAATGAAACGAAGAATGCGGTGTGCTGTGCGTCGCTTATCAGGAAAAAGCATATTGGAGCCACTAAGCCCGAGCGCAAACGAAGCTCGGGTTTTTATGCACTTGGAGGAACGTATTGTTACGTTAATAACTACAAAGGGAGGGGCTTCATTGAAAGCTACTATTTTTTATTCTTGGCAATCAGATCTATCAAATAGCACTAACCGTAGTTTTATTGAGAATGCAATTAAGAAAGCAATTAAGAAAGCATTTAAAAGCTCATTAGCGTTGCATAAACTCTGATGTACTTTCTGTCTGAAAATGAAGACAATTTTTTTTTGATCCGAAATCCAAAAGGTCGAGCGCCTATTAGAGGTAGCTCTATCCATTTGGATTAATTATACAAATATGTTCACATGAGTAAATAACAGCTGCGCTTGTCGATCAGTCGACGGTCAGTCTTCGTCGTCTCCCTAAAGATATTCGACTCGGTTTCTGCTTCATCCGCTGGAGCCACTCGGCGTAAGGCTGCCACAATAATTTCGTCAGCCAGCGACTCAGTTGCAACAAGCTATGGTCAACTTTTGTCTCTAGCTTAACGAGCAAGAGCAAGCAGAAGGCGATCAGTGCGATCCAAATCTGGTTGTGCACGGCACGATCACTTTGGCCGTGAAAATGCTTGATCCGCAGATGTTGCTTCATCCACTTGAAGAACGTTTCAATCGCCCAGCGACTTCGATACATGTCGCTAATTTCGTCACAAGAGAGATCGAATCGATCCGTAACCAGAAACAGCAGATTGCCTTGCGAGTCTTCGGTTTGAACAATCCGCTGCTTGTGTTTCATTTTCTTCTGCTTTGATCCTACACGTACGATGACGTCTTCGCTGACCCTGCTTTCTGCCTTGATTTCAAGAAATTCAAGTGGCTCCAAGCAAGCGTTGTTCTTGAGCCGAGTGACGAAAGAAATGCCGCTTTCGCAGTAGCGATCGAATGCTGCATAGTCGATTTAGCCACGGTCAAACACATAAGTGACGCCTGATTCATCGACAAGCTCATCAAGCTGGGTGCGGTCTTTCTTCTTAGCAGCCGTGATCGTCGCCTTATTCGGTATAACTTCATGTTCGCCGACAAATGCCAATCGCATATGGAGTTTGATGCCCGCCTTCGTCTTGCGAAACGTTGCCCATTTGTACTTTTGCAAGCATAGGACCACCGTTGACGAGTCAATAATCTTGATCGAATGGCGATGAGTCGGGGCGTGGTATGTCGCAAAAACCCGTTTGACGAGACGCTCGAACACCTGCTGGAGCAACTCTGGCTTCACCTGTTTGTGCTTACGCTGAGCTGAGCTGCCGAAATCGATGTGAGCCCAAGTTCCTCTTGAAATGCCTTACTGAGCACATCGTCAGCGATATGCCGAAGTCCTTCTCTGCCTTGTAAATGTACATGCAAGAACAGCTTTAAGTACGCAGATGTCGTTAACTTTTTCGTGTATTTATCTTGCCGGGTTTCAGACACCCGATCTGTGAACGTTCTCGTACATATTGGCGATAACCATTTACCAAACGAAGAAAATAGCATATGCTTGTCCATGAGATGATCTTTTTCAGTGGATTATGGACAGGGATACCTACCATATATATTGTAAAGGATTTTTTTATGCGCAAGTTAAGATAAGACAGAAAGTTATGAAAATTCAGAGAACATTAATGCAACGCTAGTGATTTAATGTATAGGAGGAATATGAATGGTTAAGAGACTAAAACTTTTAATTCCTGTGTTTCTTCTAATTGTAATCTGTATAGGTTCTCTATTCTATATTATAAATCGAAATACACTACTAGGACAGAGCGTGGGGGGGGCGAACGTAGAGGGAGAATCCCCATCTAGTGAAACGAAAACACCAACAGCTGATGATGTAGTGAAAATGTATATTGATCTTATGAAAAACCAAAAATTCGCAGAATTAATTAATAAGTATCCAAATGTACCAATAGGTATGGTTGATACAGAGTCAGTATTTAATAGAGATCAAAAAACGTTAGAAGAAGCGGAAAAAGAGGGTTTTAAGTCTTCCGAAAATATGGATCTTTCAGAGAAATTAAAGGAACAACATAATTATGTTCAATCATTATTTGGAGATACTGCATGGGATAATGTCACGTACGTTCTAGTTTCAGCGCCAGCACCAGAAGTATATGAAGCAGGGATAGAGAAATCAACAGGGAAAGTTCTGTCAGAGGAAGAAGGAAGGGATTTAAATAAGCAGTATTGGAGTGAAATAGCCACCAGTGAAGGCCTAACTGTTGAGGAGTTTTTTGCGGATAATACAGCAAAAGAAAAACTTAAAGCAAAGATTGATGATATTATATCTAAATATGAAAAAGATGAACCAATAGAAATAAAAAATCTTCCTCAATATGAATTTTACAAGGCTAATCTGTCCTTCTTAGGATTAAGTGCAGCATCATCAGGAGAAACTGATTTTCATATCCAAATATCTAATAAAGATGGAGAATGGTCACTTTATGACGGATTGCAATGGATTACTCCGGATACAGGGTCGGATGGGGATATTTAATAGCACCAATACTACTTTTATGTAATTTATTAGTTAGCTCCAGCGATATATGCTGGAGCTTTTTTATATCCATCGTTCTTCAAAGTTGGCTGCTTTTTTCGATGACATTCTTTGGCGGGAGCAATATTGCAGGAGCCAAGCATCAAATTGAACTGTTTGATTCGATTAATCTTCGGCATTGGTTCTGCGTCATTACGGGTTATGTTCAAATTGTTGGAGGCATTGGACTCATTAGCGGCTACTGTATCCAGGGATTGCCACTTGGACGGGAATATTAATAGTCATTATGATGCTATTGGCGTGCCTTTCGCATTTCAGAGTCAAACATCGATAGGAAAAATGATACCGGCCTTATTGAATCTTGTGATAGCTATTGCAGTAGTATTCTTATATGCAGACGAACTACCCCATCTTTTTGAGTAAGTTCATACCTATGGTAGTGAAATACCCAATGGTGGGAGAGCGCATCGCTAACAGCGATGAGGTCAGGTGTTTAGTCCGCGCACAGGGAGTGGGAAGGGAAACTTCGAAGAAATAACTCCAAACGGACGAGAACGGCGTCTGAATCTACCGCTGAAAGTCCTCTTTGAATTCGCTTCGTCAGCCATTTGATCGAAGATTCGGACATCCCGTGATGGGTAAGCGAGTTAGTACGAGCTGTATCCCTCTAGGCTCCTCCACCAAACACAAATTTTAAACACGCCGAATCAGGCGTGTTTTTTGTGTTTGGTTGAGCCCAAGAAGAGGCGGACCCCAGGGTTCAGTCCGCGCGGACGTAGTGAAGTGAGTAGACTTCGAAGGAATACATCTAATATAGGAGCACGGCGTCTAAAGCTACCGCTAAAAGTCCTCTTTGAATTCGCTTCGTCAGCTATTCGATCAAAGATTCGGACATCCCATGATGGAAAGACGAGCTAATGCAAGTCGTACCCCCTAGGGAAGGAACCCGACTTTGGTCCAGCTGTAGGAGAGTTTCGGGAAGGTTTTTTCATTCTTTAGCATTACGTATAATCAGCTTAACACCAAACTAGTAACATTGATCCAGAAATAGAAGAAGAAGGAAGGGAGGCGATGATGCATCCGCAGCTAAGCGGGTGGGATTCCGTTTGTCAGTTTGGCCATACTGACGGGGTTCATGTTGTTCTTCGGTCTTACATATCAAAAAATACGATATTTAGGAGATGTAATAAGTGAAGAAGTTAATCGAATTCAAAGAAGTATCGAAAGAATACAAAATCGGAGAAGTGCCAATCAAGGCGCTGGATGGAGTTGATTTTTCCATATCAGAGGGGGAATTCGTCGTTATTTTAGGCGCAAGCGGTGCCGGTAAAAGTACGATTTTGAATATACTTGGCGGCATGGATACGGCTTCCTCAGGTCAAGTATTTGTTGGTGATCAAGAAATAACAAGATTAAACGAAAGAAAATTAACACAATATCGCGGTGAGAAAGTTGGCTTTGTATTTCAATTCTATAACCTGATTCCGAATTTAAACGCTCTTGAAAATGTTGAATTTGCCGCTGAAGTATGTAAAAACCATCTGGATGCTAAAGATATTTTATCCAAAGTCGGATTAAAGAATCGTATCAAAAACTTCCCTTCCCAGCTCTCTGGAGGAGAACAACAAAGAGTTGCTATAGCTAGAGCTGTTGCAAAAAATCCTTCACTCTTACTTTGTGATGAACCAACCGGAGCATTGGATTATGTTACAGGTAAGTCGTCTTAAAGCTTCTTCAAGATTTGAACAAGGAAACGAAAAAGTGCGTCGTTTTGGTCACGCATAATTCCGCTATTGCTCCTATGGCTGACAAAATTATTAAGGTTAAAAGCGGAAAGATAGAAAGCGTTACGATTAATGATGTTAAACAAAGTGTTGAAGGGATTGAGTGGTGATAATGAAATTATTTTTGAAATCAATAAGGGATATAAAAAAATCTATAGGGCAATTTATAGCCCTTGTTTTGGTTATCGCAGTAGGAGCTTTTTTCTATGCGGGGCTGGTAACTTATAGTGATAATCTTAGCGCATATTCGAAGGTTTACTTTAATGAACATAATTTATTCGACTTAAATGTGTATTACAGTCAAATTTCCAAAAAAGATGTGGCGGGTTTAAACGAAATTGAAGGTGTAAATAAAATTGAAGGACGTTATACCCTTGATGTCGCGCAAGCCTTTGATGATTATAAAGCATCATTAAAAATTCATTCGATCCCTGTAAAAAATGAAATAAACACGCTTACTATGATTGAGGGGAGTATTCCGTCAAAAAAGGGTGAGATCGTATTAGATTCCCATTATGCGAAAGAGCATCAATACCGTGTCGGTGATCAAATCCGTATAAGCGCAAATGAAAGAATGATTCAGCTTAAAATTAGCGGCTTGGGAGAGAATGTAGAACATACAAAAAAGAACGATATCCAAGACCATAAAGCCTACGGTATAGCTTATATGGCCGAAGAGACAATACCTGAGATCGCAGGCGACTTTTACTATAATGAAATCATGATTGATGCTAAAGAAGGTTACGATATTGACCAAATAGGTAAATCAATTGAAGCGCAATCCAAACAAAAACAGCTTGCTTATTTAAACCAAGTAAGCAAAGAACGTACTTTCAATTATTCCCAAATAAATGCAACGATTCAAAATAATAACTTGATGAGCAAGGTTATACCTTTCGTTTTCTTTGTGATTGAAGCGATTATCCTATTTCTTGCCATGTCGAGGATTATTGATTCTCAAAGAAATCAAGTAGGTATTATGAAGGCTTTGGGTGTAAAAGACAGAAGCATCATGCTTCATTACATGGGATTCCCTGTGCTGGTAGGTATAATAGGTTCCATCTTAGGGTGTATCATTGCCGCTCTTGTATTTGTACCATTAATAACTGCATCAAATGCAAGGGCTTACTCTCTGCCTGACATTAGATTCACGCTTTCTTTTTATTCGATCATTCCTCCCGTCATATTCTCCAGTGCTTTTGGACTTCTGTCATGCTACTTAAGCGGTAGAACCATTTTAAAAGAACATGCGGCTCAAGCTATGCGTCCTAAACCGCCAAAGAAGATGAAAAAGCTATTAATAGAAAGAGTTCCGGGTCTATGGAGTCATATTCCCTACAGCTACAAACTCATTTTGAGAAATATATTATTAAATAAACAAAAAGCTTTAGCTACCTCAACTGGTGTTGTTGTAAGCACTGTTTTATTGATAACTGCTTTTGGCACTGGAGCGTCCTTGCTAAAAGTAGCTGACCAAATAGAAGATGTTTACTCCTATGATCTAAGAGTAGATTATTCGATGGGATCAGCTTCAGATACGATAAAACTACCCGCTGGTATTAAAAACAGCTTTTTGTTATCCACCTTCCCTGTTGAATTCATACAAGATGATGAAAAAGAAAATGCTACTCTAGTTGTTACTGAAAAAGAAAACAGTCTCATTCATTTCTTTGACGAAAATGACAATAGAATATCATTAGAAAATAACGGTGTGCTAGTACCCAAGTCTTACGCCGACAAATACCGTATTTCAGAAGGGGAAGTAATAAAAATAAAGTTCACAGCACCGGAGCTTAAAAATAAATCTGTAGATATGAAGGTTTTAAAAATATCTACACAGTATTCGTATCCGTCGTTTTATTCCACACCGGACTATTTACAGAGCCTTGACATCGACTACAATCCAACCTCGATTTTAGTTGAAGCAAATAGCTCTGCGGATCTTATAAGCGCTCGCAGCTTATTTGAACAAGATCCTCACGTAGATACTATTACAGATAAGGATGATCTAAAGAAATCAGCTCAATATATTTTGGAACAAAACAGTTTTGTATTTATCATGTTTATCATTTGTGCCGGTATACTCTCCTTCGGCGCCATTTATACGATATCTTCAATAAACATTTATGAAAGGAATCGTGAGCTTGCAACACTTAAGGTATTAGGCTACCAAAAAAATAAAATAAATAAACTTATATTTTTTGAAAACTTCATCCTGAATCCGTGACACCTCAGTAATCTCAACCGTATGGCACATGGATCATCTTCCAATCTGACCCAATAGCCAAATTCAGCTGTTTCAGGGTAACTCAAAACAGAACCCTTGCTCTC
>NZ_JBXCIW010000014.1:0-152320 GCF_056786335.1 Paenibacillus sp. Y280
ATAGTGAGTGCCTCTTTTCGTATGTGGGTTTAGTTCTTGCCGGAACGTTTCCCAGTATACTAGAGGCGCTTTTTTCTTTCAAAGCTCAAATTACTTCATTACAGGAATGGCTCCTTTAAAATTCTTGATTCACAACACAACGTGCTTCGTACGCGTGTGTTTGCAATTGCGGATACTTAGCTTGTGTATTGAAACGGTCCTTTATTCGGCATAAAGCTTAGTGAAAGTGGCTACCAGAAGCCGTTGGCACTTTCAATGTAGGGAACGCTGGGGTATAATAGCTGGAGTTGTTTACTTTCGGGAAAATAGGGGTGTCTTATCGCATGGCATTGAAAGCTGGAATCGTGGGCTTGCCGAACGTCGGCAAATCGACATTATTTAACGCAATTACACAAGCAGGGGCAGAATCTGCCAACTATCCTTTTTGTACAATAGATCCTAATGTTGGCGTAGTTGAGGTGCCGGATGAGCGTTTGGACAAGCTGGTTGAGCTTGTCGTTCCGAAGAGCATCGTGCCAACGGCATTCGAATTTGTTGATATCGCAGGCTTAGTAGCAGGAGCGAGCAAGGGTGAAGGTCTTGGCAATAAGTTTTTGGCGCATATCCGCGAGGTTGACGCGATCGTTCACGTCGTTCGCTGCTTCCAAGATGACAATATTACCCACGTAGCAGGAAAAGTAGATCCGATCAGCGACATTCAGACCATTAACTTGGAGCTGATTTTGGCGGATATTGATTCCGTTGACAAGAAGATCGACCGTTCCCGCAAAAACCTAAAGGGCGGCGACAAGAAGGTTGCCCAGGAAATCGAAGTGCTTGAGCGCATCAAGGAAGCGTTGTACAACGATATGCCTGCTCGCAGCGTAGAGCTGAGCGAAGACGAGAAGCTGCTCGTTCGCGATTTGCATTTGCTGACGATGAAGACCGTATTGTACGCGGCCAATGTGAGCGAGGATGAGGTTTCAAACTCGGACGACAATGAGTATGTTCAACGCGTTCGTGATTTCGCAGCTGCGGAAGGCGCTGATGTGGTGCCGATCAGCGCGAAGGTAGAAGCGGAAATTGCTGAGCTTGAGGGCGAAGACAAGGAAATGTTCCTTGAGGAGCTGGGCATGTCTGAGTCCGGCCTTAACCGTTTGATCAGCGCAGCTTATAGATTGCTAGGGCTGTACACGTATTTTACAGCAGGCGTGCAAGAGGTTCGCGCATGGACGATTCGCAAAGGAACGAAAGCGCCGCAAGCGGCTGGCGTTATTCATACCGATTTCGAGCGTGGCTTCATTCGTGCCGAGGTTGTATCCTTTACGGATCTTGCAGCAGCTGGCTCGATGGGTGTGGCTCGCGAGAAGGGGCAAGTTCGCCTTGAGGGCAAGGAATATGTCGTGCGTGACGGCGACGTCATCCATTTCCGTTTTAACGTGTAAAAAAATTGGGAATAATAAGGCCCTGTGAGTGCAGTACTGCGCTTGCGGGGCTTTATATTGAATTTGGGCGCGGTTTACTGGTTGTAATCCAAACCAGCAGTCGATACAATGCCATTGATATGGTATAATGAACATTATCCTAATGGAATAAACAGAGGTGAATGATCGTGTTTGACCGTTTACAAGCACTCGCAGACCGGTATGAGAAGCTGAGTGAGCTATTGTGTGATCCGGATGTATCCAGTGATCCCAAGCGGCTTAGAGAGCTCTCCAAGGAGCAGTCGGATTTACAAGAGGCTTATGATGCCTTTACGGAATATAAACAAGTTACCGAGCAGCTCGACGATGCCAAGCTGATGCAGGCAGAGAAGCTCGATGACGAAATGCGTGAAATGGTAAAGATGGAAATTGACGAATTGAGCAAGCGCCAAGCTGAGCTTGATGAGAAAATTCGCATCGTACTATTGCCTAAGGACCCGAACGACGACAAGAACGTTATCGTTGAAATTCGCGGCGCTGCGGGCGGCGATGAAGCTGCTTTGTTCGCATATGAGCTTTATCGTATGTATACAAAGTTTGCCGATACGCAAGGCTGGAGAGTGGAGCTGATGGATTTCAGCGAGAACGATCTGGGCGGCTTCAAAGAGGTTATCTTCATGATTACGGGCAAGGGCGCGTACAGCAAGCTGAAGTTTGAGAGCGGCGCGCATCGCGTACAGCGTATTCCGGTAACGGAATCAGGCGGACGTATTCATACCTCGACTTCCACGGTAGCGGTTATGCCGGAGGTTGAAGATGTTGAGGTTGAAATTCTCGACAAGGATATTCGCGTCGATACGTTCTGCTCGAGCGGAGCAGGCGGTCAATCGGTTAACACGACGAAATCCGCGGTACGTGTATTGCATGTTCCTACAGGAATCATGGCCACTTGCCAAGATGGCAAATCGCAGAATGAGAACAAAGCGAAGGCACTTGCCGTGCTTCGTGCACGCATCTCCGATGTTCGTCGCCAAGAGGAAGAAGCAAAATATGCCGGCGAGCGGAAGAGCAAGGTTGGAACGGGAGATCGCAGCGAACGTATTCGCACGTACAATTTCCCGCAAAGCCGTGTAACGGATCACCGCATTGGACTAACGCTTCATAAGCTGGATTCCGTGATGAACGGTGATTTGACGGAAGTGATTTCGTCGCTTACGATTGCGGAGCAAGCTGATCTGATGGAACGTGAAATGGCTTAAACCATGGTGCGCTGGGTTGCTGGATGCTTACGATAAGCATCCAGCGACCTGGCGTTTTATTAGGTTACGGGGAGCTCATGGAGCTGTTGCGGGAATGTGGAAGAGTAGACGGCAGCTCATGGAGCTGGAGGAGGAATGTGGAAGGAGTGAACGGCAGCTCATGGAGCTGTAGCAGGAATGTGGAAGAGTGGACGGCGGCTTATGGAGCTGTAGCGGGTATGTGGAAGAGTGGACGGCATATCATGGAGCTGTAGCAGGAATGTGGAAGGAGTGAACGGCATGAATGTTGGTCAATGGTTTACGCTGCCGCTATCGATTCGTGAGGCAAGCATGCGAGCCGCCTCTTTGTTGAAGGAGGAAGCGGTCGAAGAGCCGCGCAATAATGCGGAGCTGCTGCTCATGCATTTGCTCGATATCGACCGTGCAGCGCTGCTTCGCGACGGAGGGGAACCTTTCCCACCCGATAAACTGGCCGTTTGGGAGCAGCTCGTGCGCCGTAAGGCGCTGGGCGAGCCCGTCCAATATATGATCGGCGAGCAGTGGTTTTATGGCCGGCCGTTTGCTGTATCGCCAGCCGTGCTTATTCCACGGCCGGAGACGGAGCTGCTCGTTGAGGCCGTGCTTGAAGCGGCCGATCTGATCTGGCCGCAGGCAGCGGGTGGGCGCGGCAGCGCAGGTGAAGAGCTGGCGCCGACGATCGTTGACGTCGGCACAGGCAGCGGCGCCATCGCCGTCACGCTAGCTGCGCAGCGTCACGCGTGGCGCGTGTGCGCGTCCGACCTGTCGCCGGACGCGCTGGCAGTCGCCCGCACGAACGCGGCCCGCCATGAAGCGGCGGACCGGATAGCGTTCGTGCAGGGCGACCTGCTCATGCACTTCATACCTGGGCATGAACAGAGTGCGCACGATCGGCTTCGCATCGATGTGCTGGTCTCCAATCCGCCGTACATACCTGCGGCGGATATGCCAGGGCTGCAGCGCGAGGTGCGCGACTATGAGCCGCATCTCGCGCTGGAGGGCGGGGCGGACGGCTTAGATCCGTACCGCCGCATGCTGGAACAGCTTCCGCTGCTCGTTCAGATGCCTCGCATCGTCGCCTTCGAGCTCGGCATGGGCCAGCCTCGCATCGTCGCTGACATGATGCGCAGCATGGGCGCATGGGATGATGTCCGCATCATCAATGACTATGCGGGAATCGAACGCCATGTCATTGCGGTTCAGTCGCAGCCGCGTTAAGAGAAAAATGCCTTTTTCTTACTCAATATGGAGAAATATAATAGGATGCAGCCGAATGGATATCCGGCAGCATCCTATTTTGTTTGATTAATGCTTTAATTGCTTGTTCCTTAAGTCCTCGCCACGCTTGGAATAAGATCCATTGCAGAAAGTGCAACAGAAACCTGACATGACCCCCAGAATGACGAGCTACAATGCATAAATGCAGCAGAAATAGCTAATAAGGTGAAAACTGAGGCCAGAATGGGTGATTCTGTTGTACAAACTGCAGCGTAGCAAAGGAGCTGAGTTAGTTTGAGTGCTTCTGTTGTATAAACTGCAGCGTAGCAAAGGAGCTGAGTTAGTTTGAGTGCTTCTGTTGTATAAACTGCAGCGTAGCAAAGGAGCTGAGTAGTTTGACTGATTCTGTTGTATAAACTGCAATGTAGCAAGGTGCTAAATTAGATAAGTGTTTCTGATGCAGACTGCAGCGTAGGAGTCAAGTGTAACTAAGGCTTTTTTGCAACACAACCTGCATAAAATTCTCCCCATCAACCCAACCCCATTAACTCTTGCCACTAACCCCGCCCAATTACTCCGGCATCATATTCGTGCTAATCGCAATACGATTCCAAGCGTTAATCGTAATGATCGCCATAATGATCTCCGCAACCTGCGTACTGTCAAAATGGCGAGCAACCTCATCATACACCGCATCTGGCACATGCTCTTTCGTAATAACGGTGACAGACTCCGTCAAGGCGAGCACGGCACGCTCTGCTTCCGTAAAGAACGGAGTGTCGCGCCAAGCGCTCAAGGCGTAGATCCGCTTCTCTGTTTCCCCAAGCTCTCTTGCGTCCTTGGTATGCATATTGATACAGTACGCACAGCCGTTTATTTGAGAAGCGCGAATTTTAATCAATTCCTGGAGCTGTTTATCGATGCTGGTCGTGCCCAGGTATTTTTCCAACCCAAGCATTGCTTGGTAAGCGCTTGGCGTTTCTTTCATAATTACGGTTCTCTTTGTCATGCTCTTCAATCTCCTCTAATATCCGATTTGTCAGCCCTTTTGAGCTAAATGCGATTCTTCATCATCTAAGACAAAGCAGCGACACCGGTTGTGACAGAAGAACAAAAAAAGATTTTATATGCAGTTGCATCGATTTGGACGCGCTTCAGCCTATCAGGATGCAGTATGATATAAAATCGCTATTCGACCCTGACATGCTTCAGCTTGTCGGGATTCAGCATGACGTATATCCGCTCAACCCTCTGCTCGGACTCATCCAGCCGGAAGCTGATGACGCTTCTAGGCTTGCCATCTTTTATAATAATGATGCCGAATTGTCCGTTCACGATAGCAAACTGATGGCCATCGCCTAGAAAGGTTTTTGGAATGACGCCTTTCAAAAAGGCCACGACGCGAGCTCTGCTGATAATAGCGAATATAGCGGCACGAACTTTTCCTCCGCCATCAGAAACGAGTACAGCCTCTTCCGTCAAAAGCGAAATAAGCTTGTCAAAGTTTCCGGATGCCACAGCCTCCATGAAGGTAACAGCGAGCGGCTCGGCTTTGTCCGAGTTGACCGGCAGCGACTCCCGTTCCCTTTGGAGTTTTTCCTTGGCGCGGCTATAAATTTTCCGGCAATTGGCTTCCGATTTCTGCAGGCAAGCTGCGATTTCATCGTAATCATACTGAAGCGATTCCCGAAGAATGAACACGGCCCGCTCGACTGCAGAGAGCTGCTCCAGAATGACCAGCAGAGCGTAGGAGACCGACTCATGAAGGTCATACAGCTCAGCCGGGTCTTGCTTGGCCGTAACGACTTCTGGCTCAGGGAGCCATTCCCCGATATAAATCTCTCTGCGTTTACGCGCGGATTGATTAAGATTTAAGCTGCGATTCGTTACCATTCGAATTAAATAGGCTTTTTCATTGCTTATGTCGTTAGCATCCAATCGGCTGTAATCTGCAAATACGTCCTGGACCAGATCCTCGGCTTCGCTGAAGGAGTCGAGCATGCGGTAGGCGATCGAATGGAGCAGCGGCCGATAGGTGGCATAGGTAGTTTCAAAATTCATGGGCAACCGTCCTTATCTCGTGAAAAATTGAGGTGCTGCAAGCTGGCTGTTGCGTTTGTATTCTTACTGACATATTATAACGTGCCATTCATCTGCTGCGTAAAGCTTTCGAACTTGCACTTCTTACTCTTATCATAGAAATAAAAAAAGATAGATTGCTAGGTTTATATATTAAGATAGGCGGACATAATGACGGATAGATACGTTCCGGAACGCAAGCAGACGCACTGACGGGTGCGACGAGAGGAGCTTGTGTTGTATGTCCAGCCATTATTCCATTCATTCTTATTCTAATATTTCGAAGTCCGCTCAATCTCGTTCGGTTCGTTCAAATAAATTTGCTTACCGCAAATCATATGGTTTTATTGTTTTTGCTATTATTATTTTAATTATGAGCTGGGAAGCCCAGAAGATGGACGCTGCGCTTGCAGACGGTCAAATTCCGCAGGAAGTGATTCGTTTGCGTATATTAGCCAACTCCGATAATCCTGCTGACCAAGTTGTAAAGCGTCTAGTGCGGGATGAGATCGTTAAAGCGATGAACGGCTGGGTTGCGGGTCCTCAGACGATTGAGGAAGCTCGTCAGACGATTATCGCAAATATGCCTGAAATCGAACGGATTACTGAAAAAGTATTGCAGAGCCGCGGCTTTGACTATGGCTTCTCCACTGAGCTTGGCATGGTGCCTTTCCCGACAAAAATGTATGGGAATGAAGTATATCCGGCCGGCGATTATGAAGCGCTCCGCATAACGCTTGGCGAAGGCAACGGACAAAATTGGTGGTGCGTGCTGTTCCCTCCGCTTTGCTTCATTGATGCTGCGACTGGCGAGGCTTCGGCAGCGCCTGCCGAGGAAACGGTACAGACTGCGGCGGTGAAGGCAGATCCAGCCCCTGAGAAAGCAACGGCAATGCAAACAGCGGCTGCAGCAGCACCTGCAGCTGCGCCTTCCGAAGGCGAAGCGCCGGAAGCGAAGTTTTTTCTCTGGGAAATGATCAAATCGTTTATCGATTGGATTAAATCGTTGTTTGCATAATAAGCGGCAGTTCCTTCTGATGTTGTGAAGAAGGGACTGTCGTTTCTTCCTTCGTTTCTTCTTTCGTTTCAGCTTTCATTTCAGCTTTCGTTTCTGCTCGTTTTGGAGCGCTTGTGCTATAATAGCGGATGAATGGACAATTTAATTTTAGCGGCAAGGATTGAAGGATAGAGATGACGACAACAAATATATGGCGCGTGAATGCTGATGATCAGCTCCGCGAGAAGCTTGCGGAGGCTGCTGGTCAGCTTAAGGAAGGCGGAATAATTGCTTTTCCGACGGAGACGGTGTACGGGCTTGGCGCGGATGCTCGAAACACAGCAGCTGTTGAGCGGATATTTACCGCAAAGGGGCGCCCCTCGGACAATCCCCTTATTGTCCATATCGCTCGCCGCGAGCAATTGGATGCGCTGGTACTGCCTTATCCGCAGCTCGCCGCAGCGCTGATGGATCGTTTTTGGCCGGGACCGCTTACGATTGTGCTGCCTGTTCGTGACGGTGTGCTCTCTCCGCTTGTGACGGCCGGCTTGTCAACTGTGGGCATTCGGATGCCGGATCATCGAACGGCGCTTGCGCTGCTGGCGGAAGCGGGCTGTCCGATTGCCGCACCGAGCGCGAACCGATCGGGAAGACCGAGTCCCACGCTTGCCGAGCATGTGCTGGACGATTTGGACGGTCGCATCGATGGCGTAGTGGATGACGGGCCGACAGGTGTCGGCTTGGAATCGACGGTGATCGAGCTGGTTGGCGAGCATGGCATACGTATTTTGCGCCCAGGCGGAGTAACGCTTGAGGAGCTGCAGCAAGCGGCGCCGGCTGCGACAATTGATAACGGCTCGGCAGAGCAGCCTGAGGCGGCCCCGCGTTCCCCTGGCATGAAGTATACGCATTATGCTCCGCAAGGGGAGCTCGAGCTCGTACAAGGCGAATCTGAGGCTGTTGTGGCGTACATTCAAGAACAAGCAGGAGCTGCGAAGGCACGCGGCGAGATAACGGGCGTGCTCGCCTTTGAAGAACGGCTTAAGCGTTATGAGGCGGACTCCGTACTTTCTTTTGGCAGCGAGAAGGAGCTGGGTGCAGCCGCGCATCTTCTGTATGCTGCGTTGCGTGATTTTGACAGTGCTGGCGCGCAGCGCATATGGGCGGAGGGCTGCAGCGGAGATGGCATTGGCGCTGCTCTGATGAACCGTCTGGCTAAAGCTGCGGGCAACCGAATTATTTGCGTATAGGCAGGTGTAAGCAGCGGTTTGAAAGTAATTTCTGTAAATCGAAAATTTAGCTGGCAACAGCAATAGTATGTTTGTCCTCATGTCCGCATATGTTTGGTATAGAATACAGGCGGACATGGGGGAGATAGACTTTGGTCGATGCACATTTGCATGCCGGACAGCTGCTCACGCTGCTTATTATAGCGTTGGCGCTTGGTTTAGACGCTTTTTCACTCGGACTTGGCATTGGGCTGAAAGGAATTCGGCTGCTGGATATACTAAAGCTCGGCCTTGTGATCGCATTATTTCATGTTATAATGCCGCTTGCAGGCATATTTACCGGGCAGTATGTGGGCAGCCTGCTTGGGGATGTCGCAACGACTGCCGCTGGTGTATTGCTGGTGCTGCTCGGCGGGCATATGATATACAGCTCGCTGCGCGGGGACGCGGTGCAATCTTTTGACCATCGATCATTATGGGGCTTGACGGTGCTGTCGCTTAGCGTCAGTATCGATTCCTTCTCCGTAGGGATAACGCTTGGCATGTTTGCGGCTAATATATGGACGACCATTCTGCTGTTCGGTTTTTTTGGCGGTCTGATGTCGGTGCTGGGCTTGATGCTTGGACGTAAGGTAAGCGGTAATTTTGGCGAATACGGCGAAGCCATTGGCGGAGGAATATTGTTCATCTTTGGCATCTTGTTTATTTTTTAGATGGACCGACATTTCGAATCGGGTAGAAAAGGAGTTGGCAGTGTGAAGCGTATTTTATTTGTTTGTACCGGCAATACATGCCGCTCGCCGATGGCGGAGGCTATGCTGCGCCGGATGGCTGCTCTGAGAAACATTACGGTTGCTGTACGTTCCGCGGGCATATCTACAATCGACGGACTGCCGGTCTCTGCGCATGCAGTAGAGACGCTTAGACAACGCGACATTGATCATAATAGCACGTCTCTTGCGCTGACGAGCGAGGCAGTCGACTGGGCTGATATTATTTTGACGATGACGGCTAACCACAAGCGAGGGCTGCTGCAATGGCATCCGGAGGCGGTCGACAAAACCTATACCTTAAAAGAATACACGAATCAGGATGCGCGCGTGCTCGCCGATATTGAGGAACTTGAGCGGCTTTATTCGGAGCTCCATATGAAGCAAGCGCTTGGTCAGCAATTGACCTCGGCAGAGAGAAGCCGGCTGCTGGAGCTGGAGCGCCGTATTCCAAGCTTCGACATCGTGGATCCTTTCGGAGGCTCATTGTCGGTTTACAGCACCAGCGCGAATGAAATTGAGGATGCGCTCGTGAAGCTGCTGGACAAGCTTTCTAAGAAATAATTCCACAAATGCCGCTCATGATATAGATTGATTTTTCACGAATGTTCAGCTATTATAAAAAGACAATATACGGTTTCCGATGTAACTGGCGACGGAAGTGGGTTAAACCACGGTGGAGCATCGGAATATACGGCCGGTCGCCTGGGCAAAGAGCAGCATGCTGATAAGCATGTCATGCTCTTTTTTCGTCTTTTTTTGCTAAAATAGGTATACTAGCACTGTGATGTATCATTTCGAAGGAGGTCTTTTGCGTTGAAAATTGCTATTGGTGCCGATCATGCCGGTTATCGTTTGAAGGACGAGGTTGTCCCTTTTCTTCAATCGCTCGGTCATGAAATTGAAGATGTAGGTTGCAGCTGCGACCAATCGGTTGATTATCCGGACTATGCATTGCCCGTATGCGACCTTGTTACGAGCGGCAAAGCAGAGCGGGGTATATTGATTTGCGGGACAGGAATCGGCATGTCGATTGCTGCAAATAAAGTGCGGGGCATCCGCTGCGCGCTAGTAAATGATATGTTCTCGGCTAAAGCTACACGCGAGCATAACGACACGAATGTATTGGCGCTTGGGGAACGTGTTATCGGCCCTGGAGCAGCCTTGGAAATTATTCGTATTTGGCTGGAGACACCGTTCTCCAACGGAGAGCGTCATGTAGGCCGAGTAAATAAAGTGATGCAAATCGAAGAGCAATATAGCCAGTCCTAATTGGGGGGCAAACGCAATGAGTGAGAACACCCATGTACAACCAGGAGTCATTGCAGAGCAAGTAGAGACGATTGTGCGGGAGCTGGTGACCGCGGGCAGTCTCGTTATGAGTCAACTGCTCGTCATTGGTGTAAGTACAAGTGAAGTGCTGGGCCACCGCATCGGTACAGCGGGAACAACGGATACGGCAGAGCAGATTTATGCAGGCGTGGAAGCTGTTCGCAGAAAGATTGGCTTCATTCCGGTATATCAATGCTGCGAGCATTTGAATCGTGCGCTCGTTATCGAGCGTGCTGCCGCAGAGCGTTATGGCCTTGATATCGTAGGCGCGGTGCCGGTTCCAAAAGCAGGCGGATCGATGGCGGCATTCGCCTATCGTCAGCTGGAGTCGGCTTGCTTGGTGGAGACTGTGCAGGCGCATGCCGGCATCGACATCGGCGATACGTTCATTGGCATGCATTTGAAGCGGGTTGCGGTTCCGGTTCGTCCGACAATTCGCAGTATTGGCGAAGCTCACGTGACGATGGCCGTGACGAGACCGAAGCTCATTGGCGGTTCCCGCGCGGTATATGAGCTGGAAACGAATATATCGGCGGAGCAATCAGCTGGAACATGCGAGTAGATTACATGATAGAGCCATAATGAGTTGATTTATACCATTTTAAATACAGGCTGTCTAACTTGAGGAGGAATATTGAAATGGAAAATTTACGCAACCAAGATCCCGAAGTTCTAAAAGCGCTAGGCCTTGAGCTTGATCGCCAACGTGATAATATCGAGCTTATCGCATCCGAGAATATCGTTAGCGAAGCGGTACTTGAAGCAATGGGAAGCGTGCTGACGAACAAATATGCAGAAGGCTACCCAAGCAAACGTTTCTACGGCGGTTGTGAGCATGTGGATATCGTTGAGGACATCGCTCGTAATCGTGCGAAAGAATTGTTCGGTGCTGAGCACGCGAACGTTCAGCCTCACTCCGGCGCGCAAGCGAATATGGCTGTCTACCTCGCAGCTTTGCAGCCTGGCGATACGGTTCTCGGCATGAACCTGGCGCATGGCGGTCACTTGACGCACGGCAGTCCGGTCAACGCATCCGGTTTGCTATACAATTTCGTGGCATACGGCGTTCAAGAGGATTCCTTCACAATCGATTACGAAGAAGTTCGCAAGCTTGCTTTCAAACACCGTCCTCGTTTGATCGTAGCTGGCGCAAGTGCTTACCCGCGTACAATCGATTTCGAGAAGCTTGGCAAAATCGCGTCTGATGTAGGCGCATTGTTTATGGTTGATATGGCGCACATTGCTGGTTTGGTAGCAGCAGGCTTGCACCCAAGCCCAGTGCCTCACGCGCATTTCGTAACGACAACAACGCACAAAACGCTTCGCGGACCGCGCGGCGGTATGATCCTTTGTCGCCAGCCTTGGGCAGCGGCAATCGATAAAGCGGTATTCCCAGGCTCGCAAGGCGGCCCGTTGATGCATATTATCGCAGCAAAAGCAGTTGCTTTTGGCGAAGCTCTAAAACCGGAATTCAAGCAATATGCCGCACAGGTTGTTAAAAATGCAAAGGTTCTTTCCGAAGAGCTTGTGGCAAAAGGTTTTAACATCGTATCCGGCGGTACTGACAACCACTTGATGCTGCTTGACACGCGTAGCCTGAACATTACAGGTAAAGCAGCAGAGCATGTGCTTGATGAAGTAGGCATCACAGTAAACAAAAACGCAATTCCATTCGATCCAACCAGCCCATTCGTTACATCCGGTATCCGCATTGGTACGCCTGCAGCAACGGCTCGCGGCATGGACGAGAAAGCAATGAAGGTCATTGCGGAAGTGATCGCGCTAGTGCTTAACAGCCCACAGGATCAAGAAGTGCTTGCGAAAGCTCGCGGAATGGTTCGTGACCTGACTGCGCAGTACCCGCTTTATCCTGAAATGAAATACTAATTTTCATTTGAATTAATATAAGCAAGACCTATTTGGCACTTTAGTGCCGAATAGGTCTTTTTTTATTTTGCTTGTTTTCACAAACGATGGAGCGGTATATAATAATGGCTCTAGAAGAAAGATAATAAAGTTGATTCAAGATGAGAATAGTCATTTTTTTAGTAAAATTCATGAATGATTTTAACTTCAATTATGGTGTTGAAAGCCATTGACAATATTGTGAAGACATAAAACTTTAACAATTGATTAGTTTTTTGCAGTTCAAATGCGTTTATAATCTCAAATGAATAAGAAAAATGCCATTTGAATGGGGATTTAAAGGAATTAATCTATATTTTGTATTTCCAATAATTAATACTTTTTTATTGATTATTTATGATGATTTACTTCAAAGCGTTAAAGTAACAGAATATTAGACTGAATAAACGCTGTAAAGCATTAAAGCAATAAAATAATTAGTTGAATAAACGCGTCAAAGTGCTAAAGTATGTAGGATAAAAGTCATTTATACATAAATTTACACCTCACATTTTGTTGATAAATAATTAACATGGATGTATAGTGAAAAATATTAGTAAACTAAAATCTCTATGTTTGAAGGGGAAGAGTGCATAAACTGCAACTCAGGAAGATACATGCTTTTGCATTGTACAGGCTGTAACGTAGTGCAAACGTTTGTATATTACGCGAGTGAGGTGGTCGGTTCTGCCCACGATGAACACGGAAGAAAAAACACGGGAGGATTACAATGAGAACAAGAAAGTCTGCTTTATCCTTTATTGCTGCTTTACTCATTCTTGCTATTGTCGCAGTAGGTTGTACGCCTAAAGAAGAGACAGGCAAGAACGGCGCTACAAATGGAGAAACATCCGGTGCTACTAATGGCGGATCATCCGAATCGAAAGTTTTCAGAATGAACATTCACTCTGAGCCTTCGACTCTTGATCCGGCACTTATGGAAGACAATGTATCAGGTACACTTGCAACTGGTATTTACGAAGGTTTGACTCGTAAAAACGAGAATGGTGAATCCATCCCTGCAACTGCTGAAAGCTGGGAAAAATCAGAAGACGGTAAAACGTACACTTTCAAAATCCGTAAAGACGCAAAATGGAGTAACGGCGACCCTGTTACTGCAAACGACTACGAATTCTCTTGGAAACGTGCGCTTGATCCTGCTGTAGGTTCAACTTACGCTTACCAATTCTACTACATCGTTGGCGCACAAGATTACAACGAGGAAAAAACGAAAAACGCTGATGCTGTTGGCGTCAAAGCACTTGACGCTCAAACGCTTGAAGTTAAGCTCGTTTCACCTACTCCGTACTTCTTGAGTCTTACTTCTTTCTACGTATATAACCCTGTTCATCAATCAGTGAAGGACAACGAAGCTTGGGCGGCAGATGCGGCTACAATCATCGGTAACGGTCCTTTCAAAATGAGCGAATGGCAGCACAATACTTCCATTAAGCTTGTTCCTAATGAAAACTATTACGATAAAGACCAAGTGAAATTTGCTGGTATTGACTTTACAATGATTGCTGAGTCTGCAACTGAGCTTGCCAACTATGAGACAGACAAACTTGATTACACAGGTAAACCAACTGGCGAAATCCCAGCTGAACAAATCCCTGTTCTGAAAGAATCGAAAAAAGACGAGATCGTTACAAAAGGTATCGCAAGCTCGTACTATTACCAATTCAACACAGAAGAAGTTCCTTTCAATAACATAAAAGTTCGTAAAGCACTTGCAATGGCGATCGACCGTCAAGCAATCGTTGAGAGCGTAACGATGGCCGGTGAAGTTCCTTCGTTTGGTTTTGTTCCGCCAGGCATCATTGGTTTGAAAGAAGATTACCGTAACGAAGTGAAGGATGATTTCTTCACGGAGAACGTTGACGAAGCGAAAACATTGCTTGCTGAAGGTCTTTCCGAGCTGAAGCTTGATAAATTCCCTAAAGTAACATTGACGTTCAACACAAGCGACGGCCACAAGAAAATTGCTGAAGCTATCGTTGAAATGTGGCGTCAAAATCTTGGTGTCGAAGTTGGTATCGAGAACCAAGAGTTTGCCGTTCTACTGAAAAACCGTACTGCTATGAACTACCAAATCGCTCGCGCAGGCTGGGGAGCTGACTACAACGATCCAATGACTTACTTGGATATGTTCGTTACTGGCGGCGCTCAAAATAACACTGGCTTTGCTTCTCCTGAATATGATGCTTTGATCAAAAAAGCGAATGCTAGCGGAGATCAAGCTGAAAGAATTGCAGCTATGACTGAAGCAGAAAAAATTCTTATGGAATATATGCCGATCATGCCGATTTACTACTACAGCAACGTTTACATGCTTAAACCTGGATTCAAGAACATCTTCTTGGACTACAAAGGGGACATCGACTACACAAGAGGTTACTACCAAGCGAATTAGTCATCCTTCGAGCATCTGAAGTCAGGGATATATGCGGGATGTCCGCATATATCCCTTTCTTGTTGACTGATTTAGACTCTTGCACGATAGCATTTCTTCTTGTTTATATTCTGTAAGGAGGTGTCCATTGCGTTGATAAAATATGTATCCAAGAAGTTTCTGTCCATGTTTGTTTCGTTGTTTGTACTAGCGTCGGCTACGTTCTTTCTTATGAAAATCATCCCGGGCGATCCCTTTATCAGGGAGAAGGCCATTCCCGAAAAGATAAGAGAGCGACTCATGGAGATGTACGGCCTTGACCAGCCGATATGGAAACAATATTTCATGTATTTGAACAATTTGCTTCATGGCGATTTAGGGATGTCGATGAAACAGCAGTATATGTCCGTTACTCGCATTATCAAAGAGAGCTTTATCTATTCTGCGCAAATCGGCCTTTTTGCCGTCATTGTGTCTCTAGCATTTGGTTTGATTCTAGGCATCATTGCCGCGCTTAATCATCGTAAATTTTTGGATAGCTTCACGATTGTTATTGCTGTACTTGGGGTATCGATTCCCAACTTTTTGGCGGCATCTATTTTACAATTCGTTCTTGGCAGCAAGCTGCGTTGGCTTAATGTATCGGGTCTTAACGATCCTACAGATTTCATTATGCCTGTGCTTGCGCTATCTTTCCTTCCAGCCGCATTTATCGCGCGTCTGACGCGTTCAACGATGCTGGAGGTACTGTCTGCCGACTATATTAAGACAGCTCGCGCCAAAGGTCTAAGCGGCCGCATTATCTTGGTTCGTCATGCTCTACGCAATGCTATTTTGCCAGTAGTTACTTATATAGGACCGATGACAGCTAATATTATTACCGGGTCAGTCGTTGTCGAACAAATATTTGGTATAGGTGGAATTGGGAAATATTTTGTACAAAGTATTACTAACCGCGACTATACGCTCATAATGGGGCTTACTTTATTTTATGGAATTATCCTGATGGTTGCGCGGTTCTTGACTGACGTTGCTTATGGCTTTGTCGATCCGCGAATTAAGCTGACAAGAGGAGGCGGGAAAGGATGAAGGATAACACCTTTACGCCGGATCAATTCGCTAAGCTGAACAAAGATGAGAAGCACACAGAAGTCGTTGTTCGTGAAAGCATCTCTGCATGGAAAGATGCTTGGCTGCGTCTGCGTTCCAACAAAATAGCGATGTTCAGCTTAGTTGTTTTGCTAATCGTCTCCCTTATGGCGATAATTGGCCCGGGTATATCCGAGCAGGATTTTCAAACGAATCACTTGAAGGAAAAGAACCTCGGTCCGAACGGTACCTACTGGTTTGGTACCGATGATCTTGGACGAGATCTCTTCACCCGTACTTGGATGGGAGCAGGGATTTCCTTGCAGGTTGGTTTATATGCTGCATTAGCCGACTTGGTTCTCGGTGTTATTATCGGAGGAATTATGGGTTATTTCGGCGGCCGTGTCGATGAGATATTGAACCGTATATGCGAAATTCTCTACTCCATTCCAAGCATGCTTATTATCATTCTTTTGATTGTCATTTTAGAGCCGAGCATGTTCACGATAGTGCTTGCGCTTAGTATAACCGGTTGGATCAGTATGGCCTGGATTGTACGGGGCCAGATCATGCAGCTCAAAAATCAAGAGTACGTTATGGCTGCTCAGGCGCTCGGCGCAGGAACGGGGCGTATTCTGTTCCGCCATCTCATTCCGAATGCGATGGGTCCGATTATCGTAACGTTGACGCTTACTGTTCCAAGCGCTATCTTCGCAGAAGCATTCCTCAGCTTCTTGGGACTCGGCGTGCAATCACCGGCTGCTTCGCTTGGTACGATGATCAATGATGCAATTAAAGCGTGGACCCTGTATCCGTGGAGAATGATTTTCCCAGCGGCAGTTATCAGTATAACGATGCTTTGCTTTAATATTTTTGGCGATGGACTAAGAGATGCGCTTGATCCGAAAATGAAGAAGTAGGAGGTGGACATGGATGGAGAAGTTGCTTGAAGTAAAAAACCTTCGCGTTAATTTCAAAGTTCGCGGCGGAGTTGTCAAGGCGGTTCGTGGCGTTAATTTTCACGTTAATAAAGGAGAAGCAGTAGCCATTGTTGGGGAATCGGGCTGCGGCAAGAGCGTTACCGCTCAATCGCTTATGCGTTTGATTCCATCGCCTCCGGCGGAGACCAGCGGATCGATCATGTTTAAAGACAAAGAAATATTGAAAATGTCTAATAAACAGATGGAAGACATTCGCGGCAAAGAAATGGGAATGATCTTCCAAGATCCAATGACCTCGCTGAACCCTACCTTAACGATTGGCCGGCAAATTACGGAAGGTCTGATTAAGCATCAAGGGATCAGCGGCACGAAAGCGATCGAGCGGGCTATTGAAATGCTTGATCTCGTAGGTATTCCGAACGCTTCGTCACGTGTTAATCAATATCCGCATCAGTTTTCCGGAGGCATGCGCCAACGGGCGATGATCGCGATTGCGCTTGCCTGCAATCCGTCTTTATTGATTGCGGATGAGCCTACGACAGCGCTCGATGTAACGATACAGGCGCAGATTATGCGAGTGATGAAGGATTTGCAGCAAAAGCTTGGCACTTCTATTATTCTTATTACGCATGATTTAGGCGTTGTAGCAGATATGTGTGACCGTGTTATTGTTATGTATGCCGGAAAAGTAGTGGAAACCGGAACAAAATGGGAAATTTTCAAAAATCCTAAACATCCTTATACAAGAGGGCTGCTGCGTTCGCTGCCGCGTCTCGACCAGAAGAAGGAAGATCCGCTTGTGCCGATTTACGGTATGCCGCCGGATTTAATCAAGCCGCCAGCAGGCTGCAGCTTCTGTGCCCGTTGTGATGAGGCAATGAGGGTTTGCGTGAACAATGATCCTGAATTGCTCCCGGTAGACGGCAATGAATCCCATGCTTCGGCATGCTGGCTCGCGCATCCTTATGCAAATAGGGAGGTATCGGTATGAGACAGCCGTTAATTGAAATTAATCATCTGCGCAAGTTTTTTAATCTAGGCGGCGGAGCGACGCTCCGAGCTGTTAATGATATTACCTTCTCCATTCAAAAAGGGGAAACCGTTGGTGTGGTCGGCGAATCCGGCTGCGGCAAATCGACCGCCGGACGTACAATTATGCGGCTATATGAGCCAACTAGCGGAGGCGTAACTTTCGACGGGCAGGATATCTATAAGCTACAGGGCGCTAAGCTTAAAGCGATGCGAAGAGACATGCAGATGATATTCCAGGATCCGTATGCTTCTTTGAATCCACGCATGACGGTTATGGATATTATCGGCGAAGCACTTGATATCCATAAGCTTGTAGGCAGCAAAAAGGAACGCAAGCATAGAGTGGAGCATTTGCTCGATGTTGTTGGTTTGAATCCAGACCACGCTACGCGTTATCCGCATGAATTCTCCGGCGGTCAACGCCAGCGCATAGGCATTGCGCGCGCGCTGGCGGTGGATCCGAAGTTCATCATTGCCGATGAGCCAATCTCCGCTCTGGATGTTTCTATCCAGGCGCAGGTTGTCAACCTGATGCAGGATTTGCAGCGCAAAATGGGATTAACCTACTTGTTCATCGCGCATGATTTGTCGATGGTTAAGCATATAAGCGACCGCGTTGCGGTTATGTATTTAGGTAAAATCGTGGAGCTTGCTGAAAGCAGCGAGCTCTACGATAAGCCTGCGCATCCTTATACTAGGGCGCTGTTATCTGCTATTCCGATTCCGGATCCTCAGGTAGAAGCGGAGCGTGAGCGTATTGTTCTGACGGGCGATCTGCCTAGTCCAATCAATCCGCCTTCAGGCTGTCAATTCCATACGCGTTGTCCGATTGCGACGAATAAGTGCAAGGTCGATGAGCCAGCATTGCTTGAAGTGAGGAAGGGGCATTTTGCCGCCTGCCACTATGCGTCCGTATAAGAAAGATAATTGAAAAATGTGAATGAGCTGTCCTGAGGGCTATTAACCTTGATGGATAGCTCCTTTTTTTTGCAATGTCATAGATGATTTTATTAATGTATTATGGATTGTGCATAAGTCCGTTGATAACCTGTGGGCAAATGTGGATAACTTGAAGGTTTGGCTGTGTATACTTTTTTTCATTGCGTTGGGCTGCCTTTTATAATCGGGGATAACTATTCATTTTTTTATGGATTGTCTGTCGAGGAGATAAAAACCACTCCTTACAGACAGTGTTTGTGTTAAAATATGGATACGACGAATTGGCATAGGAGGATACAATGACTCAATTTATAATATTTATGGTAATTGCGGGGCTTCTAATAATTGCAGTAAGTGCAATCAATAAATCAAAGAGCTCAAGACGAAATAGCCGTACAAACGGCAGGGGATCTTTCGGGCGCACAAACACGTTTGCGCCTTGGCCGAATGCGGAGCCAGCGGCAGCTCTGGGCGTTCCATACGGACACCCTGCAAGACCGGCGGCAGAGCGCTTGGAGTCGGCGCTGGGCCTGGATTTTGAGAGCCGAGTGAAGGATCGGGTGTTAAAGGAATTTCCGAGGATGACGGATAAAGAGTGGAACTGGACATGGTTTGAGCTGAAGCGTTACTTTCTGATGTGCGGCATTATGCGCAGCGTTCCGATGTATAGCAGGCAGGTTGATGCGGTGTGGCATGAGATGCTTATGTTCACGAGGGAATATGAGCAGTTCTGCACGCGCTTCTGCGGCGAAATGATACACCACGCGCCTCATGCGGCAGGCGTGACGCCTCACCCAGGCGAGCGGGCCCTATTCGATTGGGTGTATGGCGAGTTGTTCGAGCAAGCGCCGGCAAGCGGTAGAATTTGGGGCGCATTTTATAGAACGCAAATGCCGGAGCATAAGCTGAAGGAGCTGGCGGATTGGAGTCCGGAAGAGCTTCGTTTGCAGTGGTTTAACGTCAAAGCAGCAGCAAGGTACGCTGATTTGTCTGCAACGTCCGGCTATTTAATTGAACGCGCCAAATCGCAGCTTACGGCTGCTAGCAGCGGCAAGCCTCCATATGTCAGGGATTCGCGCTCTTCAAATAGCTATGGTTATGATTCTGCTCTTGGAGCAACTGGGCTGCTTTCGGGCATGCTCATTTATCATTCGTTGTCGAATCCAACTGATTTTGCAGGGCGGATGGACCAGGAGCAGAATGAGGAGGAACGCAATGCAAATGGGAGCGGCGGTTCCACATACGTCTGCAGCGGCTCCTCCGATGATGGGAGAGACCATTCAGGCGGCAGCGATGGCGGCTCAGGAGGCGATTCGTCCTGCGGCAGCGGCGGAGGGGACAGCGGTGGAGGAGGAGGTTCCTCCTGCGGCGGCGGCTGCGGGAGCTCATAGGAACGATCAGGTCGAAGGCTGGCAGCATCCTTTCTTGGATGCTCCGGCCTTTATTTGTACAATCATAAAACTCGGGATGCAACGGACAGTTTACAGTGCTATAATATACGGGATTGTGTCAAGGCCTACAACAATAAACGGGAGGAATACCGCTCCATGAGCAAACTAATCATTTGCGACCATCCGTTAATTCAGCATAAGCTGACTTTTATTCGGGATAAAGAAACGAATACAAAAGATTTTCGGGAATTGGTTGATGAAGTAGCTACTTTAATGTCATACGAACTAACGAGAGAAATACCGCTTGATACCATCAAGGTGCAAACGCCGGTCGCCGAGACAGATTCCAAGGTTGTATCCGGAAGAATGCTGGGTCTCGTACCCATTTTGCGTGCCGGGCTTGGCATGGTAGACGGTATATTGAAGCTGATTCCATCTGCGAAGGTAGGTCATATTGGACTTGCGCGCGATCACGAGACGCTTCAGCCGAAGGAATATTATATTAACCTGCCGACGGATGCTCCGAATCGTCTGCTTATCGTCATCGATCCGATGCTTGCGACGGGCGGGTCGGCGATCGCTGCGATTACCTCGCTGAAGAACCATAATTGCGACCAAATAAAATTAATGTGTCTGATAGCTGCCCCTGAGGGTGTAAAGGCCGTACAGGAAGCACATCCCGATGTTGATATTTATATCGCAGCCTTGGATGAGCGACTGGATGAGAAGGGCTACATCGTTCCTGGCTTAGGCGACGCTGGAGACCGCATGTTCGGAACCAATTAATGCTATTCGCATGAATTTATAATAGGAGTGGAAGCTTTTGTCTAAACTGAAGGTAATGACCATTTTCGGAACGCGTCCGGAGGCAGTCAAGATGGCACCGCTTGTGCTTGAGCTGCAAAAGCGCGAGGACGAAATCGAATCGATCGTATGCGTAACGGCGCAGCATCGCCAAATGCTGGATCAGGTTCTCGATTTTTTTGAGATCCATCCGAACTACGATTTGAATGTCATGAAGGACCGTCAGACTTTGACGGAAACGACTGTGCGCGTTCTAGAGGGGCTAGACCCTGTGCTGACGCAAGCGAAACCTGATATCGTACTTGTTCACGGCGATACGCAGACGACCTTTCTGGCGAGCTACGCAGCGTTCCTGAAGCAAATACAAGTCGGTCACGTCGAGGCGGGGCTTCGTACTTGGAACAAGTTATCTCCGTATCCGGAGGAAATGAATCGGCAGCTTGCCGGCGTGCTTTCTGATGTTCACTTTGCACCGACAGAATGGTCGGCAGGCAATTTGCGCAAAGAGAATAAGTCGGATGCTGCCATTTATGTGACTGGGAACACCGCTACTGACGTATTTCAATATACGGTGGACGAGTCTTTCTCGCATCCGGTCATTGATTGGGCGAAAGGCAAACGGATGATTCTGATGACTGCACACCGCCGGGAAGCGCTTGGCGAGCCGCATCGGAATATTTTCCGCGCTGTTAAGCGGATTGCTGACGAGCATGAGGATGTAGTCATCGTCTATGCCGTACATCCGAATCCAGCCGTAAGAGAGCCTGCGAATGAAATTTTAGGCGATCACCCGCGCATTCGCTTGATTGATCCGCTTGACGTGTTTGAGTTCCACAATTTCTACCCGCATGCTTATATGATCATGACAGATTCCGGCGGCTTGCAGGAAGAGGCGCCGTCATTCGGGGTGCCAACTTTGGTGCTTCGCGATACGACAGAGCGTCCGGAGGGCATCGAGGCGGGTACGCTTGAATTAGTCGGTACGGACGAGGAGCTTGTGTACAGCCGCGCGCGTGCGCTGTTGACAGATTCGCAGCTATACTCCCGTATGAGCCAAGCAGCAAATCCTTATGGCGATGGCCGTGCATCCGAGCGTATTGTAGACGCGATTTTGCATCATTTTGGCAGGCTGAAGCAGCGTCCGGATTCGTTCACACAACGTTCATAGATTGAACAGTGGCGATAGCGTGATAGGCGAATGTACAGCATACAGTAGTACTGTACGGTTTTCGGGGCTCGCAATACCTTATGTATCAAGGGTTTTCGGTAATCTTTTCATCAAATGTTTGCAGTTAATTCAATTGACAAACGTGTCGCCGCTTGGATAAAATAAATGAGGATTGACAGGGGTATGAACCATGAATAAAAAGGGCAGAAGGGACAATCCGCTGTTTGCAGCCGGACTAGTTGGCGCACTCGGAGTGCAAGTCGCTGTATGTATCTTTTTAGGCTATTGGGTCGGCTCGTCCCTCGGTTACCGTTTTGGTGACGTAAAGGGATGGTCGCTCGGTGGCATACTGGTCGGTCTGGCTGTCGGTCTACTCTCAGCCATTCTGCTCGTTAAGAAGGTTATGGAGGAACCCGATGGATAACATTATGAAGACAGCCTTACGTACGCTTGTTTATGCAATGGCGGTATGCCTAATTGTATGGGCTTTCCTTCCGGAATGGCGTACGGTGTCTCTCGGCCTTCTTGTGGGATTGGCAGCAGGTTCCATGAATGCGTTTTTACTGAGACGAAGAGTGGAAATGGTCACCCTAGGAGCAGCGGGGGTAGGACCGCGTAAGAGAGGTCTTGGTCTTGGAAACCGCATCGCAACCGTGCTGCTGGTAGCCATGATCGCTTATCGCTTTCCGGAGGATCTCAGCATGCCAGCCGCTTTAGCTGGCTGCATGGTCATGCCGTTTGTTCTTTTGGTAGCAGCATATATCCACAATAAACGACATCTTAGCGGAAAGGGGTGAAAATTTTAGATGCATGAATTTCCGGTAATGCCACTGGGGCCGTTTCGAATTGATCTTTCGACCTTAGTAGCACTTGTGGTTTCAGTCATTGTGACGTTCTTAATCGCTAAGCTGGCTGTTCGCAACCTTTCGGTGGACAACCCTTCGAAGATGCAGAACTTTTTGGAATGGGTTGTAGATTTCGTACACAACTTCATTTCAAGCACAATGCCAGTGAGCCGAGTCAAACCCTTCATCTCTTTAGGGATGACGCTCATTATGTTCATCTTCATCTCCAACCTGTTAGGCTTGCCTTTTGGTATCGTGACCGAGACTCATCATGTTAATGAGAATCTGGGCATTACCCAGGAGCTATTGGACGAGAAGCATGGCCATGTTGAACTTGCGTGGTGGAAATCTCCGACTGCCGATCTTTCGGTAACAGCGGGTCTAGCGCTTATCGTATTCGTAATCGTCCATTTCCTTGGTCTGAAGCAGAATAGAAAGCACTACCTGAAGCATTATTTCCATCCGTTTCCAATTTTCTTCCCTGTTAACATCATTGAGACGATCTCGAAGCCAGTTACACTTGCGCTTCGGTTGTTCGCCAACATCTTCGCAGGTGAGGTGCTTATTGCAACGATCCTGATGCTTGGCTGGTATGGTACGCCGTTCCTAGTCGCATGGCAGGGCTTCAGTCTTTTTGTCGGCGGTATTCAAGCTTTCTTGTTCACGATTCTGACGATGGTATATATTTCGCAAGCTGCCATCCACGATGAAGAACATTAATTTACGCTTTATGCCTCGGTTTATTTAAGGAATACCGCGGTTGGTTATACAAAAAACAACAATTTTCGAGGAGGATTTTAAAAATGGAATTATTAGCAGCAGCTTTGGCAGTAGGTTTGGGTGCAGTTGGCGCAGGCGTAGGTAACGGTATGATCGTTAGTAAAACAGTTGAAGGTATCGCTCGTCAGCCTGAGCTTCAAGGCAAGCTTCAAACAACTATGTTTATCGGTGTAGGTATCGTCGAAGTTGTGCCTATTATCGGCGTAGTTATCGGTTTCTTGGCTTTCTTCCAAGCTTAATAACTGCAACTGGCGGGGAAGGCCTTAGCCCTCTTCGCCTTCGTTATGATTAAGACAATATTGTGGTGAGAAAGGAGTGGCATCTATGTCATTGGTTTGGGAATCGACAGTAATTGCGATGATCGCGTTTATCGTTTTGTACTGGTTACTCAATAAGTATGCGTTCGGTCCTTTGTTCGAAGTAATGGAGAAGCGCAGACAGCTTGTGCTTGAACAAATGAATACGGCTGAGAGCAGCCGGAAAGCGGCCGAGCAGCAGATGGAAGAGCAAAAGGCTGCACTCCAGCAAGCTCGCAAGGAAGCATACGAAATTATCGAACAATCGAGAACTACGAGCTCTAAGCAAGCGGAAGAGATCGTTCAAACTGCAAAATCGGAAGCATCCCGTCTGAAAGACGATGCTCTCAAAGATATCGAAAGCGAGAAAAACAAAGCAATTGCGGCGCTTCGTACAGAAGTTGGCGGCATTTCCGTGAAAATCGCGTCGAAAATTATTGAGAAGCAAGTGGATGAAAAATCGCAAGAGCAGCTGGTTGGTCAATATTTGAAAGAAGTTGGAAATAAATGAGCCGCGATGCAGTCGTAGCGAAGCGCTACGCTAAAGCACTGTTCGAGGTTGCTGAGAAGCAGCAGGTTGTTTCAGAGGTAGAGGGACAGCTTAAGCTGATCGTGCAAGCTCTTGAACAGGACGCTGACATTCAAAAGTTTCTATCGCTTCCGAGCATTGATCCAGAAAGCAAAATTGCGGTTCTAAAAGCAGCATTCGGCGATCGTGTATCTGCGCTCGTTTTCAATACCGTACAAATTCTAATCACTCGTCGTCGCCAGGATGTTATTGCTGATGTATATGCAGCATACACCAAGGTTGCGGGAGATTCGCTTGGTCAAGCGCATGCGACGGTTTATTCCGCCAAAGCTTTGTCTGATGACGAGCTTGCTGGTGTAGCGGCGCAGTTCGGACAGTTGACCGGCAAAACTATTATTGCACAGCAAGTGGTAGAGCCTGCTTTGCTCGGCGGCGTACAAGTGCGCATCGGCGATCGTCTATATGATGGCAGCCTGTCCGGCAAGCTGGAACGTTTACAAAAATCGTTTAAAATCTAATGCACTGTAGATAGGGGTGAACGAATTGAGTATCAGACCTGATGAAATCAGCACGCTGATTAAACAACAGATCGAACAATATAAATCCGAAATTCAAGTCGTAGACGTCGGCACCGTAATCAATGTCGGTGACGGTATCGCCCGCGTACACGGCTTGGAAAATGCGATGCAGGGTGAACTGCTCGAATTCTCCAACGGTGTTGTCGGTATGGCTTTGAACTTGGAAGAAAGCAATGTCGGTGTCGTTATTCTTGGACCATACACGGATATTCGTGAAGGCGATCAAGTTAAACGTACTGGCCGTATCATGGAAGTACCTGTCGGCGAAGAGCTTCTTGGCCGCGTAGTAAACCCGCTTGGTCAGCCGCTTGACGGCAAAGGACCAATCAATACGACTCAATTCCGTGCGATTGAATCCCCAGCGCCAGGCGTTATCGACCGTAAATCGGTTCATGAGCCTATGCAAACGGGAATTAAAGCAATCGATGCGATGGTACCAGTAGGCCGCGGTCAACGTGAGCTTATCATCGGTGACCGTCAAACAGGTAAAACAGCGATTGCAATCGATGCAATCATCAACCAAAAAGGCAATGGCGTAAAATGTATCTATGTTGCCGTTGGACAAAAACAATCCACTGTAGCTAACGTAGTTGAAACGCTTCGTCGCCACGGTGCGCTTGATTACACAATCATCGTTACTGCAGGTGCTTCCGAGCCAGCTCCTTTGCTCTTCCTAGCTCCTTATGCAGGCTGTACAATGGGCGAGTACTTCATGTACAAAGGCGAGCACGTTCTCGTTATTTATGATGATCTATCGAAACAAGCAGCAGCTTATCGTGAGCTTTCGCTCTTGCTTCGCCGTCCACCGGGTCGTGAAGCTTACCCAGGTGACGTATTCTATCTTCACTCCCGTTTGCTTGAGCGCGCTGCAAAACTTAGCGATGCAAGAGGCGGCGGTTCGATGACGGCATTGCCATTCATTGAGACGCAAGCATCCGACGTATCGGCATACATTCCTACGAATGTTATCTCGATCACTGACGGTCAAATCTTCCTGGAAGCAGATCTATTCTATTCGGGTCAACGTCCAGCGGTTAACGTTGGTATCTCCGTATCCCGTGTAGGTGGTTCCGCACAAATTAAAGCGATGAAGAAGGTTGCTGGTACGCTCCGTCTTGATCTTGCGGCTTACCGCGAGCTTCAAGCGTTCTCGCAGTTCGGATCTGACCTCGACAAATCGACGCTTGCCCGCCTTAACCGCGGTGCTCGCACGATGGAAATTCTTAAACAAGACGTTAACAAGCCGATGCCGGTTGAGAAGCAAGTTATCTCGATCTACTCTGCGGTTAAAGGTCACTTGGATGAGATTCCGGTTGGCGATATCCTTCGCTTCGAGAAAGAGTTCCACGCGTATTTGGATTCGAACAGTCCTGAAATCGGCCAATCGATTCGCGATACAAAAGACATCGTTGCTGACAACGAGAAAGCTCTCGTTGAAGCTATCAATAAATTCAAGAAGAGCTTCGCTGTAACGGCTTAAATCTCTTCATCCTTCAATACAGGTCTTCGCCCGTTCTTGATGTCCGGGCTTAGACCGCTTACTCCACCAACACCAGGCTTTGGAGCAGCTCCAAAGCAACAAAGGCGGGTGAAACCAAATGGCAAAAGGTATGCGCGATATTAAACGCGAAATCAAAAGTAAACAAAATACGAAGCAGATTACGAAAGCGATGGAGATGGTTGCCGCTTCCCGCCTAAGAAAGGCACAGGAAGCTGCGCAAGCAGCACGTCCATATGCTGAGAAGCTGAAGGAAGTTGTAGCAAGCATCGCAGCCGGCACCAAGGATGTGAAGCATCCGATGCTGGAGACGCGTCCGGTGAAGAAAACGGGTTATCTCGTTATTACTTCCGACCGCGGCCTCGCTGGCGGCTACAACGCGAATATTCTTCGTAAAGTAACGCAAACCATTCGTGAAAAGCATAAGTCGACTGATGAATACGTGTTATTCGTTATCGGACGTAAGGGTCGCGATTATTTCCGCCGCCGCAGCATGCCAATCGTTGAGGAAGTAACTGGCTTGCCAGATGCTCCTTCTTTCGCTGACATCAAATCGGTCGCTTATTCCGCAGTTAAGAACTTCTCGGAAGGCGCTTATGACGAGCTATACTTGTACTATAACGAATTCGTTAACGCGATTACGCAAATACCGACAGATGTACGTTTGCTGCCGCTTGAAGAAGTGGGCGGAAACACAGCTGTCACCTCGTATGAATACGAGCCGTCTCCAGAGGGCGTACTTGAAGTACTGCTGCCTAAATACGCAGAAACGCTTATCTACAGCGCAGTTCTTGACGGTAAAGCAAGTGAGTTCGGCGCTCGTATGACCGCCATGGGAAGCGCAACGAAAAATGCAACGAAGATCATCAACCAATTGACGCTCACTTACAACAGAGCGCGTCAAGCAGCGATTACGCAGGAGATTTCCGAGATCGTTGCAGGGGCAAATGCTCAATCGTAATCGATATACTGCAAGAGCTGGTCGCTTGTGATAAGCGAACCGGCTTGCGGTAACAAGAAGGAACCAGGAGGGAAAACCATGAAAAAAGGACACGTAGTATCCGTCATGGGTCCGGTCGTAGACTTAGAGTTCGAACGCGGCAATTTGCCGGAAATTTTGAACGCTGTCAAAATCGAGCAAAAGGGCGAAGCAGGCGGCATTGACATTAACTTGACGCTTGAAGTAGCTGTTCACCTCGGTGACAATAAGGTACGTGCCGTAGCTATGAGTACAACAGACGGTCTTGTACGCGGTATGATTGCTGTTGATACAGGCGCACCAATTACTATTCCGGTTGGCGCTCCAACACTTGGCCGTGTATTCAACGTACTTGGTGAGCCAATTGACGAAGCTGGCGTTGTTACATCGCCAATCAACCTTCCGATTCACCGTGAAGCACCTGCTTTCGACCAATTATCCACGCAAGCGGAAATTCTTGAAACAGGCATTAAAGTAATCGACCTTCTCGCACCCTACGCAAAAGGCGGTAAAATCGGCCTCTTCGGCGGCGCGGGCGTAGGTAAAACGGTTACGATCCAAGAGCTTATCAACAACATCGCACAAGAGCACGGCGGTATTTCCGTATTCGCGGGTGTTGGTGAGCGTACTCGTGAAGGTAATGACCTTTACCACGAGATGAAAGACTCCGGCGTACTTAGCAAAACAGCGATGGTATTCGGACAAATGAACGAGCCGCCAGGCGCACGTCAACGCGTTGCTTTGACTGGTCTGACAATGGCTGAATATTTCCGTGACGAAGAAGGCAAAGACGTTCTATTGTTCGTCGATAACATCTTCCGTTTCACGCAAGCAGGCTCCGAGGTTTCGGCCCTTCTAGGCCGTATGCCTTCCGCGGTAGGTTACCAGCCAACGCTGGCAACTGAAATGGGTCAATTGCAAGAGCGTATCACGTCTACGAAAAAAGGTTCGGTTACTTCGATCCAAGCGATCTACGTACCTGCCGATGACTATACGGATCCGGCTCCTGCAACGACATTTGCCCACTTGGATGCAACGACGAACCTTGAGCGTAAAATCTCCGAAATGGGTATCTTCCCAGCGGTTGATCCACTCGCTTCGTCTTCTCGTATCCTTAGCCCATCTGTTTTGGGTGAAGAGCACTACAACGTGGCTCAAGGCGTTAAGAAGATTCTTCAGCGCTACAAAGAGCTTCAAGATATTATCGCAATCCTTGGTATGGACGAGCTTAGCGAAGAAGATAAATTGACTGTGTCTCGCGCACGTAAAATTCAACTCTTCCTATCTCAACCGTTCCACGTTGCTGAGCCGTTCACAGGTATCAAAGGTAAATACGTACCTGTTAAAGAATCCGTTCGCAGCTTTAAAGAAATTCTCGAGGGCAAACATGACGACCTTCCGGAAGAATCTTTCCGATACGTTGGTGTGATTGAAGAAGCCGTGGAGAAAGCCAAAACGCTTTAATAGCGAAAGGCGGGAGGAATCCACATGAGTTCGTTTTTGGTAGAGATCGTAACACCTGAACGCAAGGTGTATGCAGAAACTGCGAATATGGTTAGCGTATCAGGCGTTGAAGGTGAGCTTGGCATATTGCCAAACCACATTCCGCTCGTAACGCCGCTTCGTATCGCGCCTGTCACCATCAAACGTGGCAATTCAGTTGATGTTATAGCGGTTAATGGAGGCTTTATCGAGGTACGCAAGGATAAGATCGTTATTCTTGCCGAGAGCGCTGAGCTTGCAATCGATATTAACATTGAACGTGCTGAAGCCGCTAAACAGCGTGCCCAGCAGCGTCTTGCCGCTAAGCAGGATCAGGTCGATTTCCGCCGCGCAGAGCTTGCTTTGCAGCGTGCAATGAATCGTCTGAACATCAAGCAAAAATAAGCTATACCCGAGAAGCACCGTTTGCGCCGTTGAGGCGTGACGGTGCTTTTTTTATTTTGTTAAAGTCATCTGGCCCATCTGGAAATGATTTTTTATGATTTCACCAAAATGATATGTCCAACCAGCATGTGCTTAATGACGGGCATCTACAGCCTTTTACGCTTGAGTACATAATTATGCCATGGAATAGTTATCCTAAGACAGAATCTTATGCTTATACGAGGGAGGAGAGGGGCAAATGTTCGGAACTTCTATGAGCGGCAGAGGCAAAGCTGGCAAGAAAGCCAACAAGAAACTAGCTCGGGCTGAGAAGCATGAGCAGGAGCAGCTTGACCTGTTTTCGGACAAGCCCCTTTTCACTTCGCTGGAGCGAAATATGGAGGCAATCAAGCGCGAGCTGGGAGAGAGCCAGGATATTATTTTTCGAGAGCTGCTGCTGAACGAAATCGGACAAACGAAAGCGCTCATTGTTTATGTGCAGGGAATGATTGATGATGAGCGGATGAACGAGTTTGTTATACAGCCTCTGCATAAACATAGATTTCCTCATGAAGAGATCATACAGCCCGATGATGTACTCGAATACATGAAGAGCAATCAGTTGGCAACGGGCATTATTAACGATATCTGCGACTGGAAGCTGTTGTTTCAAAAGCTGTTTTTGGGCTATTGCATCATAATCATAGAAGGAGCCAGCTTTGCGATAGGTACTAATGTAGTCGGCGGGGCAAGACGCGGCGTAGAAGAGCCAAAAACCGAAATGGCTATTCGTGGCCCGAGGGAAGGTTTTACGGAGTCCATTCGAATCAACACCTCTATGATTCGCAGGAAGATACGAAGCCCCAAGCTATGGATGGAGCAGTGGACGATTGGTGAAATTTCGCAAACGCCTGTATGCATTATGTACGTCAAAGGGTTGGCGGATGAAAATGTACTTAAGGATCTAAGAGAGCGGCTAGAGTCGATCCGTATAGACGGCATATTAGAATCAGGCTATATCGAAGAGCTGATTGCCGATCAGATGTGGACGCCGTTTCCAACCGCCTTGAGCGTTGAGCGGCCGGACGCGGTTGCTGGCAACCTGCTTGAAGGGCGAATAGCCATCATGGTTGATGGAACTCCTTTTGTGTTAGTTGTGCCTGCCATACTTAACATGTTTTTTCAGGCCTCTGAGGATTATTACCAGCGATATGATATTGCGACCTTTCTGCGGATGCTTCGTTTCATTTCTTTCCTGATCGCGCTTCTCATGCCATCGATTTATGTGGCTATCGTCGGCTATCATCAGGAAATGATTCCGACGCAACTGCTGCTGAAGCTGGCGGCACAGCGGGAGGGCGTACCTTTCCCGGCTTATTTGGAAGCTTTTATTATGGAATTGGTATTTGAAATTTTGCGGGAAGCCGTCGTGCGAATGCCGAGCGCCGCAGGGAACACGATCTCCATCGTAGGCGGTCTCGTTATCGGCCAATCGGTGGTCGAGGCTGGAATCGTATCTCCGGCAGTCGTAATTGTCGTGTCCTTTACAGCTATTGCAAGCTTTGTATCGCCATCCTACAGTCTTGGAATCTCGGCAAGGCTGCTGCGATTTTTTCTGTTGCTTGCCGCCTCGACGCTGGGCTTTTATGGCATTGGATTAGTTGTGCTTCTGCTGATCCTTCACGTAAGCAATCTTAGGTCATTCGGCATGCCTTATATCAAACCATTTGCTCCGATGTTCTTAGGAGATATGAAAGATACGCTCGTTCGAGCACCGCTTTGGAAAATGCGCAATCGCCCGCAACAGATGGCTGTTGATAATGTCGTGAGGCAAGAGATAGAACCTGAGCATCGGAAGGAGCCTGAGCAATGAACGGGGGGAAGCGCGACAAGCGACTGCATTTGGCCATTCGCATATGCCGCAAATCGGTTCTGTTGTGGACGGCCTGCATGCTGATTTTGCTCAGCGGCTGTTGGGATCTGCGTTACTTAGACAAGCTCGGGGTTGTGCTGGCGTTAGGCGTGGATGAAGATCCGAAAGGCAAACAAAAGCTTCAGTTGACGGTTCAAGTTGTACTTCCGCAAAACGTAGCCGCCGAAAGCAAAGGCGGAATAGGGGGAACTGCTGTGACCACTTTCACGGAGACGGGCGACACGATCTTTGAAGCGATTCGCAAAATGTCGGCCAAGACGTCGAGGAGACTTTTTTTCTCCCATACGCAAATGATGATCATCGGAGAGAAAATGGCGCGGAAAGGGATTTATCCTTTGGTGGATTTAATCGAGCGCAACCCGGACATTCGGACAGATATTTCCGTGCTGCTCGCACGGGGTGTGAAAGCGGAGGATCTGCTGCAGCTCACGACTCAAATGGAGTCGATTCCAATCAACCAGATTCACGCAATGGTAGAGACCAATCAGTCATCATATGCGATGAATTATGTTGTTCAAGTCAATGATATAACAAGGCTGCATGGGGAAGGAAAGCAGCAGGCTGTCCTTCCATCCATGAGAATCGTTGGAAATAAGGCACTCGGGCACTCTAATGAAAATGTGAACAATATACCGGCTAAAGCCATTCCTGAGCTGTCAACGATGGCTGTTTTTCGCGAAGGAAAGCTTGTCGATTTTTTGAAGCCTAAGGAATCGAGAGGATTATCATGGCTGCAAAATAAAGTGCAAGGCACGGTCATTAAGCTGGCATGCCCGAATTCGAAGGGCAACTTAATTGTAGAGGTGCAAGGAGTTACGGTGAATCACAGGGTCAAGCTTGATGAGAGCGGCAAGCCGGTTATTCAAGTAAATATTAAGATGTCAGGAAGCGTACAAGAAATTATGTGCAAGGATGCAAGGATAGGTGAGGAGCAGGTGCTAAATCAGATCGGTACGATGGCGAGTGAAGCTGTGAAGGATGAGATGGAGGCCACGATCCGAAAGCTGCAAAAAAAGCTGAAGATCGATGCCATTGGCTGGGGCAAGGAGATTTATTTACAAAAGCCGAGCATTTGGAAGCGAATAGAGGGAGACTGGGAGACGGTATTTCCGAATGTGAAAAGTGAAGTGATTTGCAGCACCAAAATTAACGGGTCGGGTGTTCGAGGCGAATCTATCGTGAAGTGAGTGATTAGGATGATGGTTTCTATTGTAGTTGTCTTTTTTGCGGTGGGGGCAGGAGCAGTAATTTGGAAACGAAACAATGATAAGCGACGTCCCCGAGAGGGAGGCTGGGCCTTGTTTATTTTATCGATAGGCACCCTGCTCATAATAGCTCAGCTGCTCCGCATCCCGATTCCAAATCCAACAGATTTGATTACGATCATTTTTTCGCCTATGTCTAAGCCGTTTACACAGTGGGTTGAGGAGGATATGAAACCGAAATGAGTAAATTCGCTGGCATGAACAATGCGGAAATCACTTCCGGCCAATGCGCGAAAATGTTGTACTTATTCGCGCTTGGGAGCGCTGCGCTTATTTTGCCAACCTCTGTAACAGCCATTGCCAAGCAGGACGGATGGATATCAATGCTGCTGGCGGGCCCTTTCAATTACTTCATATTGATCGCGCTTTTAGCGCTAGCCGATCGTTTTCCAAACTTATCTCTGGCTCAATACGCGGAACGGGTGCTGGGGGTCTGGGGAGGAAAGCTCGTAACAATGCTTTATATTTTCTTCTTCCTTCTGCTTAGCGCGCTTGTTCTTCGCAATATTTCTGATTTCATGAACCTCTCCGTGCTGCCTATTACACCGGAGTGGTTTATTGACAGCACGTTTATGATTGTAGTCATCTACGGTGTTTACTTAGGGATAGAGACGATAGCGCGAACGGGAGAAATATTGTTTGGCTGGGGAATGTTCGTCATCATTATCGTTACTTTCTCATTATTTAATCAATTTGATTTCCATAACTTCGAGCCCTTCTTATATGAGGGATGGGAGAGACCGCTCAAGGGTGTTTATCCGATTTTGGGATCTCCGATTGGGGAATTTGTCTTTATGACGATGATATTTCCGCTTGTACGTGAGAAGGATCGTAAAAAGCTGAGAAAATCATTAAAGCTGTCGGCCGTTCTGATTACGTTCATAAGCGTTGCCGTAACGGTATTTTTAGTAGGCGTAATGGGGGTGGATGAGGCAAGTCGAAGTCCGTTTGCCGTTTACGATATGGCGAAAAACATCAATATCGAAGAAATATTGGTGCGTGTCGAAATTTTGGTGGTGATGGTGTGGATCGGAACTGTCTTTATGAAGCTGGCGCTTTGCGTATATGTACTGACCGTTATTACCGCCCAAATGCTGAAATTGTCTACCTACCGGACATTGATTCTGCCCTATGCCGTTATTATTGTTCCTCTCTCCTTAACGGTTTATCGCAACGTTGCTCATGCTAGAGAGTTTGCAATGGGGATATGGACCCTATACAGTTTATTTCAAGGCTTCGTTCTGCCGGTGCTTCTGCTTGTCATTGCAATTATTCGAGGAAAACGGGATAACAGCGATGGCAGCTTTCCCGAGGTGATGCCGAAGGGAGGAGATAGGTCAGCCAATCCAAACAAGACGGGCGAAGCAGGAGAATCATTGGACAAGGAGCCTGCTCAGGCTTAACTCCGTCATAGACGGCTGTGGAAGCATTTGTTATAATTGTGAGGAAAATTGACCAAGCGCAGGCGGTCCGTATCTATTTAATTGACGGAGGCGATCGTGTGGAAAACTACGCCAATAACTATGTCGTCGTGGCTATATTTATCGTGCTCGGCATTTTGCTTCCAGTCGTTGCATTGACAGTTGGAAGACTGCTTAGACCGAATAAGCCGACAGAGCTGAAGCAAACCACCTATGAAAGCGGCAATGAGCCGGTAGGTGAGGGACAGGTTCGTTTTAACATTCGCTACTATTTGTTTGCGCTAATGTTTGTCATCTTTGATGTGGAAACCGTTTTCTTATATCCGTGGGCCGTTGCATACAATAAGCTCGGCTTATTTGTGCTAGTCGAAATGTTGATTTTTGCGGGAATGCTGTTTATTGGTCTTCTATATGCCTGGAAAAAGAAGGTGCTGAAATGGAATTCAGTTTAGAGTCAATTTCGATAGAGGAACGCAAAGAGCTTGAACGCAACGTATTTATGGGCACCTTAGAGCAATTGAAGGCATGGGCCAGGAGCAATTCATTATGGCCGCTGACGTTCGGGCTGGCGTGCTGTGCCATCGAAATGATGGGTACGGGCGCTTCCCATTATGATTTGGATCGCTTTGGCGTCATGTTCCGTACCTCTCCGCGCCAATCGGACGTTATGATCGTGGCCGGCACGGTCACCAAGAAGATGGGACCGCTCCTTAGGAGGCTGTACGATCAGATGCCGGAGCCGAAGTGGGTTATCGCGATGGGCTCATGCGCTACAGCAGGCGGGCCCTATATTAAATCATACTCGGTGATCAAAGGCGTCGATCAAATCGTGCCTGTTGATGTGTATATCCCTGGCTGTCCGCCTAACCCGGCTGCGCTTATCTATGGTATTAATAAGCTGCAGGAGAAGATCCGCTACGAGGCGAAAACCGGGAAGCGGGTGACCGGTCGATGAGCGAGGAGCCAAACAACAACGAGGAGAAATCGCAGGTTGATTCGCCGCCCGTTGACGCAGAGCGTGAGGCAAAGCTGAAAGCAGCGGCTGAAGCGCGAGCCGCTAGGGCAGCGGCGAAGGAGAAGGCGGATGCGGAGGCAGCCGAAGCTGCACCGGAAGCGCCCAAGCCGCCGTCTCAGCGGCAGCCGGAGCTGGATGCAATCGTTGCGCTATTGAAGCAAGGGATCGCAGAGGCGGCGGTCGAGGATGCTTATGTGAATGAGTTAAATGGCGATATGCCGATGATTATCGTAAGCAATTCATATTGGCGCGAGGCTGCACGGCTGCTAAAGGAGCATGAACAGCTGCAGTTTAATTATTTGCGCAATGTGTCCGGCGTCGATTATGAAACGCATATGGAAGTCGTTTATCATATGGTCTCGCTTGGCAGGAAGAGAGAGGTCGCCATTAAGATTAAGGCAGACCGCGAAGCAGCAGCCGTATATTCCGCGACACCGGTATGGGCGACAGCGAATTGGAACGAACGCGAAATCTATGATCTGCTTGGCGTCGATTTTCCCGGGCATCCCGATTTGCGGCGCATCATGATGCCCGATGATTGGGTGGGGCATCCGCTGCGCAAAGATTATGAACCGTTAGACTCGGAGGTGTAGGCAGCCCTTGATCCGTACAGAAGAACTGCTCTTGAATGTTGGTCCACAGCACCCAAGCACACATGGCGTATTCCGAATTATCGTTAAACTTGACGGAGAAGTCATTACCGAGGCGACGCCTGTTATGGGCTACTTGCATCGAGGCACCGAGAAGATCGCGGAGAATTTGAATTTTACGCAAATTATTCCTTATACGGATCGCATGGATTACGTATCGGCGATGACGAACAATTATGTGCTTGTGCATGCTGTCGAGACGATGATGGGGCTTGAGGTTCCGCAGCGGGCGGAATATCTTAGGCTGATCGTGATGGAGCTGCAGCGCGTAGCAAGCCACCTTGTCTGGTGGGGAACCTACCTGCTTGATATTGGCGCCATGAGTCCTTTTCTATACGCCTTCCGCGACAGGGAAATCATTATCGACCTGTTCAACGAGCTATGCGGCGCAAGATTAACCTATAATTATATGAGGGTCGGCGGCGTGAAGTGGGATGCCCCTCCAGGCTGGATGGATAAAGTGCGCGACTTTATTCCGTATATGGAGAATAAGCTGCAGGAATACGATAAGCTGGTCAGCGGCAATGAAATTTTTCTTGCCCGCATTAAAGGGGTCGGACAATACGATGCTGCTACAGCAATTGATTACGGCTTAACGGGAGCTAATTTGCGTTGTACGGGAGTAGACTTCGATATTCGCAAAGCAGAGCCCTATAGCTTATATAGCCAGTTTGAATTTGACGTGCCGGTAGGCACTACCGGCGATTGCTATGACCGCTATCGGATTCGGCTGGAGGAAATCCGCCAAAGCCTGCGCATTCTGAAGCAGGCGCTGGAGCAGTTTCCAAGTGATGGAGTGACGATGGGCAAGGTGCCGCGTGCTATTCGGCCGCCCGCTGGTGAGGTCTACGTGCGAATTGAATCGCCGCGCGGCGAGATCGGCTGCCACATCGTATCCAAAGGCAAAGCCGAGCCGTACCGGCTCAAGTTTCGGCGGCCTTCATTCGTCAATTTGCAAATACTGCCGAAGCTGCTCGTAGGAGAAACGATGACGAATCTCATTACGATACTGGGCGGCATCGATATTGTTGTCGGGGAGGTCGATTGCTGATGCAGTCTTGGCTTAACCAATCACTTACGTGGGGAAATGCGCTTGTACTGTTTCTTTGGGCGGTCGTATTCCTGTTCATCGTGCTTGGCTTCGTAACGTATGCCATTTATTTCGAGCGCAAGGTAATCGGCTGGATGCAGCTTCGCATCGGACCCAATCGAGTCGGCCCATTTGGGCTGCTGCAGACAGTGGCAGATATTTTCAAGTTGCTTATTAAGGAAGATACGATTCCGCGCAAGGCAGACAGGGTATTGTTCATTATCGCGCCTGCACTGGCGTACATTCCGGCTTTCTCGGTACTAGCCGTACTCCCTTATACGCAAAATCTATATTTCGCAGATTTGAATGTCGGCCTTCTCTATTATGTAGCGTTGTCGGGTATCTCGACGCTCGCTATCGTACTTGGCGGATGGGCTTCCAATAATAAGTACGCCCTCCTTGGGGGTATGCGCTCGGCTGCGCAGATGATAAGCTATGAAGTACCGCTTGTTATTTCGGTAGTCGGCGTTATTTTGCTCAGCGGCAGTCTGAATTTACGCGATATTGTAGCCGCTCAGGATGGCGGCTGGTTCTGGGACTGGAATTTCCTGCCCCAAATTATCGGCTTCGTCATATTCATTATTGCTGCGGTCTCCGAGCTCAATCGCACGCCCTTCGATCTGCCAGAGGCGGAATCGGAGCTTGTTGCAGGCTATCATGTCGAATACAGTGGCTTCCGTTTCGCGTTTTTTATGCTTTCGGAATATGTGTACGTATATGCGATTGCATCATTAACGACTGTCCTGTTTCTTGGCGGGTGGCATGCGCCGGCGCCATTTCTTGATTTTGTGCCAGGCATCATCTGGTTTCTGCTCAAATTTGCGTTTATCGTGTTTTTCTTATTTTGGATTCGCGCCACGCTGCCGCGCATTCGCGTGGATCAGCTTATGGGGCTCGGCTGGAAGGTGCTGCTTCCGATCTCGCTGCTCAACGTATTTCTGACGGCTGTTTATTTGGAGCTATTTATTAAGAACTAGCTAAGGGGAGATGGAAATGAAAGGAATGCTGCAGGGACTAGGCGTTACGCTCAAATCGATGACGGCTCCAAAAGTGACCACTTCCTATCCCGACGTGCCCTTTGTCATGCCGGACCGGTTCCGCGGGATACAGCACTTTATTCCGGATCTATGCATCGTTTGCAATCAATGCGCGCGCATATGCCCGACCGATTGCATAACGCTGACGGGCAAGCCTAACCCCGATCCTGAGAAAAAAGGCAAAGTGATTGACACCTTCGATATTAACTTTGAAATATGCATATTATGCGATCTGTGCACCGAGGTTTGTCCGACTGAAGCGATCGTGATGTCCAATCATTTTGAGCTGGCAACCTTCAGCCGTGATGATCTGTTTAAGGATGCGCAGTGGCTCACGGACAATAATACGCTCACCCGGCAGGATAACAACAATATCGGAGCGCCGGCCAAAGGGGGCAGCAAATAGTTGTTCAATATAGCATTTACAGGCGAGTTCGTCGCCTTTTTTATCTTCTCGGCGATTATGATATGCGGGGCCGTTCTGATGATCAGCTTAGAGAAAGTCGTTCATATGGTTATTTCCATGGCGGCTGTGTTTATTGGTTTGGCAGGCATGTTTGTGCTGCTTGAAGCGGAGTTCGTTGCGTTCGTCCAGGTGCTGATCTACGCTGGCGCTGTTTCGATTTTGATGATTTTCGGCATTATGATGACGAAGCATCAGGCTGGAGAGCGCGAGCCTGTGAAGCCGCTGCACGAGACGCTTGCGGCGGTCGGCGCGCTGAGCTTGTTCGGCGTATTGTTTTATGCAATCCGTACGACAACGTTCCCGGAGCCGCAGCCTTTCCAAGCGGCCGAAGACAATACGATGGCGATTGGAGAGCTCTTATATACGGGGTATGTGATACCGTTTGAGCTGCTCTCGGTGCTTCTTACGGTTGCTTTTATTGGAGCGATCGTGCTTGCCAAAAAGGAGGCGGATTGATTACATGCTTCCATCCTATTTAACAATGGCGGCGATACTGTTCTGTATCGGGCTATATGGCGCGTTGGTGAAAAGAAACGCGGTTGTCGTTCTGCTGTCGCTCGAGCTTATGCTGAACGCCGTCAATTTGAATTTGGTCGCCTTCTCGAAATACGGCGTCGTTCCGTCGCTGACAGGTCAAATCTTCTCATTGTTTACGATTACGGTCGCCGCGGCTGAAGCGGCGATAGGGGTAGCTATTTTGATTGCGTTGTTCCGATTGCGCGGGACGGTTAATGTCGACGAATTTGACAAAATGAGGAGGTAGCGCGGCAAATGGATATGTACTCTCAGGCGGCATGGTTAATTCCGCTGTTCCCGCTGGCAGCATTCCTCGTTTTGACGGCGCTCGGCCGCAGCTATCGGCGAGCGGGCGTGTTAATCGGCACAATCGGCTCGTTAGCTGCTTTCGCCCTATCCTTACTTATTATGATTGATCGGCTGGGCGCCAATGAGGTCGATTACAACTATTCCTTCGATTGGATCGTGATCGGAGAATATACGCTCCGCATCGGGTTTGAGGTGACGAATCTGACTGCGCTAATGCTTGTGGTCGTCACGCTGGTAAGCTTGCTCGTCAATGTATACTCGGCCGGCTATATGAAGGGTGACGAACGAATTACTGTGTTTTATGGCTATGTCGCCCTGTTTACATTTTCTATGCTAGGACTTGTATTGTCCGATAATTTATTATCGCTTTATATTTTCTGGGAGCTCGTAGGCGTATGCTCATTCCTGCTGATTGGCTTTTGGTTTACGCTGCCGAAGGCGCGTGCTGCTGCCAAGAAAGCATTTATTGTGACGCGGATCGGGGATGCGGGTCTGCTGCTAGCAATTCTGCTGCTGTTCTGGTATATGCCTGATCATGCGCTTGATTTCAACACGATTCAAAGCGTGTTCGACGGACAATCCGGCGCCATTACGAACGGGATTACGACGCTTATTGCTTTGTTGATATTCCTTGGCGCTGTCGGCAAATCAGGTCAGTTTCCGCTCCACGTCTGGCTTCCGGATGCGATGGAAGGACCAACGCCGATCAGTGCGCTCATCCATGCGGCTACTATGGTTGCAGCAGGCGTCTTTCTCATCGCGCGAACGTACGACATCTTTCAGGATTCGGCTGCGGCGATGGAAACGGTCGCTTATGTGGGCGGCTTTACAGCTCTATTCGCAGCGACGATCGCGCTGGTTCAGAAGGATATCAAACGAATTTTAGCCTATTCAACAGTCAGCCAGCTGGGCTATATGATGATGGCGCTTGGTCTCGGCTCCTTAACGGGCGGGATCTTTCATTTGTTCACGCACGCTTTCTTCAAAGCGCTGCTGTTCCTTGGGGCAGGCAGCATCATACATGCGGTACATACGCAAAACATCAATGAAATGGGCGGTCTAGGCTCGAAAATGCGAGTGACGGCTTGGACGTTCGGCATAGGCGCTTTAGCTCTTGCGGGAATACCGCCTTTATCCGGCTTCTGGTCCAAGGACTTGATTTTGTCGGTTGCTTGGGAGACTAATCCGCTGCTATTCATCGTTGGCTTGGCTGCAGCCTTCTGTACGGCGCTCTACATGTCGCGTTTATTCTTTCTTGTGTTTGCCGGCAAACCGAGTGCTGCATCCGCTAGTGCGCATGAAGCTCCTATTTCTATGACGCTGCCGCTGATCGTGCTGGCTCTGCTGGCTATCGCATCCGGCTTTGTCGAGACGCCATGGAATGGCTGGTTCGGGTCCTGGATTTATGATGGAAGCGCAGAGACGCATGAAAGCGGCGTAGCTATTGTCGCATCGATTGCCGTTGGCTTGCTTGGCATTTATATCGGATGGCTTGTATATGGGAAGAGAAGCGTCGGCAGAGCGACCTTTCAAGAGCGAGCGCCATGGCTCTATAGGCTGCTTGAACGCAGTTATTATGTTGATGAACTGTATGCGTTAATTATTGTGAAGCCGCTGAAGCTGCTAGGCTCGGCATTGCTGGCCTTTGACACTTATGTCATTGCCGGCATCGTTCGGCTTGCAGGCGCGGCAGCAAGCTCAGGCGGAAGAGCTGCAGCACGGCTGCAGAACGGCCAGGTGCAAACCTATGGATTAGCTGCCGTAATCGGGTTCGTCATCATCGTGGTTGCTATAGTCGGAAGGAGGTTCCTGCCATGAGCATCCTGAATGACCTTCCCATATTGTCGATTATTTTGTTGTCGCCTTTGCTTGGCGTGCTCGTCCTCTTATTGCTGCCGAAGCATCGAAGCAACTGGATGAAGACGGCTGTTGTCATAACGACGCTGGTCCCGCTTCTTCTATCTTTTTGGCTGTATGTCGATTACGACAAGCAGCAGAGCGGAGCGGCATTCGATGAGCAGCATAGCTGGGCGATGATTCCGCTTAATAAGGAGACGACATCCACCGTTTCTGAGTATACGTTCCAATTGCAATATGCGCTTGGCGTAGATGGGCTGTCGCTACCTCTTCTGCTGCTGACGACGCTCGTTACGGCTATGGCCGCGCTGGCAGCCGTCCACGTAAAAAAACGATGGAAGTCATTTTTTATATGGTTCCTGCTTCTGGAGACCGGCATGCTTGGCGTGTTTCTTGCCCGCGATCTGTTTTTGTTTTTTGTTTTCTTCGAGGTTACGCTTATTGCGATGTATTTTTTAATCGGAATATGGGGCTACTTCAATCGCGAGCGCGCCGCCAACCAGTTTTTGATCTATAACGGCATTGGCTCAGCAATCATGCTGTTTGCTTTTGTTCTGCTTGTGAGCACGGCAGGCTTCCGTATTGATCAGATCGGCGAGCAGGTGAATTTCATTTATAGCGGCAGCTATGCGGATATTTTCCGCAACATGGCTGATCCCGCAGCATGGGTGAATATGACGCCGGAGCAGCTAGGTACGATCAACCCTTTCCAAATGACGGATACGATGCAGTGGGTTTTGTTTACGATGCTGCTAGTTGCCTTTGGCATTAAGCTGCCGATCTTTCCATTCCATACGTGGATGCTGAAGGTGCATGCGGAAGCTCCGCCTTCGATCGTCATGATCCATTCGGGCATTCTGCTGAAAATGGGCGCATACGGCTTGCTGCGATTTGGGCTGCTGCTCTTTCCGGAGCAGGCTCGCGATTTTGCAATCCCGCTCGCCGTGCTTGGCGTAATCAACATTTTGTATGGGGCGCTGCTTGCCTTCAGGCAGCAGGAGCTCAAGCTCGTGCTCGCTTACTCCTCGATCAGCCATATGGGCATCGTATTGCTCGGCCTTGCTGCCTTTAATGAAATCGGCTTGCAAGGGGCGGTGTTTCAGCTTGTCTCGCATGGGCTTATATCCGCGCTGCTGTTCTTAATCGTTGGCAGCATTTATGAGCGTACGGGCACGACCGAGCTGACTGAGCTAGGCGGATTGGCGCGCTCTATGCCGTTTATAAGCGGTGTATTGCTGACTGCGGGGCTTGCCTCGCTAGGCTTGCCGGGTTTATCGGGCTTTATTGGCGAGTTTTTATCGCTGCTTGGACTGTTTGAATCGTTGCGCTGGCTTACTGCGGCTGCCGTGCTTGGCGTTATTTTGACCGCAGTCTACGTACTCCGTGCCGTGCTTAAGATTACATTCGGCCCGCAGCCGGAAAAGTTTGGCGCACTTAAGGATGCGAGGCTTATCGAAGCGGTTCCGATGATCGTGCTGCTTGCGTTTATCGTGCTGCTTGGCTGCTATCCATCTATCCTGACGGATACGGTACAGCATAGCGTCGACGGGCTGTTCAAACCATTACTTGCAACAAGGGCGGGGGGTTAGACCATGTACGAAGGCGTTTCATTCATACCACTGACATGGACGGATACGTTCTACCTTGCCCCGGAATTTTCGCTTGCAGCCGCTTTTTTGATATTGATCGTACTGGATCTGCTATTGCCTAAGCGTGTGAGCAGACTTGCGATTGGCTGGTTGTCGCTAGTTGGCATACTTGTGTCGCTGCTGCTCGTTGTGCTGAGGATGCTGGACATGAACGTTGGAGGGGCATCTGCTGAAGCGATCCAGCTGCTCGGCAACAGCTATAGAATCGATGATTTCTCCAGCTTGTTGAAAATCGTGTTTTTGACGGGGACGGCGCTTATCTTGCTGCTTGCTCTCGGATCGGCGCGCGAAGAGGAAGCGATAACGGAGAAGTCGGAATATTTCTATCTGCTGCTCCCTGCCCTTATAGGCGCAATGATGATGGCTTCTTCGGGCAATTTGGTGACGCTGTATATCGGGCTGGAGCTTCTAAGTTTAACGAGCTATGTGCTAGTCGGTTTGAGACGCAAATCGTCGCTGTCTGCAGAGGCTGCATTCAAGTATGTGGTAACGGGCGGCATTTCCTCCGCAATGGTGCTGTTCGGAATGTCGTACCTATACGGAATTACGGGCTCGGTTGATCTGGGCGCTATCGCGGAGGCTTTGCCGCGTGCTTTGAACGACTTTAAGGCGCTTGCCTATGTAGGCTTCTTCTTCATGATAGCCGGCTTCGGCATTAAAATTGCCGTTGCGCCGTTTCACGCATGGGCACCCGATGTGTATCAAGGAGCTCCTACTCCGGTGTCTGCCTTCCTAGCGGTTATCGCCAAGGGAGCAGCGCTTGCGGCTATATTTAGAATTATATACAGCACCGCCCTCATCCAAGTGACGGGCGAGGGTGCCGAAGTATTCAAAGATATTTTCTTTACGCTGCTGGTGCTGGCCGCGGCAGCGATGCTAGTCGGTACGACGACGGCACTAAAGCAGAAGAATGCAAAACGGCTGCTCGCCTTGTCAGGCGTGGCTAATGCTGGCTATATGCTTGTGCCGATTGGCATTTCGATCACCGTGGTGCACAGCAGCAATTTCTCGGAGTTTGTTTATTATCTAGTCGCTTACTTATTTATGACGATAGGGGCATTCGCGGTGCTTACGGTCGTGAGCAGAGCTTCCGGGCACGAAGAGCTTAAAGGCTTCGCAGGTATGTACTACCGGTCGCCTTGGACGGCTGTTGCGATGGTCATCTTCGTATTGTCGCTGGCAGGCTTGCCGGTATCCGGCGGATTTTTTGGCAAGCTGTTTATCCTGCTTGGAGCAGCTAGCGCCAAAGCGTATTGGCTGGTCGCCATTATGTTTCTCAGCAGCGTCATCTCCTACTACTTCTACTTCGGGCTCGTACGCCAAATGTTCATGCGGAGCGGGACTGACGAGAGCGAGATCCGCATTGCAGGCGGAACGGGAATCGTGATATGGATTTGCGCAGCGGCGACGATTGCGCTAGGCCTATTCCCTGGACCGCTAATGGAATGGATTGATGCTGTGTTCTCTATTAAAGCGGATTTGATGGTTGGATAAGCAGCGGGCGGCTAGTTGAAAAAGCGTAAAAGGCAAGGCGAAGCTCTCTCGAGGACGTAAAGTCTGCGGAGGAGGGTGGGCGCCTTGCTTTTTTTATTAGGGTTAGGACGTTGGTAAGTACGTGTTGGATGACGGGGCTGCTGTAGGTTTGGGATGAGTGAGTGGGGGGATGAAGGATAGTGAGGCTGTTGTAGATAGGATGAGTAGGTGAGTAGCTGCATGCTGGGGCTTCAGGTGTACGTTGTAGAAAATACAACAGAAAGCTGACATGACATGCTAATTGCCTAGCTACATTGCAGAAATGCAGCAGAAATAGCCTACATGGCGAAGAGTGAGGAGGTTTTGGGGCATTCTGTTGCACTAACTGCAGCGTAGCAGGGTGAGCTCAAGAAGAAGTGGGATTCTGTTGTACAAAGTACAGCGTAGCAGGTGAGTTAGAGAAATGATGGGAGTCGATTGTACGAAGTAAAGCGTAGCATGGTGAGTTAGAGAAGTGACTGGAGCTCGATTGTATGAAGTAAAGCGTAAGTGGAAGGTGTACGGACCATATCGAAACTAATTTATCGGCTGCGCTTGATTCAGTCATATGCGATATGGGTAAGGAGCAGCAGGGGAGTAAAGATTCATATCCATAGGATTGGAGATGCGCAGAGCTGCTGAATGTTTTGAACATTCTAGTTCAAAGTAACCGAGAAATCATCGTATTACGTCGGGAAACCGTATTTCGAACTACGAAATGGTAGACTCATAGGTCTTTTGTCCTTTTGTCTGCTTCAAACAAGGGAAATGATGTCTGTAAAGAGAAATGATAGGGATAGTATTTTCAATTTGAAAGTAGGAACAAACTATAACCGTTCCGATACGAAAAGGCAGAATATGATGATTAATCGAATAGCATCAAGACGTGCACGAAAATCGCAAATGGACTGTGATCAGTCAGCGAATGCAGGCCAGTCATCTGCGATCAAAAATAATATAGCGCGCCCGCACAAACGGGCTGCCGCAAAGGCTGCGCTAACCACGCGCAAGCTCCTGCGTCGCGCGCTGCTCGCGCTCTTGCTCGCGAGCGTCACCCTCGGGGGCATAGCCCCCGCAGGGCTCGCTCCCGCCGCAGCCAGCGCGGCTGCTGACGCCGCCGGCGCAGGCGAAGAGCAGCCGCAAAGCTGGCTGCTCAAATGGCGTGACCCCGCGCTAGCGCATGTGCCGCGCGGGACAGAGGTGCTGCGCCGCCAGAATGAGGCGGCGGTCATGCTCGTGCGTCCGGCCGCCGAAGGCGCGGACGTGCAGGAGTGGCTGCGCCGGCTGCAAAGCTTGCCGGGCGTGGAATATGTGCACCCGAATTATCGGGTGCACGCCTTGTCTTTGCCTGCGGGCGAGGCTGAAGCCGATGCGCCTGCAGCTGCGGAGCCAGCTATTAAGCCGCTGGCTCCATCTCAGTCAGAGCCTTCGCAAGTGGCAGAAAAAGCATCGCCCTCGCCGTCAGCGAAGCTTGCAGGAGCAGCTGCGGCTGTTACACTGCCGTCCAATGATCCCATGCTGTCTAAGCAGCAGTATCTTACCCAGATCGGCGCGCAAAAAGCATGGGAGACCGTTCGCGAGCAGGAGCAGCTAACGATTGCTATCGTCGATACGGGCGTCGATTTGGACCATCCGGATTTGAAGGATAATCTCGTTCCCGGTGCTAATCTGGTAAGTCCGGGCAAGCAGCCGGATGATGATAACGGTCACGGAACGAGCGTGGCGGGTGTAATAGCCGCAGCAGGGAATAATGGCATTGGTGTATCAGGCATCGTCTGGAAAGCCAAAATAATGCCAATCAAGGCGCTTGACCATAGCGGCGACGGTACGGAGCAGGAGCTTGGCGATGCGATTTTGTACGCGGTTCGCAGCGGCGCCAGCATCGTCGTGCTCTCGGTAGGCTTGCATCGCTACTCCCCTTACATGCTCGATATCGTCAAGTATGCAGAAAGCAAAAATGTACTGCTCGTAGCAGCAGCGGGAAATGACGGAGTCTCTCTCGGCCAGAAGGCGGAGGTAAAATACCCGGCAGCTTATCCGACTGTTCTCGCCGTTGGTGGCGTTAAGTCCGACAATACGGTAGATGCCCGCTCCAATCGGGGCACGGAGCTCGACTTGGTCGCACCTTGGCATGTATATACGACGGCAATCGGCGGACTGTATAAGTCGGAAGAGGGTACGTCCATGGCAGCTCCGCAGGTTGCTGCGGCAGCAGCGCTCGTATGGGCGCGTTATAAGGACTTGAAGGCTTACCAAATACGAATGCTGCTGAGTCAAACGGCTATCGATATCGGAGCGCCCGGTGCTGACCGCACATCAGGCTATGGCGTGCTGCAAATCGACCAAGCGGTTAGCTCCACCTTGCAGCAGGATGTCTCCGAGCCTAATGACACTTTTTCGACTGCAGCTCGTTTTCCGCTTAACTCGAACATTTCAGCTATGCTGCAAGGAACCGCCGACCGCGATTGGTATCGAATTGATGCGCCGTATGACGGTACGCTGACGGTTCACTATGAAGGGCTTGTACCTAGTGGAAATATCGTGCCGCCTGTTCGGCTTACCCATTACACAAGCGGTGTGGAGCAGAGCGTGAGCGATACGAAGCTTGCAAGCAGATCCATCGACATTGAGGTCAAAAAAGGTCCGCAAATGATTCAGTTGGAGCTAATCAATCAGAGCAGCGATGATGACCTGCCCTATCTGCTTACGTCGACTTTTACCATAAAGCAGGACGAGTACGAAAAAAACGATAAGTCCTATGAGGCCTCTACACTACAGCCAAGGTCTCAATCGATAACGGGCAACTTCCATCAGACCGCAGATCGGGATTGGTTTGCCGTTACCTTTACACAAAGCGGAAAGCTGAGCCTCGTACTCAGCACGAATACGGCGCGTATTGATCCAGGGCTTGCGCTCCAAAGAGCTGGCCAGCAGCTGCTCGTGTACGACGATGAAGGAGAAGGGGAAACAGAGCAATCACCAGTCATAACTGTGACTCCCGGCAAATATTATATTCGTGTTCATAATGCGATCTCCTCAGAAGCGAGTCCGACTATAGGCATCTATACGCTCAAGATGAATTATACGCCTAAATATGATGATCCGAATGAACCAAACAATAAATCGTATGAGGCCTTCATGATTAATCCAAGCACGGAGTACCTTGGGGTGATCGGCAGCTACTCTGACGTGGATTGGTTTCAATACCGGATTACGAAGGCAAGCATCGTCAACATGACTGTAAACGGTGCTCCGCCCGATATTGATTTGAGCCTTCAAGTGTATGACAAGCGGATGAAATCACTGGCAGCCAGCCGAACCGGCACAAGCGGGAAGCTTCAGACAAATGAGCTGCAGCTGCAGCCGGGCTTGTATTATGTAAAGCTGACGGCAGACGCACCCTTTGACCAGCAGTATTATCGTTTGAAAATAAAGTCAGAGGAGCTGGTAGCCGGATTCCGCGATATTAAGGAGCATTGGGCGCAAAACGAAATTATCACCTTAAACAAAAGGGGTATCATAAATGGTACAGGTGACAATCGGTTTGAGCCAAAACGTGCGATTACACGGGCAGAGGCGGTAGCGATGGTTGTCAAGGCTTATAAGCCGATATCGCCTGGCACAGCGAAAGCGAAGCGTTTTAAGGATGTTAAGTCGAGTCACTGGGCAAATGGAGCCATAGCCATCGCGATTAATCAGGGCTGGATAAAAGGGTTCCCAGATGATTCATTTAGGCCGGATAAGCCGATAACGCGAGCGGAAATGGCGTTGATAATCGGCTATGCCGACGGCGTTCAGCCGCGGCTCCCTACCTTCGATCCGTTCGAGGACGTAACCAAATCGCATTGGTCGGCTCCCATGCTGTTTGCAATGAGGCTTAATGGTCAAATCGAAGGTATGCAGTCCAATCTTTATAAACCGAAGCAGCAGGCAAGCAGGGCTGAATTCACCGTGCTTTTGCACCGCGTCATGGCCTAATATTTGCATAAAACATTTTTGCTTCGAATTCCGTTTGATATGTAATAAGCTGCGAAAGCCAGGGAGGCATCATGAACGTCGACAACGAGCTCTACAATGACATGCAAACCTATACAGGCATGACGGGTTTGTTTTCAATTGTCATTGTCATACTCAGCATTATATTTGTTTGGTTCGTGCTTCAGGAGGTAAAGTGGGATACTTTTTTTCGTTTTCCGCGAAGCCCGAAAGCGCGCTTGTTTCAAGTCATCGTCGCCATCATTATGGGCCATCTTTTGGCCAAATTTATTTTGGAATATTGGGGCTATACCGTGCTTCTCAAAAGCTTTGTCGAATAACAAAAGCGAAACATGTCAACAATGGGTAATACATGACGGACTCAAAAAGAAAATGGCGTGCGAATAGGTATTAATTAGGACCTATTTGCGGAGCGGAAACATGCTTGTTTTCGAAAAAAAGCGCCGTTTCTAGTGAAAAAAGTCATGAATTGCCGAGGGAAGCGTATGCAAAAAGTAGTAATAATTTAACGCTTGTCGATTTGTGTAATTGAGTGATAAGATGAAGTTTGGGTAAACTGAGCTATTCCAGATTATTCACGAATAGGAAATAGAAATTGCAGTTCGCGGAGGGAACCAAAAGATGACCAAAATTATCGTCCGCGGAGGCCAGCGTTTAAAGGGTACGGTCCGTGTTAGCGGAGCAAAAAATGCAGTACTCCCCATTTTAGCGGCCTCATTATTGGCGACAGAAGGAGACAGCGTCATCTATGACGTACCCCTCCTCGACGACGTTATGACGATCCAGAAAGTGCTTGCCTCTTTGGGCGCACAATTAACTTATAACAATGAAACGATGCGCATTACAGCGCAGGCGATTACGTCTTTCGAGGCACCTTATGAACTAATTCGTAAAATGCGGGCTTCTTTTCTTGTCATGGGGCCTCTTTTGGGCCGTATAGGCAAGGTTAGAATTTCGCTGCCAGGCGGCTGCGCGATCGGCACTCGTCCAATTGACCAGCATTTGAAAGGCTTTGAAGCGATGGGCGCAGAAATTACGCTTGGGCAAGGCTTCATTGAAGCAAGTACGAAGACTCGTCTTAAAGGCGCGAAGATTTACCTGGACGTAGCCAGCGTAGGTGCAACGGAAAACATTATGATGGCAGCGGCTTTGGCTGAGGGTACAACCATTCTTGAAAATGCTGCCAAAGAACCTGAGATCGTTGATTTAGCGAACTATATTAATGCCATGGGCGGTAAAGTGCGCGGTGCAGGCACAGGCGTGATCCGTATCGAGGGCGTGGATAAAATGTTCGGCGCAGCGCATAATGTCATTCCTGACCGCGTTGAAGCAGGAACCTATATGATCGCTGCCGCCATTACGGGCGGAGACGTATTCGTTGAAGGCGCAATTGCTGATCATTTGACGCCGGTCATTTCTAAGCTTCAGGAAATGGGCGTTGAAATTACAGAGAGCGATAACGGCATTCGCGTGCAATCCAGCGCTGTGCTGAAATCGGTTGACGTCAAAACCTTGCCGCATCCAGGCTTCCCGACAGATATGCAATCTCAAATGATGGCGCTTTTGCTTGTATCCGAAGGAACAAGCGTCGTAACGGAAACGGTGTTCGAGAATCGTTTCATGCACGTCGAGGAGTTTCAGAAAATGAACGCTCAAATCAAGGTGGATGGACGCACAGCTATCGTTAGCGGCGGCCTGCCGCTTACAGGTGCGAAAGTATGTGCAACCGATTTGAGAGCAGGAGCAGCACTTATTTGTGCGGCATTGCGCGCTGACGGCGAGACGGAAGTAACAGGTCTGCATCATGTGGATCGCGGTTATGTCAATATTACGGGCAAGCTTGCAGCACTGGGTGCTGATATCCATCGTGTTGAGCAAGAAGTTGCTGCAGCTATGGCTTCACCAAGCAAGCAGACTTCAAGCAGCCATGTGGTATCGGCTCGGGATATCGCTTCCGTGGTTGCGATTTCCGCATCGTCTGACGGTGAATCGGCTGCTTCCTACAAGCGTGAGAAAGAAGTTGCCGTTCTCAAAATACAGCCAACCTGGGCATAACGTCATTCATTTTAAAGAAGAAGCTGTTTCAAATAAGCCGACCTGGGCTTATCTGAAACAGCTTCTTTTCGTTCATCCACATGCAGGTGCCGTTCCGATAGGCATTTCAAGCGTATGCCCATGGCTGTTTGTTCTGTGGTATTCTTTAACAAACGGAACCTGAATCCAGGAGGGACTTAAATTGTCTAAACTATATACAATTGGTGAAGCACTAATAGACTTTATACCTGATGCACGCGGAGTTGAGTTGAAGAACGTTGTCGGCTTTAAGAAGGAAGCCGGAGGAGCTCCGGCGAATGTCGCTTGTGCAGTAGCGAAGCTAGGCGGCAGCAGCGCATTCATCGGCAAGCTGGGCTTGGATGCTTTTGGCGACTTTCTCGTAGAAACGATGGATGCCGCAGGAGTCGATACACGTTACGTGCTCCGAACGAAGGAAGCGAATACAGCTCTTGCTTTCGTAAGCCTAAAGGCAGACGGCGACAGAGATTTTTCCTTCTATCGCAATCCGAGTGCGGACATGCTGCTAGCGGAAGAGGAGATCGGTGAGGAATGGTTCGCAAAAGGGGATATTTTGCATTATTGCTCCGTTGATCTCATAGAGGCTCCAGTGAAGCATGCGCATCTCAAAGCGATTGCGGCGATGAAGGCAGCGGGCGGCCTTATCAGCTTTGATCCCAATGTGCGTCTTCCGCTTTGGGACGATCACGAGCAGTGCAGGCAGACGATCCTTCAATTTATACCTTTTAGCCACCTTGTCAAAATAAGTTCGGATGAGCTTGCCTTTATTACAGGAATCGAGGACGAGCAGGAGGCTATTTCTTCGCTGTTTGTCGGCGATGTACAGGCTGTCGTCTATACTCGGGGCTCCGATGGAGCGGCATGGTATATGAGATCCTACGACGTATCTGTGCCCGGCCAAAAGGTAGCGGTCGTTGACACGACTGGTGCCGGTGATGCTTTTATTGGGGCACTGTTATATCAACTTCAATTAAACGAGGGCGTATTAGAGACGATTGAGGCCCAAAAGGCGGAACGGATTCTTTCATTCGCCAATACCGCAGCAGCCCTGACGACGACCAGAGCGGGTGCGATTTCTTCCTTGCCTATGTTGAAAGAGCTGCCGCCTTTGTAAAAAACATCTATTAGAGTATTGTTTTTCTTCGCCTCTTGGGGCTGAGAAGGAATGATGCTCTTTTTTGTTGCATTCTCTTCTTCATCCACGCTGGAGGATTTGTTAGTTCATATCGCATGCACGAGCTAATAAAGTGAAAGAGCAGCTAGAGTGGGCAGTGCTCTGTAAGCACGCATACGTGCTTACATAATTCAATCACATGGGAATTAGGGAGCTTCAGCGCAATATGTATGATTTCAAGCAGCTTATTTATGTAGCGATCTCCAGTTTCTAGTAGAGGCTGTTTGTATAAGCGGTTTGGGAGGCGCGCTAGGGATCGGGCTAGGCTATGCTGCCTCTATCGTTATTGGTGTTTTTATCCAGTCCGAGACAGAGGTTCCAATCGACACCGTATTGTTGGCATTTGCTTTTTCTGCATTCGTCGGCGTGGTGTTCGGCTTTTTGCCTGCGAATAAAGCGGCGAGCTTTGGCCGGTTGACGTGCTTCGCCACGATTAGCCATTTGAAGTTCTACCCTATCATTTAGACTCATAGAATGAACCATCAAGCGGTTTAAGAGAGATCAGCCGGCGCGAGCTGATTCCTGTTTTCCCTTACCGCCAAGGTGGAAGGAGAGCTCATGAGTCGAGGGATAGGGAAGTTTTCAATAGTTTCGATAGTCGACCGTTTGCGGAAAAGCAGATGGATGGCGCTATTTGCAATTGGCGCTATGCTGGGGGCGTCCATCCTGCTAGTAAGGCTGTCGCTGAATGAGCTGAAAAATGTGCAGGCTGCTCGTGTATTAACAGATACTAGCGGAGTGAAAGACGGCTTTCAAGCAGATGCCTCGGCAGACATTGCAATTGAGCCAGAAGGAACTAAGCCATCAGTAAGTAGAGATCAACCAAAGCCTGCGGCCAAGCCTTCCTTAAGTGAGGAATCGCATGCGGAAACTTCAAATGCACTTGATCATATCACCATCCGTGTTTATATGACGAAGGAAAAACGGATTGAGAGGGTTCCGCTGGAAACCTACGTCCGCGGCGTTGTGGCTGCGGAAATGCCGATCGACTTCGAGCTTGAAGCATTGAAGGCGCAAGCGATTGCCGCACGTACGTATATGGTTCGGCGAATCGTTCAAGGAAATGATAGCGGAGTGCCTGTAGCGGGAGCGGATGTGACCGATACTATTGAGCATCAGGTATATGTCTCTTTGGCGGAGCTCGCGCGAAAATGGCCCAAGAACAAGCAGAAGAAGAACATGAGCAAGCTGGACGAAGTAATCGCTCAGACAAATGGAAAAATAATAACGTATAAAGGCGAGCCGATAGAGGCTTCATTTTTCTCAACCAGCAACGGTTATACGGAAAATTCAGAGGACTATTGGAACCAAGAAATTCCTTATTTGCGGAGTGTGGCAAGCCCGTGGGATAAAGTGATCTCCCCTCGCTATAAAGAAACGGTGGAGCTCTCGTTAAATGAGTTTTACAGCAAGCTCGGTGTGAGGAAGAAGGGCTCTGTTAAACCTTCAATCCGCGTAATAGAGAAAACGGAAGGCAATCGCATCAGCAAGATTACGATAGGAGATAACGCTTTTACGGGGCGGGAAGTGAGAGAGGCGCTAGGTCTTGCATCCTCTCAATTCACCTGGAGCATAAAAGGAAATGCCATCTCGATTACGACCTATGGCTACGGACATGGCGTTGGAATGAGCCAATGGGGTGCGAATGGTATGGCTCAAACAGGGGCAGGCGCAGATGAAATATTGGAACATTATTACTCTAGTGTTCAAGTGGAGCAAGCTTCAAAGCTTGCGAAGCAGCTCTCTCGCCGCTCGTAATTTAAACTCTTTCAACTTTTCGTATGCCTCACGTATAAACCTAGCAGATCTGGCAACAATGGCTAGTGAGGTGATAGAAAATGAATGATCAAAATCAAAGTAAACCGAAGCAAAAACCAGAAGAAACTCCCAAAACTGTTCTGGGAGGAACGTCTGCCGCCAAATCTAGCAGTGGATGGAAGAACCTTTTTGCAAAGCGATGGGTATCTCCAGCAATCTTCATGGCCGCGGCAGCAATTATCGTAACCTTAATGTGGATCTATCAGGGGGCCGATCAATCGAAATCTACAACAGGAAAAGTCGATCCTACTGAAGTTTCACAAGGGGGAACTACAGCACCGGAAGGCAAAGGCGATGAAACGCCTGAAGTTGTACTTGGCGACGAGTTGATGCAATGGCCAATCGCTGACAAAGCGGCACTGAAGGAAGAGATTTCGTTCTATGATGAGAAATCAAGCGACGCGGAGCGCGAAGCTGCACTCGTTCAAGTGGGAGACACGTTCTCACCGCACATGGGCATCGACTTTGTTGATCCAAGCGGCAAAACCTTCGATGTGCAAGCCGCACTCTCCGGTAAAGTCACTTATGTGAAGACAGAACCAACAAACGGCAACGTTATTGAAATTACGCATGAAGGCGGTCTGGTTACCATTTACCAAAGCGTGACGGACATTCAAGTGGCTGAAGGCGATGATGTTACACAAGGTACGGTCATTGCAAAAGCGGGCCGCAACGATCTAGAACGCGATCTGGGCATTCACCTTCATTATGAAACACGCAACAACGGCAAGCCCATTAACCCAAGCTCGTTGATTACAGAATAAGGGCGGCTGGAGATTAACTTTTCTGAAAAATAGGACTTTAGACGTACAGGCAGGGAGCAATTCCCTGCCTGTTTTACGTTTTTATGAAAATTTATTCACATTCAGGCTTGTCAGGCTTGACCATAACGAATATATACGTGGCCTACTCATATAATGTACCAAACTATCTCGAGTAGGGAGGCGGGAACGTGCACGATTACATTAAGGAGCGAACCATTAAAATAGGCCGCTGCATCGTAGAAACGAAGCACACGGTGCGTACGATTGCCAAGGAGTTCGGTGTATCCAAAAGCACGGTGCACAAGGACTTGACTGAGCGGCTTCCTGAAATAAACCCCGATCTGGCCGATCAGGTTAAGCACATTCTCGAATACCACAAATCCATTCGGCATCTGAGGGGAGGAGAAGCGACCAAGATTAAATATAAGAAAACGGGTACAAAAAAGCGTGAAGTGCTCGCCGCTGGAAAGCTGTGAAGTTTTTTCTCGAATTATAGAGGAAATTTGTCTTTTTTGGCGAATAATAAACGTTAGCGGTTTCCATGTCAAGGGAACCAAATGTACGTTTTGTAATTATTATTCGTTGGGGGACTTAAGCCTTATGTTGAGCAAGGATATTGGGATCGATCTTGGAACAGCCAATGTTTCCATTCATGTAAAAGGAAGAGGCGTCGTACTCGATGAGCCTTCAGTCGTTGCGATTGAAAGAGATTCTAAGAAAGTGCTGGCAGTTGGCGAGGAAGCACATAGAATGGTAGGCCGGACGCCAGGCAATATTGTTGCAATTCGGCCATTGCGTGATGGGGTTATTGCGGATTTTGAAATTACGGAAATTATGCTAAAAGCATTTATTGATCGCGTCGAGGGACGGAAGTGGTTTAGCCGTCCCCGCATTCTTATTTGCGCGCCAACGAACATTACATCAGTTGAGCAGAAGGCTATTCGCGAGGCTGCAGAGCGCAGCGGCGCTAAGGAAGTATTTCTTGAGGATGAGCCCAAAGCTGCCGCTATAGGGGCTGGAATGGATATTTTCCAGCCTAGCGGCAACATGGTCGTAGACATTGGCGGGGGCACAACGGATGTGGCCGTTCTTTCTATGGGCGACGTTGTGACCGCCTCTTCTATTAAAGTTGCAGGGGACAAGTTCGACGATGCAATCATGAAATTTATTAAGAATAAATACAAGCTGTTGATTGGTGAGAGAACGAGCGAGGATATTAAAATTAAGATCGGTACCGTGCTTGAGGGCGGACGCCAAGAGGAGATCGACATCCGCGGCCGAGATATGGTTTCGGGTCTTCCTCTTACGTTAACGATTCGTTCCGGAGAGGTCCGCGAGGCGCTCTGGGATCCAGTCATGTCCATCGTATCTGCAGCTAAGGCCGTCCTTGAGCGCACGCCGCCGGAGCTGTCAGCGGACATCATTGACCGCGGCGTTATTTTGACAGGCGGTGGCGCTTTGCTCGGCGGACTTGATGCGCTGCTTGCAGATGAGCTTAAGGTACCGGTATTGATTGCGGAAGATCCTATGCACTGCGTCGTCAAAGGGACCGGTATCCTTCTAGATAACTTGGACAAGCTCGGGAAGAAGTAAGGGCAGAAGTAAGGGCAGAAGCGGCCGTGAACAAATCATTTGCGCGGGTAGGGAGCCTTAGGGGGGCGCAGCCGAGGCGTAAATGAGCCATTGGTCGCAGAACAAGCTATACAGGCAGCCTTGCTTTCAACCGATAACATATATAGGAAGTTGGATTGGAAGCGGCCAAGGGGGTAACAACGATGTTAAGAGGCTTATACACCGCAGCGTCGGGCATGATTTCACAGCAGCGAAGACATGATACGGTAACGAATAATATTTCAAACATAAACACGCCTGGTTATAAGCAGACCAATGCGGTAACCCGTTCTTTTCCGGAACTGATGCTGTCATTGACTGGAGCAGGCTCCGAGAGTATCAACAAGATCGGGAAGCTGACAACCGGCGTATTTGCGGAAGAAAGCTTGTCTATCCATTTGCAGGGCGATTTATCGCAGACGAACAACTCGTCTGATTTTGCGTTGATTTCGAACATTGAAATGGACGGTCTTTCTTTTGACGCATCCGGCAAAAATGTTGGTCCAGACGGAGAGGTAACATTCCAGCCGCAAGCTTTCTTTACTATACAGGATCAGAATGGCGAAATTCGTTATACGCGAAGTGGTAAGTTTACGCTTACCGAGGAAGGCTTTCTCATGGCAAACGATGGCTCGAACGTGCTCGGCACGGATGGACAACCTATTCAAATGCCAGTAGGCGTAGGCCTTGAGAACCTCAAATTGACAGGGAATCAACGCTTTCAAGATATAGATGGACAGGATATAGGCGTTCAACTGCTGGTTAGCCGAATCGATAATCCGAATCTGCTCGTGCGTGAAGGGAACGGAAGCTTTAGATTTGCCACTGAGGATGGAGAAGCGGTTGCAATTGCTCCAGATGAGCGCGTTGAGGTGAGACAAGGCTACGTAGAGCGCTCCAATGTTGATGCTGCGCAAGCGGCAGTTGATCTGATGTCAGCGCTCCGCGCTTATGAAGCGAACCAGAAGGTCATTCAATTTTATGATCAAAGCTTGAATAAAGCAGTTAATGATGTAGGTCGCGTATAACAACAGGCGTAAAGCAGCGGAGGTGCACGAAGTATGAACAGTTCAATGATCAACGCTATGGTATCGATGAATGGACTTCAAAAAAAGCTGGATTTGCTTGCAGATAATATTGCTAATGTGAACACCGTTGGTTACAAACGCAAGGAAGCAACCTTTGAGGATCTTCTTACGAACTTAAGAAGCCAGCCCGATGCGTTTAATCAGCCTGGTCGTCTTACGCCGATGGACTATACGCAAGGCTGGGGCTCTCGGATGACGTTGGTTCAGCCGAATCTATCCCAAGGCCCTATGCAGGGAACGAATAAAGATACGGATATTGCGATCGAAGGAAATGCATTGTTTGAGGTCGAGGTGGACGACGCCGGCAATCGCGGATACACGCGCAATGGCGCCTTTCAGTTGACGCTCGGCGGAAACGGTGATACGATTTTGGCAGCGGAAGACGGATATCCAGTCGTTGCTAATGTTAAGGATCCTTTGACTGGGGACATCATTGAGGGCAATATCGTTGTGCCTCAAGGCTATAGTCTACGCGTTAATTCAGACGGTTCTGTGCTTGGGGTATCCCCTAATCGTACCATTGAGCTTGGCAGCATAAAGCTGCTTCAGGCTTCACGTCCATCAGCACTGACTGCGGTTAACGATAACCTGTTTGTTGTGGCTAATGGCATAGACGCGGGCGATGTGGTGCAGCAGATTGTACCTAATTCGGAAAATCTTATTACTTTGCGCCAAGGATACTTGGAGCAATCAAATGTTGAGCTGACGGATGAGATGACCGAGCTTATTAATGTGCAGCGTGCTTATCAATTGGCAGCTAGAGCGTTATCGTCAAGCGATACGATGATGAGCCTGACAAACGGACTGCGCGCATAAGGATAGGATGATGTAGATGAGTATGGCCGATGAACGAATCGACCGCGGCGCAAGCGGGGTCGGGAGTCAAGCAGAAGAGAGCGGCTCTGGGAAGAAGAAGCGCAATATTGGCGCGAAGACTGACGGGAGCTCCGATAAGAAGCAACGGCCCAAAGGGGTAAGGATGCTGCTGTGGTTTTTACGCAAAAGCATCGTACCGCTCATAATGGTTATTATGCTTGTTACAGGTTTATATGTTGGTTATGTCGTAGTGGGCAAGCAGCCTAACGAAGAAGTATTTAGCTGGTCCACATGGCAGCATCTTTATGACCTGGTATTCGCTGAATCTTAATAATCATAGGATAAAAAGGTTGTCTATCTAGCGGCATTAGCGGCTTGACGGACAGCTTTTTTTGCAAGGAAAGAATAACTTGCAATGGACCCGAAAAAAAGCAGATCAAGGCTTATGGCCTCGACCTGCTTTTTATTTCTTACACGAATTTTTTATTGCTGCATGAACTATTTTACCGTTACCCGTATGGTTACGCTTTTTCCAGCATAGGTTGCTTTAATGGATGCAGTGCCTTTGCTGACAGCAACGATTTTGCCGCCTACTACGGTTGCGACGCTAGCTTTGGACGAAGTCCAAACTGCAGCATCAGTCACGTTAGAGGGATCTCCAGTCGTGAAATTAGCTTGCAGTTTAGCGAGATAAGTCCCGCCAGCTGTTAGCTGCACCGATTTGCTCGAAAGAACAAGTGATTTGAGCTTAGGCGATACAACGATAGGAACTACGACCGTTTTGCCTTGGTATGACCCTGTAATTTTTGTTGTTCCGACAGCTGCTGCTTTAACGGTTGTGTTGCTTACGCTCGCGATGTTTGGATTTCCGGACTCCCAGTTCATTTTTGAACCGAGGGAAACCTGCATGCCGCTCTTGTAGTAGCCAGTTACCTTAACTGATTTGGATCGGCCTGGATTAAGATCCAGTGCAGCAGGCTCAACTACGAGCTTCACAATCTCTTCTTCAACCTTCACGCGCACAGATACGCTCTTCGTCAGGTAAGTGGCTGTGAGTGTAATGCTGGACACCTCAAGGCCCTTCATTACCTCATCCTTGAGCACGATATCCTCTGACGTGGTTTTCCATTTGATTTTGCTTGAGATGTCCTCTTCTTCCCCATCCTCATTAACGACGGTTACAGAAGGGTATGGCGTTTCTTTTCCTAAAATAATGCTAAGATCCTTTACGCTTGCGATTAGCTTCAACGGCTTCACATGAACAAATAATTTTACTTCGATTTTTTTTCCTTGAACGGTCGCAGTAAGCAAGGTTTCGCCAATGGCTTTGGCTGTCCATTGTCCGTCTTTAAGGACAGCGACCTTCTCGTCCTTGGAAGTCCAAGTCGCGATTTTCGAAACATCGACCTTTGAACCGTCAAACGTTGTTGCCGTTACTTTAGGTAGATCACCGCTGATCCCATTAAAGCCGTCGATGGTTTCAGTCTCTACGCTAATGTCGCTTACGCTTGGGTACACCGTAATATCGATGCTGCGGCTAACTCCTTTGTAACTTGCCGCAATTTTGGTAGTTCCAACAGCCTTAGGCGTAACAAGGCCGCCGGCTGAGACCGTAGCGACTGCGACATTGGAGGACGTCCATTCCGCCTTATTTGTCACAGGAGAGATGACATTAGAATTATCTAATACTTCTGCTGTTACCTGAAGAGAATCATCTTGCAGAAGCAGGTGATATTCTTTCTCTGGAGACAATCTAATCGATTGGAAAGCTGTACGAACGATTACATCGATAGAGGTGGATACACCTCTATGGGATACGGTAATCGTCGTTTTGCCGGCAGCCACCGCGGTGACGACGCCTTTTTTAACCGTCGCCACCTTCTCATTGGCACTAACCCATTTGGCTGTATCTGTGACGGGAGGAAGTGTTTCGCCTGTCTTGGAAACGACGGATGCCGTTAACTTTTTGTCATCAGAACCAATATTGAGCTCGACTAAATGACCTGAAGCTCCCGAATCGATCGAGATCGTTTTGTACGGTGAGGATACATGGATTGTAATGGAATCGGATTTGCCCTTCAGCTTGGCTGTAATGGTAACGGCTCCAACGCCCAACAACGTAATCGTACCTTCATCAACAGTTGCGATTGCAGCGTTTGAAGATGTCCAAACGGCTTCGCTAGTCACATTCTTGCTGCTAGTATTTGTTTTTGTACCGTCAAGTGCGAAGATTAAAGGCTGACCGATTTCAATATCTTGCGTAGTCGGTGCTTCCGTTCCATTTAGATACTTTAGAACAACGGAATCGTAAATGTAATCAGATGACGCCTTGATGGAAATGGTGAAGCCTTTATAAGTAGCGCTTATCGTCGCCGTTCCCTTGCCGACACCGGTTAATACGCCTTTTTCCACTTTTACAAATGCTGTGTTGGACGATTTCCATGTCGCATCCGCTGTGACGTCCTTCTTGTTTGCCGAGCCTGAAATGGAGGCGAAAACGGTTAAATTCACTTTGTCATCCTCAATGAATGTTGCGATAGATGATGTGCTGCTGTTGTAATCCGATGAATCATAACTAAATTCGATGCCAGTTACGTTATCTTCTGCAGCAATCGCAACTCCTGTTAACGAAGTCATGACGATCATGAATGCAAGAGCAGCTGCAAACCACCTACGAGTTTCTTTGAACGACGTACCGATACGTAAACTAAATTTCACTACATCCCTGTCCTCTCTTTGTAAAAGTAATTGTCCTTCTACTAATTAACGGTAAAGAGATGGCGAAAATGAAGAACGAAGGTATAATATGGTAATAAAGTTTTTTAAATGCCGGCATGGAACGATGGATGCATAAAAACTCGGCTTTCTCGGACCAGCGAAGGTTTTATTTTTAGGGGAGGTAGTTGTATAATAGTTTGGAACCATGATGGACAGTAAGCAATAGGTAGAGGAGCGTGCGAGTTTGAATCTGCCGAATCTATTAACATCATTGCGTTTTGTATTGATTCCTGTCTACATAGCGGTATTCGTTAAAGGACATATGATTCCTGCCTTCTTGATTATGGTCGCTGCGGGTATTACTGATGTGCTTGATGGTTATATTGCGCGCCGAAGCGGCAAGGTTACGATGGTTGGCATTATGCTCGATCCGCTCGCTGACAAGCTGATGCTCATTACTGTAATTGTATCGTTGCTCATTTCCGGTCATATTTCATGGGCGGCAGCAGCAGCGATGTTTTTGCGCGATCTTGGCATGATAGCTGGAGGATTGTATTTCCATTTTCGAGGAAAGAAGACGGTGCCTGCCAATTGGATGGGGAAGCTGACAACCGTGCTGTTCTATGCGGCGATTATGCTCATCTTCTTTGAAGCGCCAAATGCACATTCGTATTTGTGGGCGGTCATTGCCTTTTCGTTCATCACTTCCATTGTGTATATCGTCATGTTTAAGGCGCTTAATAAAGCAGTCCCGGGAATGCCGACCGGGCATTCATGATTTATCAAAGCTTCTACATATGAACAAAGAGGCTTGGCGAAGGACACATCTGGTCCAAGCAGCCAAGCCCCTTATCTTAACCTTCATAAACTGCAGTTTTATGAGGGATATGATTAGTGTCGTACAAATACACCGTTTTTATACTACTCAAACTTTGAAAGGGGCTTTTTTTTAACATGTTGGACATTAATCAAATTCAAGAAATTATTCCGCACCGTCCGCCGTTTCTGCTGATCGATCGTATTTTGGAGGTTGAGCCAGGCGTTAGGGCTGTCGGTCTGAAAAATGTAACGATGAATGAGCCTTACTTTGTGGGTCACTTCCCCGGCTATCCGGTAATGCCTGGCGTTCTTATTGTTGAAGCGCTAGCGCAGGTCGGTACTGTTGCGATGCTCATGATTGAAGCCAATCGCGGCAAGCTGGGCTTTTTTGCGGGCATTGACGGTTTCCGCTTCCGCGGTCAGGTTAAGCCTGGGGATACTCTGACGCTAGAGGTGCAAATTACAAGACTCAAAGGTTCAATCGGAAAAGGGCAAGGGACAGCAAGAGTAGGTGATCAGATCGTTGCAGAAGGCGAGCTAATGTTTGCTTTATCAAATCCTTCATAAATTAAAAATCATGAATGAGAGAGGCTGATAATTATGACAACTCCAACAAATGATACCGTTATTGCTAAATACGAGGCTTGGCTTAATGATCCGCTTATCGATGCAGCGACGAAGGAAGAGCTTCTCGGAATTGAAGGGCAAGACAAGGAAATTACGGATCGTTTCTATCGTGATCTTGAGTTTGGTACAGGCGGCTTGCGCGGCGTGATGGGCGCAGGAACGAACCGTCTTAACGCATATACGGTTGGCAAAGCGACACAAGGGCTTGCTAATTGGCTGCTTGCCGGCGCATCGGCTGAGGCTAGCCCATCGGTTGTCATTGCTCATGATTCCCGTAATTATTCGCCTGAATTTGCGCTGGATGCCGCGCTTGTGCTTGCTGGCAACGGCATTGTTACTTATTTGTTTTCTGCGCTTCGCCCGACACCTCAGCTTTCCTATGCGGTGCGTGAGCTAAAGGCTTCCAGCGGTATCGTCATTACGGCAAGCCATAATCCGCCTGAATACAATGGCTACAAAGCATACGGCTCCGACGGCTGCCAGCTTATTCCTGAGGAGGCTGAACAGGTTATTTCAGCTATCAGTCAAATCGCCAGCTTCGATGAAGTAAAAAGGCTATCCCGCGAGGAAGCAGAAGCTCAAGGCTTGCTTCGCTGGCTAGGCGAGGAAGCTGATCAACAGTTTATTGATACGGTAGTTGCTCAAAGCTTGAACGCAGATCTGATTAAAGGTGGAATTGGCGAGAAGTTCAGCGTCGTCTTTACGCCGCTGCACGGGACAGGCAATATGCCAGTTCGGGAAGTGCTCAAAAAAGTTGGCTTCAACAACGTTCACATCGTGCCGGAGCAGGAGCAGCCAGACGGCTATTTCAGTACGGTGAAATCTCCCAACCCTGAAGAGCGCGAAGCGTTCACGCTCGCGATCAAGCTCGCGCAGCAGGTTGATGCCGATATCATTATTGGTACGGATCCTGATGCCGACCGTATGGGTGCAGTCGTGAAGAACAACGAGGGCGAATACGTCGTGCTTACCGGCAACCAGTCCGGTGCGTTAATGGTTCATTATGTGCTTAGTCAGTTGAAGGAGCGCGGCCAGCTGCCGGACAATGGCGTTGTGGTTAAAACAATCGTCACAAGTGAATTGGGAGCGGATATTGCCCGTTCGTATGGGGTAGAGGTTGAGAATACGCTGACTGGCTTCAAATATATCGGAGAAAAAATGACACGCTATGAGCAAACAGGCGAGCGCACTTTCTTGTTTGGCTATGAAGAGAGCTATGGTTATCTAACTGGAACCTATGCGCGTGATAAAGATGCTATCGTTGCTGCGTTATTGATTTCGGAGGCTGCGGCATACTATAGCAGCCAAGGAAAAACGTTGTATGATGTATTGCTCGAGCTTTATGCTGAATTTGGCTTCTATTTAGAGGGCTTGGAATCACGTACGCTCAAAGGCTTTGACGGCGTGCAAAAAATCGGTGCGATTATGGATGATTGGCGTCAAAATCCGCCTGTTGAAATTGGCGGCGTGAAGGTAGAGCAAGTCCTTGATTACGGCAAGGGTCATGATGGACTTCGTCCAGAAAACGTATTGAAATATATGCTTGAGGACGGCTCATGGTTCTGCTTGCGTCCTTCCGGTACAGAGCCGAAGATCAAGGTTTATTTTGCTGTCGAGGGCGAATCGAAGGATGCTGCCGCTGCTGCACTGCAAACGTTGAAGACAACCGTTATGGAACGGGTAGACAAAAGCGAATAGAACGATAATCAGCCTGTTTAGAACGGAGGAATTACGTGTTTTTACGTTGGCAGCAATGGAATCGGCGAGCAAGGTTTGTACTATGGGTCATTGCAATAATCGGGGTGGCGGCAGCAATGCCGCTCGGCGCCGTTCGTTTGGAAACGGAAAAATCATCAAAGCAAGTGGAATATGTATTTGATTATCGCGATATTATAGAGGTCGCGGAAAAGCAGGCTAGGCCGCAATCTTTCTTGACAGAGAAGCTGGCGATGCTGAAGGAATCCGGCATTACGACGATGGCCGTCTATGAGAGCTCGCTTAAGGAACTGCAGTTATCGGGCAGGTTAACTTATTACAGCTCCAGGGATGCAGCGATGCTGCAAGGCAAGTTCGAAGCTTCCGGCCAAAATTTTACTTATATTTTATTTAATGGTTCCAAAGAAGAAGAGATGATAGGACCGGTTTTACGCGAGGTGTTTGATCGTGAGGAGGCTCCGTACAGCGACTGGTCATTCGGCGGCCGCAACGGTATGGTTGTCGAAATTCCAATCGCGGATGCGGTTATGAAAACATTGGCTTTTGACCCGATGTCGCTGCAAACGATTCATGACGCAGGTCTTGGCATACTGCCGCGCTTATCTGACCGCGTTAAGCCATACGATCAATCAGCAACAGATGCGCTTCTTGCAAAATTAAAGAGCTACGGCATTAATCGCGTGTTATTTGATGGCGATTCTGTGAAGGGCGCATCAGATCAAGCGATGGACAATAGCCTGGATAAATTCGGTGAGCTGCTGAATAAGTACGATATGGGTGTCGCAGTGATCGAAAATTTAAAAAAACCGCAAGAAGGCATAAATAAATTAGCATATATTACAAACTATAATGCAGTAAGGTTATATTCCTTGTCGGATCAAGATGGGATGACCATGACAACAAGCGCTATTTCCGATCGTTTTCTTTTGGCGGCTAAGGACCGCAATATCCGGATGTTTTTCATCAACGGATTGGTAGAGTCGAGTACCGAGAAAGCTAAGGTTGTTCATTCTTTGGACAGGCTGGCCGAAGCGATGAGCGAAGAAGATGGCGTTGTCTCGAAGCTTGCGAAGGAAGGCTTTACGCCAGGCACGCCGAAGCCGTTCGATTATGAGCAGCCTTCATGGAATAAACCGGTTCGTGCGGTCGTTGCCTTAGGAGCTGTCGCTCTTATAGCATTGCTCGTTGGCGCGTTTGTACCCGGCGTTTACATTCCGGTCTTTGCTATCGGACTTGTCGGAAGCGCAGGCTTGTACAAGCTTAACAGCTCGATTATGGAGCAGGGGCTTGCTCTAGGTGCGGCAATCGCGGCGCCTACGCTCGCGCTTGTGTGGGTTATGAATCGGATCTATTCTCGTACGGTTGGCGAACGGCGAGTCATTGGCGGAACAGATTGGTCCGTGGGCCGCAGTCAGCAAGGACAGGTCCCGCATCAGCCAGGTGCTGTATATGAGAATGGAAACCGCATGAAATGGCTTTTCCCGGCATTGTCCATCGGAAGACGCTTTGGACTCGCGTTGAATTGGTTTATCGTAGCGACGTTGATCTCGCTTATGGCAGTACCGATTGTATTCGGATTGTTGAACAACATCACGTATTATTTGAAGCTGGAGCAATTCCGCGGAGTAGGCTTGCTTCATTTGGCTCCAATTGCGTTGGTTGCCATTTATGTGTTCCTTTACAACAGTCAGATCACAATGGGCAGATTGAAAGCATTGCTTTCCAAGCCAATCACGCTTACTTGGATTATTTTGGCGGCAGTGATCGGAATCATTGGCTACTACTACCTGTCTCGTACAGGCAACAGCGGTCAAGTATCCTCGATTGAGCTGGTTATCCGCCGCTTTTTGGAATCGACATTTGGCGTTCGGCCGCGCTTCAAGGAGTTTTTGCTCGCGCATCCGCTATTTCTGCTGGGGCTTTTCTTATCGCTTCGATACCGAGCAGCATGGCTGTTTATCATCATCGGCTCGATAGGACAGCTGTCGATGGTTGATACGTTTGCGCATCTTCATACGCCGCTTTACATTTCAATCATTCGAGTGCTGCTCGGATTGGGTGCAGGCGCAATTATAGGCTGTATTTTGATCGTGGCATGGCAGGTAGTGGAAGGAGCAATACGTAAATGGGCACCGGCAATCGTTCGCAAATTCGTCGAATAGTAATATCGGGCTATTATGGCTTTCGCAATAGCGGTGACGAAGCGGTGCTCAGATCGATATTGCTTGCATTGGAGGAAGAAGGAGAGGCGCAGGGCGTTCAGATCGTGCCGATCGTCTTGTCGGCCGATCCGGCTTGGACAAGCCAAATGTACGGGGTTGAATCCGTTAGGCGGATGCATCCTGCGGATTTGTGGAAGGCGCTTCGAGGCAGCGACGGCTTGATAAGCGGAGGCGGCAGCCTCCTGCAGGACGCAACAAGCGCGAAGACGATTCCTTATTATACGGGAGTCATGAAGCTGGCGCAGATGCTAGGCAAGCCAACCTTTGCATATTCGCAGGGCATTGGTCCTGTGAACCGCCGCTGGATGGACCCGCTTATCCGCAGCGTGATGAAGCGCAGCGCATACGTATCGGTGCGCGATGCTGAATCCGCTGCATTGCTTGGGCGGATTGGCGTACCGGCAGAGCGGATCGATGTCGTTCCCGATCCGGTTATGGGCTTGCCGCTCCCGGCAGAAGCGCATGAAGAAGCTCAGCGCAGTTTGCCGGCTGGACAAGCCGCAGACTCGCTAAGCGCGAATGAGCCGCCGATTATCGGCGTATCGCTGCGCCATTGGCGCAGCGACGGCGGCGATCTCGCCCGCGCCGCCGAAGCGCTAGTCGCGCTCTCGAAGCGCATGCCTGTGCGGCTGCGCTTTCTGCCGTTCCACACCCCCTCCGACACGCAGGCGTCGGAGCAGGTGATGGAACGGCTGCGCGGCAGGCTCGGCTCCGGCTCCACCGCCGAGCTGGCCGCGCCCGGCGACGACCCCCAGCAAATGCTGCTGGCGGTCAGCCGGTGCGACGCTTTGTTCGGCATGCGCCTCCATGCGCTCATCTATGCAGCAGGCCAAATGGTTCCCATGCTTGGCCTCTCCTACGACCCCAAAATCGATCAGTTCCTGAATCGATTAGGGCTAAGTGCGATCGGCACGACGGAGGCGCTCGATGCCGAAGCATTTGCAGACGCGGCGTGCTCGCTGCTGGAGGACAAAGCTGGCTGGCAAGCGAAGCACAAGCCTGCAATCGACCTGTTAAAACAACAATCGCAAAAACCGGCGCAACAAATCGTACATTTATTGCGTCATATCATATCGAGGTGAGCTCCTCTTGTCGAAACAAATACCGACAGTGCCGATATACGGCATTCCGTTCTCTAAGGCCAGCATGGATGAGACGGTTAATTATTTAACAGAAGCTATTGAAAAGAGACGCGTAACACACGTCATTACTGCTAATCCGATCATGATCATGTCTGCGGTCGAGGATTCGAATTACAGTGCGATGATCCGCCGCGCGGATCTCATTGTTCCTGACGGCGCAGGTGTCGTATGGGCTGCTAAGCATGTAGGCAATCCGGTAGCTGAGCGTGTAACGGGATTTGATCTGATGCACCGCCTCTTCCAGCAGGGAGAATCGCGCAAATGGAAGGCCTATCTGCTCGGAACCTCGCAGGAGGTTATCGAAGCGGCGGCCGAGAAGCTGCAGTTGCAGTATCCGCAGGTGCGAATCGTTGGCTATCGGAACGGATTTTTTGGACCTGATCAGGACGAGGAAGTGGTTGAAGCGATTCGCGAGGCAGCGCCGGACTTGTTGTTCGTTGCTCGCGGGGCGGATACGCAAGAGCCATGGATTGTTAAATTTAAGAAAAGATTAGACGTGCCTCTTATTATGGGCGTCGGCGGAAGCTTTGACGTTGTATCGGGCAAGTTGAAACGAGCTCCTATTCTTTTCCAAAAGTTTCGTTTGGAATGGTTTTATCGCTTGCTTCAAGAGCCAAAAAGATACAAAAGAATGCTTGTTTTGCCGAAATTCGTAGTGAAAGTGCTTCGCGACAAAGAAAACGTAACAAAACCTAGGCCTACACCGTGAAAATCTCGTTAAAACCATGAAAATTGGTTAAAAACGGAGTTGGAGTTTCTTTTTCAATCGGAGTATAATTCACTTCGGTAGAGAAAAAAGGGGAGTTGCACACATGCCTGTTGGCTTGCTGTATTCAATTGGGTTCATAATCGCTTTAGTACTTGCCATTGCGATGACGCCGCTTGTTAAGAAATTCGCATTCAAAGTAGGCGCAATAGACAAACCAAACCACCGCAAGGTACATACGCGCATTATGCCGCGTCTTGGCGGTCTAGCTATTTATATTGCATTTGTGGGCGCATTTTTTATTCTGTCGCCATTTATTCCAGACGGCTTGCTCCGTCCTCAAGATTCAAACATGATCAATGCGCTGCTGGTCGGCGGTACGATGATCATTATTTTAGGAGCCTTCGATGACCGCTTCGAGCTTTCGGCGAAAGTTAAGCTTCTAGGCCAAATCGCAGCGGCATGCGTTGTCGTATTCGGCTTTGATGTAAAGATCGACCTGCTGAACATTCCGTTCGGCGAATCGATGCAGCCGGTTGCCGGCTGGATCAGCATTCCGCTTACGATTCTATGGATCGTTGGCGTAACGAATGCGATTAACTTGATCGACGGTTTGGACGGGCTCGCTGCAGGCGTATCCGGCATTGCGATCGCAACGATCGTTGTGATGGCATCTCTGATGGGCTTTCAACCGGTTATCCTGCTAAGCACGCTGCTGCTTGGAGGAATCGTAGGGTTTCTCGTATTCAACTTTCATCCCGCAAAAATATTTATGGGCGACTCGGGGTCGCTGTTTCTCGGCTTTAGCCTAGCAACGCTTTCAATGCTTGGATTCAAGCAAGTAACGATCGTATCATTCGTAACGCCGCTGCTAATTATCGGCGTACCGCTTTCGGATACCTTCTTCGCCATCGTTCGCCGGTGGGTGAACAAGCGGCCGATTTTTGCGCCGGACAAAGGCCATTTGCATCACAGGCTGCGCGACCTCGGCTTTAGCCATCGCCGTACGGTATTGATCATTTGGGGTGTGGCTGCAATATTCGGTGCACTAGCTATCGTGCAATCAGCAGTCGTGCAATCGAGCGCTGCGAACTGGATCACATTCGCCGTCATTTGCTTGCTGATGTTCTTCCTGCAAATCGGCGCAGAGGTAACGGGGATCGTAGATAAAACGCGCAGGCCGCTAATTAACTTCTTAAACCGAATGAGGCTTAGGCTCAAGGTTGACGCCGAATCCCGTTCGAAATAAACAAGAGCTTTGATTCCCGCGAGGGATTCAGAGCTCTTTTTTTTGTGTTAAATTGCTCCTTTCACTAAAAATATGGCAGCCAAAAACCGATAACAACAATACAGAACTTTTCTGCAGTCAGCGTGTCTAACTGCAATGATTGAAAGCTGACTATAAGAGGAAAAGGGAGGAAGGTTTATTCGGAAGCTTGCTGTACAGTCGCCAGTCCATCTCATATTCTAATACTCATGCTTGTCATATACATAAAGGAGGAACATTGTTTTGAAAAGATTACTTTCATTGGCGCTCACGCTGGCATTGTTGATTACATTGTTGCCGCCGTTCAGCAATTCACACCCAGCTTCGGCCGCAGGCTCATATTTCTTATTTTCAAATGAAAATGCATCTGCAGGAAGCGCTCGTATTGTATCCAGCCAATCGGTAAGACTTGAGGGGAAAATTAACGGAGTAGTCGGAAATTCAATTAGTTATAATGTAAAACAAATTACATTGAACGGCTCCATAGAAAGGGAAGTGAATACGACTGAGGAGATCACTACGGGTATTTCCACATCAGCCGGCGATAACAGCATTGTAATAGCTAACCTTACACTTTTCCCTGGTCTGAACAAAATCACGTTTAAAGGGATAGCCGGCACCTCAACAGTCAGCGAATCCATTTATATTGAATATCGCAATAGTCCAATGCTATTTGATCTAAAGGCTACTTTTGAGAATAAGGACTATGTTATGCCGGAAAATCAGCCGACGATGCTGTACTCAACAGCTCCTGTCGTACAGCAAAACGGAGAAATTGTTATTTCGGGTAAAGCGCCAAATGCTCAGAAGATTTCAGTCGTTATAAACGGCAGAAGCTATGATTTTAATGTTTCGAACTCAACTAGCGACAGCAGGTTCAGCACCTCCTTGCTTAGCATTGAGAAGGGGATCAATACGATTGTGCTGAAGGTGCACAATAACGGGCAAATCGTGGAGACAACGCGCGAGGTAGCTTTCTACAACGGGGAAGTCACTTTTTACGATTTGAAGATGTCAGCGCCTGTGGCAGCGCCAGATGTTACTCAAACGGCTGTTTTGGAACCGAATATGAACTTTTCGACATCATCAGTCGCTGCAAACGCTCTTCAAGTATCGGGTAATGTAATCTTGCCTCTTCCATTGCATGATCTAACGAATAGTACTAACCCTTCAGCACCGATTGCTGTTACTCAAAATAATCTAGCAGCATTATTAAGCTTACAGCTGAAGAAGGGTTCATTAGCCCCAGTCCCAATCTCTGTGATTACGAGTTCCGTAACATTCACACCTGCAGTAATAGACAGCACAACTAAATTTATAACGGTTTCCTATAAATTTAATTTGCCTGCACTTACATTTGACGAATCTAATCAGCTTCGATTGGTTGCGCCTAACGGATTAGTATTCCAAAGCTCGGATGCGATTCCTTTTGTCATACGCAACAGCAACATTTCTTATATTCATGATATCAATTATTTATCAGGCTATGATCAATCCATGAATACGCCTTCTCCTAACGCTGGCCGCCTTCAAGGCTTGCAAGGGACAGACATTCCAAGCGATGGCGTAAATGTGTATTCCATGCCAATGGGTGTAGAGGTTTTGATCGGCAACTATACGAGTCTTGATAATAGCCTCACGAATCTGCTGAAAATTAACGGCATGCTTCAAGCGGATGCAGATTCAGGCTTCACGCAGATCAATCATACCGAGATTGTTTATCGCACCGTTAATAATCAATTGAAACCGTTTTTGCGCTTATTCGTTGAGATCAATAAGCTGCCAACATCGGGTACAAATCCAATTACTTTTACATTGAATCCGTCCACAAATGGCTCAACTGAAGTGAAAACAATCATAGCAAAATTATTGTACGGACCTTATGTGAAATTCAACACGCTTGTTGCAGGGATGAAGGTCGATTACGATTCGGTAAGAGAGACAGATCCATTAATTTTATTAAATAGACTTGGTCTTTTTAACGGCCAATTATTTAATGTAGCCAATGAGTCAGAAGTCGATTATGATAATCCCGGACAAACGGTATTCCTTTACATTAATAACGTCGAAATTCCTTTGGAAAAAAACACAACAAATACAACGTTTAAGCCAAAAGGAGCTGCCGCTACCGCTGCCGCTTCCATATTCAGCATACTCAACAAAGCGGGAGAGAACACGGTAAAATTCGTTTTCCGTACCGCAAAGAACAACTATGAAAACACGTTTAAGTTTAGCGTTGTACCTACGAATTTGCCGGTTATCCCGGCTCCTAATACAGACGGCGTCTACCCGTACAGCGCAAATCTGTCGCAGCCGGTTCCCAACGATGCTAATTTCCCGAAACAGGGCAGCATCTATACGACAAAAGAAGCTCAGTTAAAGATCCATGGTACATTTGATTTTGTTGATCTTGGCGGCGAAGCCGCGTATGCGGCAGGTCATGATAATTTGGGAAATAGCAAAGACCAATATATTGTCCGCATCTCATCACCCAACTGGAGCAACGATATCAAATGGGATCTTACGAAGGAGTTTACAGCTACAAAGAAGGGCGTGCCACTAACCGGAGCAGCTCCAATCAATTCCGGAAAAGTTGTCTCGACGCCAGATGCTCAAATTGATTTCTATTATGATGTAGAGAAACAATATTTCTACTTTAATATCGCTAGGCAAAAGATGCCGGAAGACGGCAGCTCCCAGGTCTATGTGATGACCGTCTTCAATAGCGGAGAGGCAGGCCCGCGGGCAGCCTACCGAATGGAGATTGATGCGACATCGATTCCTTTCTCGATCTTGGCGCCGCTAGTTGAGAAACGCACGACTAACCAAAATTTTGTCGAAGTAATCATTTCGTCACCTGGCGCTGACACACTAACAGTTGGTAAAGAGGCTGCCAAGAAAGTGAAATTCATAGATTACAATCAGAGCACGCCGTTAATTTTAGATGCATTCAGCGTGTTGGTTAAGGATCTCAAGCCGAATAAGGAAAATGACATTAAATTTACCATTACGCGGGGCAAGGATAAAATTAACGACTCCTTTAAAATGGTGTACCAGCCGGCAAATATTCCTGGCGCTCAATATTTGCAAACGATGCAAAATTCGCATAAGGTATTTGACGGCAAGCTTGTCCTAGCATTCGCGAAGAACAGCAAGCTGGTTCGTCCTTCTTATAATTCTTCTACGGATTTTTCAGGACAAGTATATAGCGGCAACAATATTTTGTTTGCTATCGCAAACCCTAATGACGGCATTGTCGATCGTCATGAATTTGAAAGCCAGCCGCCAAACTATTCGGCAAATAGCTTGGCAGAAGGCAACCTGCATATTGGGTTTCGATTCCTAGATCAAGCTAGGCAATTCATAAAGGCAAGTCCGTTATACTGGATAGATGGCGGGCAAGCAGATAATCCAGATCCAACGTCTCTGGCGTTTGATCCCGTGACGACAGGAACAGATCCGTTCCCGTTTCCGAACGTAGTTGGCAAGCCAACCGATAGCTTTGCCAAACGGTGGAATAAATTTGGACTTGAGCTTGCTCCAACCGCGCCAGGCAAGCTTACGTTAGCCTATGACAATAATGTATCGCTAAGCGCGGGAACGACAATCACGGTATTCCGCTTTGATCCTTACAATAGCACATGGGAAAATATTGGCGGTGTCGTAGATGATAAGAAACATACGGTGACTGTGCCGTTTACAAAATTCGGTTATTATGTTGCCGTTAAGCTTACACGCGGTTATAACGACATTAACGACCACCCTTATGCACGAGAAGCTATGGAAGCTATCTATTCGAAGGGCGTTATGAACGCAATTGATCCTATTGGCTTCTTTGGAGCTGATCGTTACGTAACTCGCGGTGAATTCACGCGCATGATCATTCGTATGCTAGACATTCCAATGAACTACGGTGGAGCGATGCATTTCTCTTATTTCCCAGAGACGATTACTAACGCTAATAACGCAAATGCCATTTATGACTATCGTTTTATTGAGACGGCAGCACGTGCAGGCTTTGTTCGAGGCACAAGACCAGGCTTCTTCGATGAAGATGTAGAGCTTTCTCGCCAAGACGCATCCGTTGTTCTGGCAAGAGCATTGAACCTGAAGATGGAGACGGACGCGAAAAAAGCAAAGTCGGCACTTGATAAGGAATTCAAGGACTCCGGAAGCTTTGACTATTATTCGATACCTTCCGTTTTGGCCATTCAGAAAAAAGGCTTTATCCAAGGTTCATTAACTGATTCTAATAATCCAAAGTCTGGATCTGTGTTTGAACCAAGAGCAAAGCTGTTGCGCAGCGATGCAGCCATAATAATGGCTAGAGTGATGACTGATCTGAAGAAATTACCTAAGATTTATAGCAAATAAGCAGCAAAAACAGACCGGCAGTTGAGTCGGTCTGTTTTTGTGTCAATAAATAAAGTGAAACATTATCCATGGAAAATGTTTTGCATCGACGAGCTCTATGAAAACAAGCTATACTAGCAAAGTACTAAACAGAGTACGCGCAGGCGAATACATAAGGTGAGAAAAACGCGAATGAAAAAAAATTAAAAGTTTTTTTCAGAACATCGCAACTTTTCACACTCACATGCGTTTAAATACATGAAGTCGAAACGAACGCATGATTTGATGCGCTAGACCTACTCTTGCTGGCAGCCATTTGGAATGAATTCTCAACTTCCTCTTTACGGTATGAGTTGCCCATTGTATAATGTTATAGTGGTGCCGCTACTCTAGCAATTTTCTAGCCTTTTTTACAAGTTTCTACGACATGATTTTACAAATGGGTTTATCATGATCGTGGACATCATTTATATCAAATCTATGCTCAACTCTGGAAAGGGGGTGAATCAGCTATGAGGGAAAAGAGCAATTCACTATTTAAACAAAACTCTCAACAACCGCATGTATTTAGAGGAGGAGAAATAAAGGTTATGAAGAAAAAAATAGCAGCATTTGTACTATCGGCAGCGTTAGTACTTCCAACATCTCTTACAGCTTTTGCAGCAACATCACCATCCGATGTGGTAGGTAAACCAAACCAATCCGCAATCGAAGAGCTTACTGCTCTTGATATCCTTCAAGGTTACGCAGATGGTACTTTCAAACCAGAAAACAACATTACTCGCGCAGAATTGGCGAAAGTAATCGTTGCTGCTACTGGTAGCGAATCTGCTGCTAAAGCACTTCAAAACGTTAAATCGCAATTTAAAGATGTTAAAACAAACGAATGGTACACTGGCTACATAAACGTAGCTGCTGGTAAAGGCTTCTTGCTTGGCGACAAAGGAACTGGTAAATTCCGTCCTAGCGACAACATCAAGTTTGAAGAAGTAACAGCTATCGTTGTTCGTGCTCTTGGCTACCAAGACAAAAACTTGACTGGCGTATGGCCATACAATGTTTTGTTGAAAGCTGAATCGCTTAACCTGTTTAGCAAAACAACGCTTGCACAAGGAACTGTTACTACACGTGGTGTAGTTGCACAACTAGTAAGCAATGCACTTAGCGCAGATCTAGTTGAGTGGAAAGCTGACGCTCAATTGTACCAAAACACTGGCAAATTGCTGATCTCACGTCTTGGAACAACTTCGGAGCAAGTATTGAACTCTTCCGTTCTTGATTCAAGCGGCCGTATCGTATTGAACAATGTTCCAAAAGCATTGTCTTCAAAATTCATCGTTACTGGCGGCAAAACTTTGTCTGACCTTCTTGCTCACAACTTGACTGTACTTACAGATACAGACGGTAAAATCCGCGCTATTACGGATAACCAAGCTGCTGAAGATGTAATTTCCGGTAAACTTAACGTTGCATTCAACAATGCACCACAAGTTGAAGTTAAAATCGGTTCTTCTGTAAGCAAGTACGACACAGTAACAAACTCTGCTTACTATGTAAACAGCGATTCAACTGTAGCTGGTGATTTCCCAGTTGCTAAAGACACTGAAGTAAATGTGTTCCTGTTTGACAAAAACCATGCAAATGCTGGTAAAGTTCGTGCAGTTACATTTACAAAAGTAAATTCTGCTAATGCACTGTTTGATTCTTACATTGCAGCAACTGGTACTACTAAAGCACGCATTGTTACTAATAGCAGCACTGTAACTGTTGGTGCTACTACTTCGGTTACAATCAATGGCGAAGCGAAAGCTGTAACTGATCTTGTTAAAAACGATGTTCTTGACATTGTTAACAACAAAGATAAAGTAGCAGTTAAAATCACTGCAACTCGCACAGTTGTTGAAGGTAAAATTGCTAGCAAATCTGTAGATGCTGATAAAACAGTAATTTACACTGTAGATGGCAAAACTTACACTCCAATCTCTGGCATTCTTACTGGTGCAAATGAATTGGCTAAAGACGCATCTTACAAACTGTTCTTGAACAAAGACGGCAAAATTGCTGGCGCTGAGCTAGTGAGCGGTGGAAGTGCGGATGCTAAATACGGCGTTCTTCTTCAAGTAGCAAACAATGCTAAAGGATCCGATGCATTTGCGGATACAAAAGACGTATTTAAGTACTACTCCATTAAAGAAAATGCTACTAAAAATGCAGAGCTTAATAACGCAACTTGGGAAGCAAACACAGTTAAGTTGGGTGAAAATCGTGATGCTGGCGATGCTGCATTCGACAACACTGTAGCTAAAGTCGTTATCTGGAACTTGAAAAAATCCGATAACAGCATCAACGGTGTCAACGAGCTTCGCGATTTGACGAAACTAACTACTGTTTCTGAGAAAACCGACAAAACACTTAAAGTAACAACTGGCGGCAGCTCAACTGTTTACGATATTAACGAGAATACTATCGTTCTTGATGGTACTAAAGCTTTCGCAACAGATGGTGGCGATCGTTCGATCTCTGTAAGCAGCCTTGCTAACCTTTCCGCAGGTAATAAAGTAACGCTTATTACTGAAGGTACTACATTTGCTAAATATGTAGTTATCACTGAAAAATCGGCTAAAGACGCTAAAGAAGCTAAATACGGTTTGTTCGTAAAAGCTAGCTCGAACGGCGACGACTACTCCGTAACGCTTAACATCAAAGGTACTAATGAGACATTTGCTCTAACTGGTACTGAAGGTAAAAAGATCTATGACAAAATTGTTGCTGATCTTAACCAAACAACTAATAACTCGACTTACAAATCAGGCACTAAAACGCTTGTAGCATTGAAAGATACTGTTGATCCAGCAGGTGCTTCTCAAGAGTTGAAAGAAGCTAGCACTGCATATGACACATTGGTTGTTTATGCAACTGGCAAAGATATCACTGCAGCTAACCTGAATGATGGTACACTTACATTGACAGGCAGCGCTCAATACTATGTAAACAGCTCTACTGCAATTTATGTGTACGACAAAGCATCCGACACATTGACTACTGATGGAATCTTCGCTGATGTAACAGCATTTAATGGCGAAGCTACATCCAGGTATGACATTGCTGTAGTTGGCGATTCAAGCTATGGCACGTTCACACTTGCTAAAGCAATCGTGCTTTACAAAAACTAATCTACACAAAATGAAGGAATCCGGTGAGGAAACTCACCGGATTCTTTTTTTTGTGTTCATACATCATTCATATATTCTTGTTATAATAAATGAGAGATAAAGTGAAGTGATGGGAGGGAACAATAAATAGTTTTTGAGAAAACGAAACCTATTGCATGCTTTATACGTCTATATAAAAAAAGATACGGAGTGATCAAAAATTATGAACAGTTTACCAAGAAGAAGATTTTTAAAGAGCCAGCTTGCTTTAGCCATATTGTTGATAATGGCTCTTTTACTGCCGTCTTTGCCATCCAACAGTAATGCGGCGGCGGCTGTTGCAACCTTTAAACCGGTGTACATAACGAACAACTCTTATGTGAAGCTTGAAAATGCGGATATTATTCCGAGCAGCAAAGGAAGAATGGCAAGCTTTGCGATTACGTTCTACAATGGCGGCAGCGCTCCGATTAATTTGCGTGATTATTGGGTTCGTTTGAAATCAACAAGCGGTACTAAGTATGTAGCAAATTTGATTGAAAGCGATAAGACAAAAAAAAGTGTCCCTGCTAAGTCGACTGTTACACTTACTTTCTACAGTGAGGTCCCAGCATCTGTTTCATTGAGCAATCTTGTTTTAAATGTGATTAAATTTGACTTCTCGGTTGCCGGCTATGAAAAACAATTAGGCAAGTTTACATTTCCAGCAGCGTACTCCAATGACGTAAAAGTTAATGGTTATAAAGGCTCCAAAATAAATAATGCGGTCATCAACATGAGAATCAATAAATCGACAATTTCCAAAGGTACAGATAATAATGTCGTAAATGTGGAATTGGCGATGAGAAATACAGAAAATTTTGAAGTGACTTTGTCGAACCTTTCTTTCTATCTCCAAGCGGGGAACGGTGCAATGTATCAGATTAAGACGACCACTGATACTGCACAAGGTATTATATTACGTTCGAAAATATTGGAAAATGTAAAACTATCCGTTTCACTGCCTAAGGCCATTTCAAGTACAGGTTTAAAGCTGGTCGTTACGCAGTCCGTTGGTGAGGCAGCAACTGCGATCACGCTGCCTGTGGTGAAATTTCATTTGAGTTTGAATGCAGCATCAGCAACAACAGCAAATAATTACGCTTATGTGAGCGGCGATTACTCCTATAATGTAAAAGTAAGTTCAATTGAACGGTATTCTTGGTTGAATGAAGTTAATATTATTAGCAAAATGGAAATTAAAAATGCTGGAACTAAAACAGCGCCCGTCCCTAAGATTTCAGGTGCTCTATATTTAGGAAATAATGCAGAAATACCTACAAAAGCTATTTTATCGGATTCACAGGTATCCTTGGCTGCAGGCGGTTCCATTTCCATTTATTACACGGGTACAGTGCCGACCAGCACTTCTCTGACTGATTTGAAGCTTAAGCTATTCGAGAAGGAAGGCGAAACGCAGCGTGAGCTATCTTCATTGAATACACCTGCTCCTCTTACGAATAAGACCGTTGCCATTGGTGGAGAGAATATCATCGATACGTTTGGACAGAAGTTCACTGCAAAGGTTACGGAAGTTAAAGTGTTGGAAGGATCCACGAATAATTTGTACGCAGCATATTTGGATGTAACTAACAATCAAGAGACTGCAGTTGCTACCTCGAGATTGGCTGGTTATCTAGAAACGACAGCAGGAAATAAGTATACGGTATCTATTATTAAAACAAACAATTTAATCAACGCATCGAAAAAAGAGCAAGTGCTTGTTACGGCAGAGCTTCCTAAGGAAGTAGATTTTGCTAACGCAAGTCTCGTATTGGGATTAGCCTATAATGACGAGGGTATAGTAAAGGCAACGGACGTTACTGTAAAAGGATATGTTAATGCAGCTCGTTACGCTCTCCCATTGCCGCTGCAAGAAACAAATAGTTTCAGTAATCTAAAAATTGGTCCCTATACCATTAATATTGATAATTTGCTTACATTCTTAAATGATACGACAATTGATGTGGATCTTAACAGTACCGTTACACGCGATAGTAGCTATGATGGTTTCACAAACAAAAAGTTCAGTTTTGTATTGGAGGATTTATCGACTAACTTGGTCATGCTGCAAGCACCTTTTGAAATTGATGCATTATCGGGTCAGTATGTATGGAAAACCGGCACCAACTATACAAATATTGTTCAAAATATGTCTAGTAAGCTGATTTCACCTACATTTAATGTAAGTATTTATGAAGAGTTGAACGGATTTAAAACACGGCTTGTTACCAAACAAATTAGATGGTCTCCTAATTTAAACTGGGCTGATCCAGCAGTGAAGTAATGTAATAATTTTACTAGTTTAAGAGGCGAAAATCGGGTATCGTAAAGAGATATCCGATTTTTTTGCTAGGAGGTTTCATAAGTTGAAAAAAATGATAGTAAGGCTTGCTATTGGAGCTGTATTAGTATCAACAGGACTGGCAATTGGAATGATGAATTCTAATGCCATCGAAGCTGATGGAATTAGCACTTCGCCAGGCTCTGTAGAGGATCCAGTAGTCACCAAAAGCTATGTGGACGAGCAGTTGGCGAAATTGGGCGGAGGCTCTGTAGGCGGCGGTACGACACCATCAACAGACTCAGCATTGGAAGTCGTATCGATACCCGCAGGCAAGACTTTAATGGCAGGACAAGGCGCTGAGGTCATTGTGCGCGTAGGGAAAGCAATTGCATACAGCTCTGATGCCAGCGGTATTGCTGATCTTACGGGCGGGACTGATTTGACTAAGGGACAAGCTGTCCCTACAAACCACTTGTTGTTATTCCCACGTGCAGGCCGCGGCATTCTACCTGATCCCAATCAGAAGAACGGTCTTACGGTTTTGGTTAAAGGCAGCTACACTTTGCAATAATATGGATAGATGCTCTACATTTTACCCGTACTGACAATAGATTATACGCTTCGAAAATGATGGCTTGATACACAATACATATGTGTTCTACATTCATTTGGAGGTGTCATTTCATGAGTCGTTCGAATAAAGTGGTAGTGCAACAAAGTAAAGCAGCGCTTAATCAATTGAAATATGAAATCGCAGCAGAATTTGGGTTAACGTCCGGAGCCTATGCAGGCACTGGCGCAGATACTGAATTTGCGGGTGAGCTTGGAGCTTCCTCTGGCTCTGGACAAAGCGTGCATTGGTCATCACTTTCCACACGACAAGCTGGTTCAGTAGGTGGAGAGATTACAAGAAGGTTGATTGCAAAAGCAGAATCTGTGCTTGGTGGATACTAGCAAATACTGGAAATCTCGACTTCCATTGACACAAAGCGACATTTTCGGTATCATACTGTCTTAGAAGAGTTGTTAAACAACCTTTTCCTCCGGGAAAAGGTTCATTTTTTGTGTAGAATGTTCGCACTTATTTCATATTAAGGTTATAGGAGGTTGATATGGATGTCGGTTAAAGGACGCCATTTGTTCACATCGGAATCAGTAACTGAAGGCCATCCGGATAAGATCTGTGATCAAATATCCGATGCTGTCTTAGATGCATTCCTTGAGGCAGACCCATTCGCGCGTGTCGCTTGTGAGGTTTCTGTCGCTACAGGTCTTGTTTTGGTAATTGGTGAAATCAGCAGTCGTGCGGATTATGTTGATATTTCAGCAATCGCACGCCGCACAATTAAGGAAATTGGCTATACACGTGCCAAATACGGCTTTGACTCCAGCACATGTGCGGTTTTGACATCGCTTAATGAGCAGTCGGCTGATATTGCACAAGGCGTTAACGCAGCGCTTGAGACTCGTGATGGCAAGGATATGAAGCAAGAGAACGAAGATATCGGCGCAGGCGATCAAGGTCTTATGTTCGGTTTTGCTACGAATGAAACACCTGAGCTTATGCCGCTTCCAATCGCTTTGTCACACCGCATTGCACGCCGCTTGTCTGAAGTTCGTAAGAACGAAACGCTTGCATACCTTCGTCCAGATGGAAAAACGCAGGTTACAATCGAATACGCAGACGGCAAACCAGTACGCGTAGACACGATTGTCGTTTCTACTCAGCATGCGGAAGAAATTACGCTAGAGCAAATCCAACAGGATATTCTTGAGCATGTCATTAAACCAGTTGTCCCTGTTGAATGGCTTGATGCGGATACAAAATACTTTATTAACCCAACAGGCCGTTTCGTAATCGGCGGACCTCAAGGCGATGCAGGCTTGACTGGCCGCAAAATTATCGTTGATACGTATGGCGGCTACGCTCGTCATGGCGGCGGCGCATTCTCCGGCAAGGATCCTACAAAAGTTGACCGCTCAGCAGCTTATGCGGCTCGTTATGTAGCTAAGAACATCGTTGCTGCAGGACTTGCTGACAAATGCGAAATCCAATTGGCTTATGCGATTGGTGTTGCACAACCTGTATCGATCAACGTAGATACTTATGGAACAGGCAAAATCGGCGAAGATAAGCTCGTTGACCTTATCAATAGCAACTTTGACCTTCGTCCAGCTGGCATTATCAAAATGCTTGATCTTCGTCGTCCAATCTACAGACAAACAGCTGCATATGGTCACTTCGGCCGTACGGATGTTGATCTTCCTTGGGAACGCGTTGACAAAGCAGAGAAGCTTAAAGCAGACGCCGGCGTTCAAAGCGGAATATAAGCTTATATTATAAATGTACCAAAAGCTATCCACAAAGTAGTTAGACTACTCGTGGATAGCTTTTTTGTTTGTTATTAGGAACAAAAAAGGGGAATAACCTAAATTTTTCATGTGTACATACCGACAAATAATGTACGAGTGTAATTTTTTGAGGAGTGAATTGAAATGAATCGAACCAGCAAGCTGTCTTCCTTTATCGCCGTAATGCTGTTTCTCCAATTAAGCTTGGCAGGCTGGCCGTCATCCCCGCAGCAAGCAGCTGCCGCACCTGCAGGACCAGTCGTATTAAGTCTCAGCCCAGCTGATGATCTAATTAACGTATCGATAACGGCTGATCTGAAAATGACCTTTGATGAAAATGTCACCAAAGGGATTAATACGACGTCCATATCCATTTATGATTATGCAACGAGTAATTTGGTCGAAAGGATTCCTTTGTCATCTGATCGTATCTCAATTGATTCAACGCAGCGTACAGTAACCGTTGATCCGACTAATATTTTCGCTTTAAATACGAATTATTATGTTTTGATTGATGCCAGTGCATTTGTTAATGCTTCGAATGCTGCTGGCTATGCAGGAATCAATAGCGCTACAAGCTGGAATTTTCGAACGGTTGCCGAAGTGGATATAACGAAGCCTGTACATACTGGCGTAGTACCTACAGCGTCACCCATTGCAGTAACTACTCCGATTATCATTACCTTTAACGAGCCGGTGTATGTTGCAAGCGGAAACATTCAAATGAATTCATCAGAGGATAATAGATCGATTGCGGTTACCTCAAACGCGGTAAGAGGCAGCGGCACGAACCAGATCGTCATACAGCCTCCGGCAGCGCTGCAGCCAAGCACAGCGTATTCCGTGACGATCCCGAATACAGCATTTCAAGATGCGTTAGGGAATCTTTTTAACGGCATCACGTGGAGCTTTGCAACAGATACGGCACCGGTGAATGTGTCTGCGTTGATTCCTTCAGACAATGCGACATCCGTGGCGCCTGATGCGACGCTCACGATTACTTTCGACAAAAACGTTCAGCCGCGTGCCGATAAATTTATCGAAATACGCAGGGTTAGCAATAATACCACCTTTGAGCGATTTAGTGCTATTTCATCTAAAGTAACCATCACGAATAATCAGGTGAGTATTAAACCTGCCACTAATCTGGAGGCAAATACGGCTTATTATGTATTAATCGAGGCGGGTGCTTTTACACAACCAGATCCGAGCGGAGATCAATGGTATCACGGGATTGCAGGTGCATCCGTTTGGAATTTCAGTACAAATCCCGGCTATGAGAACATTCCGCCTGCTGCAACAGCCGTATCACCGGCTGCCGGTGGATCGATCAGCAGCTTGAACTCACTTTTGCAGATCACTTTTAATGAACCCGTATTTCTGAACAGCGGAGCGATCGAAATTAGGGATTCGGCAACCGGGGCATTGTTCCGGTCGATTCCAGTGACTTCGGAGCGGATCACGGGAGGCGGAACCTATCAAATTACGATTGATCCGAATAAAGCCATTACCGGCGAGGCTGAGAAGGCGTTCGTAAATAACACCAAATATGATGTCACCATTGGCAATCGTGCCATTCGCGATGCGGCAGAAAATTACTATTCCGGAATTTCTGCATCTACAACTTGGTCCTTCACGGTTTCACAGGATACGGTAAGACCAACACTATCGTTATTGCATCCGTTGAACAACGCAGTTTCTGTTGGTCTTAGTCAAGCCTTTACGGCAACGTTCAGCGAAGCCATTAAGAAAGGCGCAACAGGCTCGATTATGTTTAATCCTATCGGCGATAGCACGTTGAAGCCGATTCCGGGTAACTTTTATGTAGATGGCAATAATAATAATGTTCTAGTCATCACGCCGACAAAGAATTTTGATCCAAAAACTACCTATTATGTGACGATTGATGCAAGCGCGGTGACCGATCTGGCCGGAAACAATTTTGCTGGTATACTTAATGAGTATCAGTGGACGTTTCAGACATATGGCTCCGATAATACGGCTCCTGTCTTAAGTAAGCTTGAGTGGAGTGGATCAACGATTACATTGACCTACAATGAAGAGCTGAATGTACATAAGATCCCTTCTACGGGAAGCTTCTATGTGACGGTTAATGGGGCACCACGATCGGTGACAGGCGTCCAGGTTCGAGGAGAAGCAGTCACGCTTACGGTATCAAGTCCCATCGTGGCTGGACAGCAGGTGAAGCTGTCCTACTCGAAGGCGACAGTAGGGCTGATTCAAGATACCTCAGATAATGAAGCAGTCAGCATTGTTAATCAGGATGTATCGGGCGCGAAAGATGTCACAGCACCTTCAGTCATAAGCGGCAACGCTTCTGGCAGCTCAATTACATTATCTTTTAATAAAGAATTATCACTGGTAAACAGCTATGCCTATCTGCAATTTTCTGTTAGCATCGGCGGTGTTAAATACAGCACGACATCAATTTCAAGCACGGGCAGCAATATTTTGCTTACGATTAATGGCTCGATTCAAAATTATCAAAATGTTTATGTAACCTATGCACCTGGTTCTCACCCAGTACGGGATAAGTCAGGCAATTACTTGGCTGCATTTAATAATTATAGTCTTTATAGTGTACCTGATACGAGTACGCCGACTCTGCAATACATCAGTGTTAGCAGTAACATCGTCACATTAAAATACAACAAGAGCTTAAATACACAAAGCGTGCCTGCCGTTGGTCAGTTTAATGTAATGGTCGATAGCAGCGTACGTCCTGTTCAGCAAGTCAATGTTACAGGCGATACTGTGCTATTAACACTTTCATCTGTCATAACTAATGGACAAGTGGTGTCCGTATCCTATTTGGCCGCGATGTCGTTAATTTTGGATTTGGCAGGCAATGCTGCATCGTCATTTACGAATGTTACTTCTGGCGGCGGGAGCAGCGGTGGACAAAACGGAACGATTTATGGCGTCATTGCAAAAGGCTACACCGTTACTTTGACTTTTGCAGAATCGTTGAATAGCGGATATGTTCCTTCTATTTCTCAATTTCTAGTGAATGCTAACAGTGCCATACGATTGGTATCGCGTGTAGAGTTAAGCGGGTCATCCGTAATATTAAGGTTAGCCGCACCAGTTGCAACAGGCGAGGCCGTAACCGTAACTTATCATTCAAATTCGACCGGCCTTCGAACGAATAGCGGTACGATGATCAATAGCTTTTCGAATATAAGCGCTGCTAATCAAACCACAATTCTGGATGGGTTATCAGGCGATTATGAAGAATCCGCTGGCGGCGGAATTGGACTAAAGACGTCCGCTGCGACTGCGACTAGGGATACCTCGCCTGCTGGCGTACAAGCCAACCGCTATACGCTGCCGTATGATAAGTTGCTTACAGCTTTTCAAACCGTTCGAACAGCCGGCATAGCCACTCCTCGAGTAGCATTTAAAGTGCCTGCATCAGAAAATGCGGCGATTGTTTCTGTACCGATAAGCACGCTGGATATGGCGAATCGCATATATGCTAATTCCGTATTTGCTGTTCAGTACGGCGATGTTGCTTATGAGCTGCAGTTGACGGATAGGGATTTTGCGAAAATGAATACTTTGCTTAATGGCAGTTCCTCATCAGGGCAATTGCTCATTCGTATCGATCAAGGTTTATCGACGGTGACCAGCAATCTCAGCTCGAAAATAAACAGTTCCAATATCTCGATGCTAGCTGGCCCGTATCACTTTGATGTTACTGCTGTGAGCGGTTCTGTGCAGAAGCCTTTGAATGATTTCAACGGCTATGTGTCGCGCACAATTCAAACCAATCAAGCTGTCGACACGAGCAGGGCAGCGGTGGTATGGTTCGACCCAGCCTTAGGGGAGCTATCCTATGTTCCGACTGAGCTAACGACAACCGGAGGAAAGACGACAGCGGCGTTCAAGCGGAAAGGCAACAGCTCTTATGCGCTTGTTGCGAATTCATCCAGCTTCTCGGATTTAACTATGCACTGGGCAGCAGCCAATATTCATACGTTGTCTCGGAAATTCATCGTAGAAGGCCGAACAGCAACAAAGTTTGAGCCTAATAAAGCAATTACGCGCGGTGAGTTTGCAACCTATATAGCGAAAGGGCTTGGCCTGAACAGCGACAGTGCAGCAGCTGCAAAATTCAAGGATATTAATACGGGTACCGCAATGGGGGCTTATATTGGAGCGGCTTCAGCCGCGGGGATCGTAGCAGGCAACACGGATGGCACCTTTAAGCCGAACAATCCGATTACGCGCCAGGAAATGGCCGCTATGATGATTAGAGCCGCTAGTGCAGCTGGCTTAAATGTACAGCTCCCTCAATCAGCAGCTTCCTATCTCCAGAAGTATGCGGATCGGGGTCAAGTTGGCGCATGGGCACGGACCGATGTAGCGAAATCGATATATATCGGTGTCATAAGCGGTAAAACAGCGACGACATTGAGTCCGCAAACCAATGCGACCCGGGCAGAAGGATCGGTTATGCTATTGCGTTTGCTGCAAAAGGTGAAGTTTTTGACCCCATAATATAAAATACGAAGGCTCAGACCGCGCATCTTTTATGCGGACTGAGCCTTTTTGATTGCATAGCCGATATCTATCGGTTTATATAATACGATAGCACTCTTTTATCAGACGTAACTTTTCTACTACTCTTGTAGTCTATAACTATTAGATGAATTGATGGGAGAGTTGCTAAACTAATGGGTAAGGTTCATAGAATCATCGAACGGCAGACGGGAAGCTTGGGGAAGCGTGTCATTATCGTAGTATTAGGCGGAGCGTTGCTGGTGCAGCCAATCGCATCAATCTTGCCTGGAGTCGGGAAAACCGCATTCATAGAGTCCACACAGGCGGCTGCTAGTGATCCAGTGCTTAAGCTGTCACAGCAATCGTTTATAACTGCAGGAGCTAAGCGGCTTGACTACGTCTTTCATACGACGCGCGGAAGCTCTAAGGCGCAAACCGATGTGCATGTCATTGAAATCGATTTAACGAATCCCTACGTATCCTTAAATGCGATGAGCGGGAGAAATAATAGCATTGGTCAAGTAAATACCATTCTTAATATGACAAAAGAAAACGGAGCAGTAGCTGCGATCAATGCTGACGTTTTCGTAATGGGCAATGAGGGTGCGCCGCTTGGCGGGCAGGTCGCAAGCGGCATGTTCATGTCAAGCCCAGCCAAGCTGAAGGGGATGTATGCTTTCTCGCTTTCGAAGGATCGCAAGCCGATGATCGATAATTATACGTTCGATGGCTTAGTGACAGCAGCGGATGGGTCTACCTTCCCGCTTGAGGGATTGAATCAATCGGCCTATGTACCTGAAACGACAGGCACCAAATTTAGTCATGTCAATAAGATGTATATCTATACTAGTGCTTGGGGCGGAGCAGAACGTCCGAAAAATTCGGGCTCCACGCCTACCGAGGTATTGGTACGCAACGGCATTATTGAAGAGATCTCGATTGACAAAGCAATCGCCGGACAAGCGCCCGCTGATGGATACATTCTTCGCGCGCATGGCATTGCAGCCAATTATGTAAAGGAGCGTTTGCAGATTGGACAATCGATCGCTGCGGACTACTCTCTTGTTTCTCAGACCACAGGATCAAAGGTAGATCCTGCGTCCTTCGAGATGATGGCTGGCGGACATACGCTGCTTGTTAATGGCGGTGCTGCTGCGACGTATTCCCGCGATATTACTGGGGTTAGCGGCAACTCGTATACCTCACGCTCAGGTATCGGCTATTCACAGGACGGAACAAAGGTCTATCTTATCACAAGCGAACGCTTTGGAAGCAATACGGGTGTCAGCCTGAAGGAGCTTCAACAAATAATGGTGCAGCTCGGCGTGTATAAAGGCGTCAATCTCGATGGCGGCGGTTCGACGACGATGATCGAGCGTCCGCTTGGAAGCAGTGCGCTGCAGCTTGCTCATTCAACGCAATATGGATCAACGCAGCGAAGCGTATCGAACGGAATAGGTGTATTCACAACGGCTCCGAAAGGTACGCTTAAGGGCATATCTGTAAGTGGATCTAAAGTCATGCTAATAGGACAAAAGTCATCCTATTCAATTAATGGATATGATACATATTACAATCCGTTTGAATTCGAAAATGGATCCGCGATATGGAGCTCTGAGAAAGCGATTGGCACCTTCCAGGGCAGCGAGTTTACAGCGACAAAGGCCGGCAAAACGACGCTTAGCGTGAAGTCAGGCGATATAACCACGCAGCAGGATATTGAAGTCATTGGCCAGGATCAGATTGCCTCGCTCTCCATCGATACGGCAGCAGGCGTACTCGCAAAGGGAGCAACGATCTCGGTTCCACTGACAATGAAGCTTAAAAACGGCAATACCTATAAACTAAGCGGCGACTCCGTAAAATGGGAATTTGTTGGCTTCACAGCCGTTCAAAATGGCGACAGCCTAACGGTTCAATCCGTTAATGCCGGAACAAGCACAGGTTATGCGATTGCTCGCTATGACGGTTATCCGGCTATGATTCCATTCACACAAGGGGAAGCGGTCAGTACGTTCGAGGATTTTGAGAAATCGACCTATCCGATTACTTCACAGGTTACTCCTGCCGAGACGACAGGAAGCGTAAATCTGGTGTCCGATTTCCCAGGTCAAACATCTGCCAAGGCGATGAAGCTGGATTATGATTTTACGAATGGAACGGGAACGAAAGCTTCTTATGCGGTATTTAATACGAACGGCCGTGCCATAGAGGGCTCGCCAACCTCAATGACGGTAGACCTATACGGGGATAACAGCCTGAACTGGGTACGGGCAGAGTTTATTGATGCGGATGGAAAAGCACAGCTTCTAGATCTTGCGAAGCAGCTCGATTGGACAGGCTGGAAAAACGTGAAGGTGAATCTATCGTCAGCAGGGATGAAGTTCCCGGTTAAGCTAAAGCGGATCTATGTGGTTACGATTGCCGAGGGTCAGGATGAGCGTGTTGCATCTGGTTCAATTGGACTAGACAACATGAAGCTGCAATATCCGCCTGCAGCAGCAGTTGATTCGAATACTAAAGTAGTGATGACCGTTGGCAAGACAGCAGCTTCTGTAAACGGTAAAGCGATCAAGCTGGATTCGGCGCCAATCGTGTTGAATGGAATTACTTATGTGCCGGTTCGATTCGTGTCGGATGCAATGGGATCCAAGCTGCTGTTTAACGGTAAAACGGGACAGGTGACCGTGCTTCGCGGCAATAAGCTGATGGAAATGACGCTTGGGAAAAAGGATCTCATTTTAAATGGCGAGCATCAATCCTCCGAGGTAACTCCGATCGTACGCAATAACCGCACATTAATTCCGGTGCGATTATTCTCGGAGAAGCTTGGCTTAAAAGTTGGCTATGACGGCAAGGCCAAAAAGATTACCATCGATTAACGATGGACGAAAATCTGTGTTATGATAGAATAGATTAACCTTTAAGTAGAGAAAGGTTGCCGATCTATCGTGGACCATTTAACCGTCGATATAAATCGAGTTATAAAAAATGCAATCGAAGTTATGGAAGACAGCAAATATCAGATTTATGAAATATGTGAATTGGCGCGCGCGGAGCTGGAGTCGCTGGAGCAGGAGCTTGAGATCGTTCTTCAGGAAACGGTGCAGACGATCGATAAGGTTGATCAGCTGGAGCTAGACTACCGCCGTGCGCGTATACGATTGACGGAAGTAAGCCGGGATTTCGTACGCTACAAGGAAGATGATATTAAGTCAGCGTATGAGAAGGCTACACAAATTCAATTGGATTTGATGGTTTACCGTGAGAAAGAATCCTACTTGAAGGCGCGTCGGGATGATTTGCAAAAACGCGTCCGCAATGTAGAAAATTCAATCGAGCGTGCTGAAACGATTGCTTCACAAATAAACGTCGTGCTTGAATATTTAGCGGGTGACCTTAACCAGGTTACACGGATCATTGAATCTGCCAAAACAAGGCAGCTGCTTGGGTTGAAGATCATTTTGGCGCAAGAGGAGGAGCGAAAACGGATCGCTAGAGAAATTCATGACGGCCCGGCTCAATCGCTTGCCAATATCGTTCTTCGGACTGAAATTGCAGAACGTATGCTTATCAAGCAGGAATTTGTGATGGTACAGGAAGAATTAGTAGATTTGAAAGGTCAGGTCCGTTCCGGTCTGGAAGAGATACGCAAAATTATTTTCAATTTGCGTCCGATGGCACTGGATGATTTGGGACTTGTTCCGACTCTTCGTAAATTCACGCAGGATTTTGAAGAGAAAACGAAAATACATACTGTATTCGAGTTAATCGGTAAAGAAGTTCGGATGCCCTCTGCAATGGAAGCGGCTATATACCGCTTGGTTCAGGAAGCATTCACCAACGCTTTGAAGCATGCGAGTGCTTCTCATGTTTTGCTCGAAATTAACTATCAGCCACAACAAATTTCTATCGTTATTCAGGACAATGGCGTTGGTTTTCATAGCGAATTAATTGAGCAGGATGCTGGCCATAACGCACACTTTGGATTGGTGGGGATGAGAGAACGAATTGAGCTGATCGAGGGAAGGATGGATATAGACTCAAATCCCGGTAGAGGGACGAAAATTATGATAGATATACCAACGACAGCCGAATCTAGAAAGGAGTAAGATGATGATCCAGAAACCTGCAAGCAGTGCAAATACAATCAAAATTTTACTTGCGGATGACCACCAGCTGTTTCGTGAAGGACTTAAGCGGATTCTGAATATGGAAGACGATCTTGAAGTCATTGGCGAATGCGGAGACGGCATTCAAGTAATGGAGTTTTGCAATCATACGATTCCAGAAATTGTTCTGATGGATATTAATATGCCAATCGAGAATGGTGTCGTTGCGACAGAGCGTTTAAAAAGCTTGTTCCCTGACGTAAAGGTTATCATTCTATCTATCCACGACGATGAGAGCTATGTATTTGAAACGCTTCGCAAAGGGGCTACCGGCTACCTGTTGAAGGACATGGAGGCGGAATCGCTAATTAACGCTATTCGCTCTGTCGTTCAAGGCCATGCTTATATCCATCCTAAAGTGACAGGCAAGCTGATTAACCAGCTACGCCGCATGACTTATTTGGACGAGATGGGAATCGTTTCAGGAGCAGCAGCTGCTCAAGAGCCGGGCGTTAAGTTCGTTGCAGGCGATGAGAGCCCTCTTACGCGGCGTGAGGCAGAGGTGCTGAGACTTATGGCTGAGGGCAAGAGCAATAAGCTCATTGGTGAATTTCTGTTTATCAGCGAAAAAACCGTTAAAAACCATGTCAGCAGTATTTTGCAAAAAATGGAAGTTGATGATCGTACGCAGGCTGTTATTCAATCGATCAAATATGGTTGGGTCACGCTTTAATATGGTAACATCAAAAATCCCGTATCGGATGATACGGGATTTTTTTGATGCGCGTCTAAAGGTGAAATAAAAAACTCCGAAGTAGCCTTTTTAAGGCTGCTCCGGAGATAAAGATAAAATGATCGGTTGCTTTAATTCTGCCGTTTATCTTCCTTGCCGTTTCTTACGAAGCGAGAGGAAGCCGGCTGAAAGGGCAAAGGCGCCTATGAGGTAATATTGAACAGGACTGGAATCGCCTGTTTTTGGAAGCGTGGCAAGCGGAACTTGATCCTCGGCCACATCGATAGCGGTATCAGCAGGCGGCTCGCCATTTTGATTATCTTCAATACCGCCTATTGGCGGCTCCTCATCGACTATTTCAACAATTGTAGTAATCTCTGGTGATGGAGTGGGAGCAGGTGACGTCGAGGCTGCAGGAGTTGAAGTTGGCGTACTTACAGGTGTTGGAGACGATGCTGGTGTTGTATAAGGCGTAGTCTCAGGCGTCGGATATGTTGACGGCGGTGTAGTAGGCGTAGTCTCAGGTGTTGGGGATGCTGACGGCGGTGTAGTAGGCGTAGTCTCAGGTGTCGGTGATGCTGATGGCGGAGTAGTAGGCGTAGTCTCAGGTGTTGGGGATGCCGACGGCGGTGTAGTAGGCGTAGTCTCAGGTGTAGGTGATGTTGACGGTGGTGTAGTAGGCGTAGTCTCAGGTGTTGGGGATGCTGACGGCGGTGTAGTAGGCGTAATCTCAGGTGTTGGGGATGCTGACGGTGTTGGAGTAGGCGTAATCTCAGGTGTTGGGGATGCTGACGGTGTTGGAGTAGGCGTAATCTCAGGTGTTGGGGATGCTGACGGTGTTGGAGTAGGTGTAATCTCAGGTGTTGGGGATGCTGACGGTGTTGGAGTAGGTGTAATCTCAGGTGTAGGAGATGGTGATGGTGTCGCAGACGGCACAGTGCATGTGTTGTTAAGCTTTAGCTTCCAGCCTAAAATTTTGTCGCCATGAGCGCCTGTGCCTAGATCGAAGAGCTCGTTGCCGCTGTATATATCCAATTGATAAGGCAGACATTTCGGGATATCAATTGTGGCGGAATAGGTTCCCGCTTTATCAACGGAAATGGATTGGCCGCTAAAATGCTTCTGCTTATGGTAAGGTATCGTCGTGTCATTGGGACCGGGTACCCAGTCAGCTGCACCTTCATAAGAGGAAAAACTGACTCTCACACAATCCACTATGGTCGTAAAGGTTGCTGTTGCCGTGTCATTGCTATTGACTGTGATGCTGGAATGATTGGCTATGACATCTGCTTTGCTGTTTGAATAACTCTGGCAGCTGTTTTCAATACCAGTTACGGCTGCAGCTGCGTCACCGTTGCTTTGGCCCTCAGCCATGACGAAGGAGCCAAGCGTAAGCGAAAAAAATAATAAGACGACCAGGCTCAAAGTAAACTGCTTTTTCACATAATGCATCTTTCACTCTCCTCTTAGAGTATGTAGTGGTTCTAAGAGGGCCGGTTACACTATTGGCTCCATATAATCCAAGTGTCCATATGCAGATTATACTTCATCGCTTCCCTAGCTTTGACGCTTTGCAGTGCCCATCTTCTCCCTGTAATCTATGCTTGAATATCGTATATATGCAGGATGTAATACGATGATAACACATACAGTGAATTGCTCAAGGGTGTTTCTTTGTCGTAAATTGACTATTAATTACAGGTTGAAAACGGCTGTCTTTGGACATGTCGCACATTTTGTCATCTTGTCCCCGGCTGTCGGAACCAGTGGGCTCTTCTTGGCATATAGTGTCACAAAGAGGAGGTGGCCGCTATGTTTGAGCTTCTACTTTTAGTGATTGGCTGTTATGCTTTTGCTGCATTGTCGGTGCATCTGGCGTTTCGAATTTGGCGCGGAAGGCAGCAATCGAGCAAGCATTATGTGCTCGTTGCGGACGTTCGGCAAAAAAATATGGAATGGTATGTGCGTTCATTGTTTTCTTTCTCGCGGAGAATGGGCAAAGATGTTCGCCTGACAATTATCGATCGTGGTGTCACAGACGAGATGATTGCGATTGTAGAACGTTTGGCTAGAGGTGGCAACGAGGTTAGGGTACACCCTAAAGAAAATGCGCCTCAAACAGAAATCGAGGATAGTAAGTGCTCACAAACGAGTGGAGTAGATGGAACCCAGCTGCTGTGGCTGCTTCAGGCAGAAGGAATCGTGTCGCATTCCGATCATGCGGTGCTGGTTGATTTGCAAAACCCGTCGGATTTGTCGAAAATGCCATTTTAGTATATAATTTTCCGTAATTGAATATCCGGAGTGAAGCACACTCAATGACGCGGCTGCGTTGTTGGGTGTGCTTTTTTTTGTTGTCCGGGCGTTATGGCAACGCGCGATAGCGCGATGGATATTGAAATGCGGGGAAGGGAGCGAAAGCGGATGAAGGCTCAAGTGTATGTTGTGGAGGTTAACGGGCATTGGCAGGCGTCGGCAACGATTCATCCAGAGGTGGACAAGCAATTCTGGATGAATGGGGAGTTTGGCAAGGCAGGGCGGCTTAACGGAAAAATTGCGGATTCGGGCTGGCTTTTAAAAGAGCTGCTGCCGCTTGGCGATGCTTGCCTCGCTGCTCGGCTTTGGGAGGATGGGCTGAGGCGTAGAATAGAGAAAAAGGATGACTTGACTATCAGCTGCAATGAAATGGGATATCAAGCGAGATCGTTCGAAGCGTTAGAGCTGCTGCTTTCTTGTGTAGCGGAGGCTAAGCGTTGCGGGCTGAATGACGGAAAGGCTGCAGGCAGCCGGCGGTGGTGGCATTTGGGTAGTAGAAGCAAGCGGAAATCGGCATTGAAGGTAGAGAACTTGCTGGGTTTGGCGGAGCGTTGGGTGCGTGTTGGAGCACGGCGACATGGAAAGTGGAGTGAGGGAGAGGGAGCTAGTGTAGGCGGCGATGGAGGGGGGATTGAGCAGGTGAAAAGCGGAGAGCTGAGCGCGAGTATGTCGCGTGCAGCGGTGCGCAAGCAAGGCGGAGAAGCGGAGCGAGCGCTTGGCGATGCGGAGCTGGGAGAGATTGCGGCAGGGGCGAAGCTTGCCGCAGGCATGATGCAGGGACGTGCGCTATTGCGAAGCGAGGCGCACGCCCTGTTAGCTGGCGCGGGCGGGCCCGGCGCCGCGGTGAGCTGGAGCGGAGTGCTCCAGCTTGCCGCGCTGCTCGGGCGGGTGCGCCTGAGCGGAGCGATCGCCGCCGGGGATGGCGGGCGATTGGACGCTTTGGGGCGCCGCAGGCGCGAGCGCAGCTGTTTGCGCTGCGGGAGCGGCGAGGCGCATATGCACCGCACGGCATGTGCGGCGTGCGGGCGGTTGTGCGCCTATTGTACGGCGTGCATTGGGATGGGGCGGAGCCGGGAATGCGAGCTGCTCGTTACTATGCAGCATCCTGCTTTGCTTGGAATGAAGACGGATCGGCGGCCGCTCATGCAGCTGCCGTTAGAACAGCGGCTTAAGAAATGGAGCCTTAGCCCGGCACAGGCTGCTGCTGCTGCGAAGGCGCTCCGTTTCGTTGAAGAGTATGAGACGATAGAATCTCCCCAATTATCAAAGGGTGTACCCAAGCAAACGAGAGATTTTTTACTTTGGGCGGTTACGGGAGCGGGCAAGACCGAAATGATTTTCCCGCTGGTGGAATCGGTGCTGTTGCGAGGCGGAAGGGCACTTATCGCAACGCCGCGCCGCGATGTCGTCATTGAACTAGATCCGCGTATCCGCAAAGCGTTCCCGGCAGCTTCGGTTGTCACCTTATACGGCGGCAGCGAGCAGCGCTGGGAGAGCGGCGACATCACGCTTGCCACGACACATCAACTGCTGCGTTTCTATCAAGGCTTTGACTTAGTCGTCGTAGACGAGCTTGATGCGTTTCCCTACGCCGGCGATCCTATTCTTCATTATGCCGCAGAAAAAAGCTGCGCGCCTGGCGCTGCCCGGCTGCTGCTCTCTGCTACGCCGCCGAGCGAGCTGCAGCGAGCGGCGAAGCGCGGCAAGCTTCCGCATGCGAGAGTGCCCGTGCGCTACCATCGTCATCCGCTGCCTGTACCGCAACTGTATCAAACGCCAGCTGTGAAACAAATGCTTCACCAGCGGAAGCTGCCATCCAAGCTGTTGGCCGCTATGCAGGCCTCAATCCAGCGGGATGCCCAGCTGTTTGTATTCGTGCAGCAAATTGCACAGACCGAGCCTATGGCTGCTTTGCTTAGGGCTGTTCTTCAGCTTTCAGCAATAGCGGCAACTTCCTCTCAGGACGGTGGGCGGACGGAGAAGGTGCAGCGTTTCCGTGCAAGGGAAATTCACGTGCTGGTCACGACCACGATATTAGAGCGAGGAGTCACGATTCCGAGAAGCGACGTCTATATTTTAGATGCGGACGGACGGCTTTTTGACGAGGCTTCCTTGGTTCAAATGGCGGGCAGGGCAGGACGGTCTGCAGATGACCCGTTTGGCCGCGTCTATTTCTGCAGCCGTGAGCGCAACCGCTCGCAGCTAGCGGCAGTGCGCCACATTCAAAAGATGAACCGCATGGCCCGCAAGGAAGGCTACTTGCTCCCCGCCAGCAAAGGAGGCTCGTCAAAGTGACTTACTCGCCTCAAGCATGGCTCCAGCGTCTTCAATCCGCCTTCGCCACTAGCGCGCAGCTGCTCGCTCCCCGTTCCACCGCATGCCTTCTATGCGGCAAACCGCAAACCGAGGCTCGCAGCGCGGGCAGCATCAACCAATCGAAGCTGACGCCCCGGCTTCGAAAATCGCTTTGCGGAGGATGCCTCTCCGCCATACCATGGCTCACCCGCATCGCCTGTCCCAGATGCGGACGCTGCATCGCATGCGAGGACTGCATACGCAGTCCGCAACGGGCATTCGTATGCAACCGCAGCGCGGTCTCCTACAATCCAGCAATGCGGTCGATGCTCGCTTTGTACAAATACCGTGGAAACGAGCGGCTTGCGCCTTTGCTTGGCGACATGCTTCTGCCTGTCCTTGATACCATGACTTGCGTAATTGCCCGGCGCCAGCGGTACAACGCTACAAGCGGCAACCTCTCTAAGTCGAAAGGGAAGATAGCCGATTACTGGGATGCGGTCACATATGTCCCTATCAGCCCGGAGAGGGCAAGCGATAGGGGCTTCAATCAAGCGGAGCAGCTGGCAAGCCATTTAGCGCAGCGCTATCGTCTGCCGCTTATGAGCCTGCTCATCCGTTCCCGCCATTCGGAGAAGCAAAGCTTTAAGACGCGTTCGGAGCGAATGCGCGATACTAGGTCGCTTTTTGACGTAAACGAAAGCGAGCTTCGCATTCTTCAATCAAAAACACGCAACTCCGCCAGTAAAGCGAGTAAAGTTCAGCCCGCTCGAGAAACAATTCGCATTCTGCTTATTGATGACATATATACGACGGGAAGTACGGCAGAGGCCTGCTCACAAGAATTGCATCGAAAATCGCAGCGGCCTCTGGAAATTTATATTTTGACCTGGGCTCGTTCCTAAGTAATCCAATATTCATAAGGCGGAAAAATAGATTCATAGTGAAAAAGTTAACGCTTTCGTTTAGAATAAAGTTAATCATCTGATTATTTTTACAAAAAAAGGGGGGCTTAAAGCGATGAACTTAGATAATTGTCCTCGCTGCGGTAAGCTTTTTGCCAAAAATTTTAGAGATGTATGTCCATCGTGCATGCGTGAAATTGATAAAGAGTACGAGCTTTGTGCAAACTATTTGCGTGAGTATAGGGGTTCAATCATAACTGAGGTTTCAGATGCAACTGGAGTTTCAGTTAAACAAATTACGAAATTTATCCGTGAAGGCCGCATTTCTATCGTGAATGCTCCGAATATGTCCTATCCGTGTGAGTCATGCGGAACGCTGATTCGCGATCAAAACCTTTGCGATAGCTGCCGCCAGCGCTTAGAAAAGGATAAGAAGCAAATGTTGGAAGGCTTGACGAAGAAGGATGAAATGAAAAACGCTCATAATTCAAATGCTGCATACAGAGGACTAGACAGATACAAGGATAAATAAATGAATTCATGCTAATCTTCCCATGACTATAAAATTTCACTTGACTGAAGCCGATAATACTTGTAAAGGTAATCGGCTTTTTTAGTTTCCGTAAATAATGAGGTGGATAAAAATGAAAATAAACGAGACGAATCGTATTGGCGCGCTTAATTCGTACCATAAGCAAAATGAAGCAAGAGTGAGTGCAGAAGGCAAGACAAAGAAGAAGGACGAGGTCCAGATTTCTGCGGCTGCCAAGGAGATGCTGACAACAAGCAAAACGAGCGGAGCGGACAGAACAGAGCATATCGAGCAGCTTAAACGTTCGGTAGCATCGGGCACGTATCATGTGGAAGCCGGCAAAATTGCCGAGAAGTTGCTTCCTTACTTGAAGGAGTAGTCCTCTAAATGAACGAGTACATCCAGCAGATATTAGTGATTTTGCAAGAGCTATTAGATGAGCACCAGCAGCTTATTGAATACGGAAATGCGAAGACAACGGCAATTACCGTAAACAATGTGGAGACCCTTTCGTACATTTCGAGCAAAGAAAAGAAGAGTCTCCAGCGTATACTGGAACTTGAGCAACGGCGAATCTTTCTGATCGGAAAATATATGCTGGATCAAAAGCTGACAAGCCATCGTTCCTTCAAAATGGAGAAGCTCATCCAGGCTGTCTATCATGCCAATGAGAAGCAGCAGCTGCAGGCCATGTGGCAGCAATTATCGGCAGCGCTAAAGCAGCTCCAAGACATCAATGAATTTAATCAGCAGCTTGTCAGGATGACTTTGGAGCATTTGCACTTCACTCAGGATTTGCTGCTCGGACCGACCGAGGACGAAGCGACCTATCATCGCGCTGTACAAGGAATGGCCTATAATCGTAATGGACGCTTTAATATAAAGACGTAACAAGAGAGGACAATCTACGAATGGGATCGACATTTCATGGCTTAGAAACAGCAAGGCGCAGCTTGTTCACGACACAGTCCGCTCTAAATACGACTGGACATAATATTGCGAATGCTAATACGAAGGGTTACTCGCGTCAGATCGTTAATATGACCGCTTCAAGACCGATAGATGCGGTTGGATTCTCTAAATCAGAAGCAGCAGGCCAGCTCGGTACAGGTGTAGAAGCAAGCTCGATTACACGCATAAGAGAGAAGTTTCTCGACAATCAGTACCGCAACGAATATAAATCGCACGGCAATTTCACCGTGCAGCTGGATACGCTGGAAAAGCTGGAAGGCATCGTGAATGAGCCGAGCGACACAGGCTTAAGGACGGTTATCTCGAATTTCTGGAATTCTTGGTCCGATTTGAGCAAAAACCCAGAAAACGCTGACGGTCGGAAAGTCGTTATGGAGCAGACGATGGCAATGGTTGACGCTTTTAATTATACGTCCAAGCAGCTTAGTGATCTGAAAGGCGATTTGACTGAAAATACCGAGATCAATCTGAGTACCGTCAATTCGATTACTAAAAGCATTGCTCAATTAAATAGCGAGATTCGCAGGATCGAGGGTCTTGGCGACAATGCCAATGATATGCGTGACCAACGGGACCTGCTTACGGATCAACTTTCCGGACTAGTAAATATTCGTGTAGAGGAACAAGCGAATGGGTATAGGATTACGATGGGCAATACGGAGCTTGTTCAAGGAACAACCTCGAATGTATTAGATATGGAAGCTATGCAAACCGCATTTGATACAGGTGAACTGAATAGCGGAACCATTTACGGTACAATTCAATCCAGAGATAAATTTGTTGAAGGCTACATAAGCGAGCTTAATAAAATGGTTCAAACGATGGCAAATGGCGAGTTTGAGGTTACGCTGCCAAAAGGATCGGTTTTGCCAAATGGCACGATTTTAAACGGAGTGACCTATTCTACAGTTGCAGGAAATCGTACACTTGCTGAAGATTTAACCGTAACGGTCAATGGCTTAAATGGCTTGCATCAACTAAGTTATTCATTGGCTGGTCAAGATCGTGGTTTGCCTTTCTTCACTGATAATGCAGGTGAAACAAGTGGATTGACGGCAAGTAACATTACTCTAAACCCAGCTATTGTGGCTAATTCTAACTTAATCGCTACTTCAATGCGCGTTAATATAAATGCGGACGGTTCAGAATCAGTAATTAGTGGTAACAATTCGTTATCTGTGCTGTTTTCACAAATGAGAGACATTCGATTTGATTTTGATTCCGGAGCGGACGAGAACTTGAATACAATTGACTCATATTTCCGTTCTGTTGTTGGACAGCTTGGTGTCCAGACAGCCGAGGCGAAGCGGATGCAATCAAATCAGCAAATTATAGTCGAGCAAGTGGAATCACGAAGACAGTCCGTTAGCGGTGTATCGCTTGATGAGGAAATGTCCAACATGATTAAATTTCAGCACGCCTATAACGCAGCCGCAAGAAATATGACTATGATTGATGAAATTTTGGATAAAGTAATAAATGGTATGGGCCGCGTAGGTCTTTAACCAATAATAATGTGGAGGTGACAGGTTATGTCATTCCGTGTGACACAATCGATGGTAAATACGCAGATGCTGCGTAATATAACGAATAATCTGGGACGCATGAATAATATGCAAAACCAGCTCTCTACAGGTATGAGGATTAATAAGCCCTCAGATGATCCAGTCGGCATTACTTTTGCGCTTCGTTACCGAAGTGAGTTGGATTCCAATGACCAGTATTTAGACAACGTAAGCTCAGCAATATCGATGCTGGAGTATACGGATACAACAATCGGCCAAGCTGGCGATGTTATGCAGCGTGTCAAAGAGTTACTTGTGCAGGGTTCTAATGGGACTTTGGAGCAAACGAACTTGGATGCGATTAAAACTGAAATTTCTCAGTTGTACAACCAATTGGTTGGAATTGGAAATAGCCAATTTAACGGTAAATACATATTTAATGGCGAAAAAACGGTCAAGCAGCCTTATCCTACGATGACACTAGAAGAAGCGGCTAATCCTCTAGCTACTCCACCACAGCTTAAGGCATATCATGTCGCCTCAGATACTGGTTCTGTTAGATATGAATTGTCTTCCGGGATGAGTATGGCGGTCAACATTACGGGGAATGAAGTGTTCGGCGGTCCTATAAGCGGTGAAAGCGATACGGGAAGCGACAACATATTTCAGCTTTTGCGGCGTGCTTACGATACATTAACATCAGGTGATAAAGAAGGGGTATCTGATTTAATAGGGCAAGTGGATACCCGAATGAACACAATGTTAACGAAGCGCGCGGAAGTAGGTGCGAAGATGAATCGTGTAGAACTCATTCAAAACCGATTAAAGGATATCGATATTAATCTTCAAACCGTTAAATCGAAGACAGAAGACGCTGATATGTCTAAAGTCATCACGAACATGAAAACGGAAGAAAATGTTTACCAAGCGTCTTTGTCAGTAGGTGCGCAAATTATTCGTCCGAGTCTCGTTGATTTCTTGAGATAGGAGCGGGCAGAATGAAAATTCCACAAATTCAAATTCGGCTGCAGCACGCAAAAATACATATAGACGCAGATATCGGAAAACAGGAGCAGCGTCAGCCCAAAGCTGCTATGGAAATGGAACAGATTAAGCCTGAGCAGCATATTACCAATTCGAGAGGACAGCTTGATATTAATCAGGATCTCGCATGGGATGCGCTCGCGTTAGGGAGTAATTTGAAGACAATGAGTAAAATTTATTCCATGTCTTCTGAAATGGCGCTTCGCGGACTCGCACGAATCGTCGAGAATGGAAATCGTATGGCGGACATTCATTTAGGCGGCAATCCCATTGCAGAAATGGCTGGTGATTGGCAGCGTACGTACTCTGAATTTGATTTCCGCGGGGAAGCCTCTTATGATAATGTTGATATCACCTACGTACCAGGTGAGTTGTCAATCGAAACAACACCAGGCCGAATCAACATGAATGTGGAAGTAAATCGGCCTACCCATCATTATGAACGTGGAAAGCTTGATATCTATATGAGCCAATATCCAAAGGTGGAAATTCTGCCGCCTCAAATTGATGAGCTAATGTAATAGAGGGATTCTAGTCAGCTATAGACCATTTGTATAACCAATCTGGTATACGTGGTCTATAGTTTTATTTTTGAGAAAAGGGTTATATTATAAGGAGGTTTTATTTTGAGCACCAAATCGACCGTGTATCATTTCGAGAATGGCATACCTGGCTTCGAGCATTTACATCAGTTCGAGTTCTCTGCGATCGAAGGAGAGCTGCCGATGAAGCATATGAAATCCGTTGAGGATGAAGAGGTCTCACTTGTAATAGTCAGTCCATTCTTCATATATCCGGAATATGAGTGGGAATTATCTGAAGCTTCAAAGCAAGAGCTATTCATTCAGGCAGAATCGGATATAGAGATATGGTCAATTATTACGATTCATTCAGAACCTTTGCAAGCAACAATTAATTTGATGGCTCCGCTTGTTCTCAACAAAAATAAAAAAATTGGGAAGCAGCTTATCCTTCACGAGAACCATTTCAGCTCGCGAGCCCCGCTTATTCGAGCCTAAGGAGTGTATGCAGTGTTAGTTCTATCCCGAAAAGTTAACGAATCGATCATGATCGGTGGAAAAGTTGAGATTGTCGTAATCGGCGTTGAAGGCGATACTATCAAATTAGGTATTAAGGCGCCGAGGGAAGTGGATATACACCGGAAAGAAATTTACATGGCAATTCAAGAGGAAAACAGAGCAGCGGCGACCAAAACAATCGCAATTGATGAAGTATCAAAATTATTTAAGAAATAATCACATTGTTGAGAAAGCCTTTTAAGGCTTTCTTTTTTATTATTAATTTCGTTAACGAACGATAGAAGGAAATGAGACTCTTTAGCATAAGCGAAAGTTTCGTTCTGCATAGTCCTTCTGCCGATTGAAAGCTTAATAACGACAAAAACCTTCTTCTCTTTCGGTTTCCTGCTTACTAGAGATACTGTTCTGAACTTATTTCGTAAAATAGCAAATAGCTGAGAGATAAATTCGTAGAAGGAATGTTTTCTTTATGTGTACGAAGCATACAATCACCATAGAAGGTTTCTAGGAAGCCTAATTATTTAAAAATAATTTTAAAAAGAACTATAAACAAATGGAATGAAATGCCGATATAAATAGTAGCACGGAAGATAGGGCGGCCGACCTACATCCGTAAGCTTCCGCAAGGATGCGGAAATTCGAAAATTCAGGGAGGAATTATCAATGCGTATTAATCATAATATTGCAGCACTTAACACTCACCGTCAGTTGTCTACTAACACAGCTAACCAAAGCAAGTCTATTGAGAAGCTTTCTTCAGGCCTTCGCATTAACCGTGCTGGCGATGACGCTGCCGGACTAGCAATCTCCGAAAAAATGCGTGGACAAATCCGCGGTTTGGAGCAAGCAACTCGTAACGCACAAGACGGCATCTCGTTGATCCAAACAGCTGAAGGTGCATTGAATGAAACACATTCAATCTTGCAACGTATGAATGAACTTGCAACTCAAGGCGCTAACGGAACTTTATCCGCTACAGATAGAACAGCGATTGGCGATGAAATCACACAATTGAACAGTGAGATCGACCGTATTTCAACTTCAACCAAATTCAATGGACAAACACTTTTGTCTGGTAACTTTGGGGTTCAGCTTGGAACATCGGGTCTTGCTGTAGGTAGTGCTGGCGTAACTTCCATTGATATCAGCGGTGCAAAAGGAAGTAACACGTACACAATTACAACTTCGGGTGCAGGCAGCTACACGTTGACTGACACAACTGGATCTACAGGTACTCAAACAGTAACTAACGTTGCAGATGGTGCAGCTGGAGTACTAAACTTTGATAAGTTTGGCATCAAAGTTGCTGTTAACGGTTCGCAAACGGCTGCTGGCGTTGCAGCTTCCGTAGCGGGTGGTGGTGCAGCTGGTACAGTAATTACTGGTGCTGCTGCTGCTGTTAAAATCCAAATTGGTTCTGAAGATCAAGGTGCTCAACAACTTGGTATTTCCATTTCCAAAGTTGATAGCTCTGCTACATCTTTGAACACTACTGGAGTTAACGTATCCACTTCAGTTCTAGCTGCTGCAGCTATGACTACGATCCAAAATGCTATTGATACTGTATCCGCTCAACGTTCAAAATTGGGTGCATACCAAAACCGTCTAGACCACACAATCAACAACATCAGCACAGCTGCTGAGAACCTGACTGCTGCTGAATCCCGTGTTCGCGATGTAGACATGGCGAAAGAAATGATGGAGCAAACAAAAAACTCCATCCTTGCTCAAGCTTCCCAAGCGATGCTGGCTCAAGCGAACCAACAGCCGCAAGGCGTTCTGCAATTGCTTCGTTAATCTTAAACAACCAAGGAGAGACCCTGGAATTTCTAGGGTCTCTTTTCTTTTTTTCTAATCAATTGGTTGTAAATAACCGATATATAAAGTAAAAGACATGTTGGAGGTTGATTTTTGATGAACATCAATACAACGTCTGCAGGCCCAGGAATGAGTGGAGCTGTCGATCGTGTTGCTTCAGGAAGCAAAGCTTTTGAACCAGTCGCGGATCCTGTTCCTGTATCGGTGCCTCATTCTCTACAATCCATATCTACTTTCACGAAGGTAGATGCACTTAAGAAGGCAGAGCTGCGTGGAGATAACTATACGGTCAGTGATGAACAAATCGTAAAAGCGATAGAGCGGGCTATTAAAGCAATGCAGGGTAAATCGACAAGTCTAGAATTTTCGATACACGAGAAAACGAAACTGATCGCCGTCAAAGTTCTCGATAGTGAATCAGGAGAGATCATCCGTGAAATCCCGCCTGAGAAATCATTAGATTTTGTTGCTAAACTATGGGAGATGGCCGGGATATTAATTGATGAAAAAGGGTAATTTCCAGTTCAGGAAGGGAGTGTGAATCATGCGTGTAAGTGGTCTTGCTTCAGGTATGGATACGGATGAGATTATTAAATCGCTTATGAAGGCGCAGCGAATTCCTATGGATAAGCTGGCGCAAAAGAAACAAATACTTGAATGGAAACGCGATGATTACCGCACCATGAATAACAAAATATTGGAGTTTCGCAACACAGCTTTTGACATGAAGCTTGAGGCCAGTTATTTAGCGAAGAAGGTATCATCATCGCAAGAGAGCATCGTTTCGGTAACAGGTTCTGCAGCGGCAAATGAAGGACAATATTCGCTCAACATAGAGAAGTTGGCGAAATCCGCTTCTTTAACCTCAGGGGATTTGACAGGCGCTTCTAGCAGTGCTAAGACGATTGGAAGTTTAGGATTAGTCGCCAATACCCAGTTGAAAATCACAGGGGAAAAGGGTACGAAATCAATAGCTATAAAAACTACCGATACGATTGAACAGCTTGTTTTGGCTATTAATAATGAATCCGCGTCTACAGGAATAAAAGCCTCCTATGATGCAACAATGGATAGACTGTTTTTCAACTCCTCAAAAACGGGAGAGACTTCTAAAATTAATTTGGAATTAGTGAATGGTGAAAGTATAAACAATATTCTCGGTATAGAATCCAAGGATGGAGCTCAAAGTTTTGCATCTAAAAATGATTTAGTAAATGGCGCCCTGGTTGGTACGGCAATCTTCAAGGTTCAATACGATAATATTGATTATGACTTTAATGTTACCAATACCACGACCGTTGGAGATTTGGTCGATCAAATGAATAATGATTTGAATGGCAAAGGAATTAATGTCTACTTAAACAGCAGCGGGAAATTGTCTGTATATAACAGAGATACAAGCAAGACAGTCCTTTACTCGGATGATCAAGGCAATGCTGTAGTAAATGCCCTTGGCCTCGATGCAATGACAGTTAATAATTCCATTACGAGTGTGAAGGGTGAAAATGCTAAGGTTCTCTTTAATGGCATTGAAACGGAATACGAATCCAACACATTTTCAATTTTAGGTATGACTTTTAACGCGAAGCAAGCAAGTGGAACTACTGTTAATATTGGTGTGTCTCAGGATGTCGACACTGTCGTTGAGAAGATTAAATCATTTGTGGAAAAATATAATACCCTTATTGATGAAGTAAATAAAGAAGTAATAGAAAAACGAGATCGGGACTTTCAACCGCTTACTGAGACGGAACGCAAAGAACTGGACGAGGAAGAGATTAAGAAGTGGGAAGAGAATGCTAGAAACGGCATGCTTGCGAACGATGGTATATTAACTAGTGGACTCGTTTCATTTCGCCGTGCATTATCCGATTCTGTTAGCGGACTTGCATTGGGACAATTGAAAAGTCTTAGCGAAATTGGTATATCGAATATTAATATTAAAAGTTCTACGATTACGGGTTCTTACTCCGATCGAGGGAAGTTGTATATCGACGAGACAAAATTGAAACAGGCACTGACAGATAAACCGGATGAGGTAATGGCTTTGTTTACCAAAAACGGAGCAACCAGTGAAACTGACGGTATTGCGACCAGATTGTACGATAAAGCTTCTGCACTCGTCAATCAAATAACAGAAAAAGCAGGCTCGACAAAGTCAGTCGAAACCACTTATTTAATGGGTAAAGAAAATATTCGTTTAAAAAAGCAGTTGTCCAGCCTGGCTGAACGTTTAGATGATCTGGAAAAACGTTACTATAAGCAGTTCACAGCGATGGAAACCTATCTCAGCAAAATGAACTCACAGAGTGCATGGCTTTCCAAGCAATCTAGTTCCTAGGAGGCTTTAACATGCAATTACAGCAACGCAATAAATATTTAGAAACAACAATCCAAACGGCTTCACCCGCGCAACTGCTTGTTATGCTTTATGATGGTGCAATTCGCTACTGCCGTCAGGGTATTGAAGCAATAAAGGAAAAAAACTATCAAGATGCAAACTCGAGCTTTATAAAAGTTCAAGAAATCATCAATGAATTTATTATTACAATAGATCGCAGCTCCACTATTTCCAACAACTTGCTTAGCTTGTACGAATATTTCAATACCCGCATTATTGAGGCAAATGTGAAGAAAAAAATAGAACCAGCCGAGGAAATATTAGCTCATCTTATTGATCTAAAGGAAACATGGATTCAAGCTGCCAAACAAACCAATCAGTTAGCGGGACAATCTAGTGGAAGCACACTTAAAGCAACTCATTCTACTGTCGTCTGACCTTATTGCACAGATTCAAACTTGTGAGCTTGAGGATGTAGAAGCCTATATGCAGGAGAGGGATGCAATTTTTGCTGAGCTACAGCAGCTAACACCTTCACCTGAAGAAGCTGCTCTCATGCGTCCTCAAGTGTTGCATATTGCAGAGATGGATACCGTCATCACCGGCAGAATGACGGAGCTACGCAATCAAGCGTCTCAGGAGATCGAGAAAATTAATAAAGGCAAGCGCTCCAAGTCGATGTATGAATCAAACTCATATGGGGACGATAGTCTCTTTTTCGACACCAAGCGTTAAATGCGATAGGGATGAAAACGTTAACAATTATCATCAGTAAATAAGCGGAATCCCCCATCCAACCTCAAATGAATTCGCTTACAATAAATTGTTTGACAATTCCGTTAAGTGGGTGTTATAGTCAAATTGTGGGTTATACAAAGCGATGCCTCACAGTATTTGAAGATGAAGGGAATGTTTGCACATGCAAGGTAAAGTTAAATGGTTTAACGCGGAAAAAGGTTATGGATTTATCGAGACTGAGCAAGGCGGCGACGTATTTGTTCATTTCTCCGCTATCCAAACTGAAGGTTTCAAAACACTTGAAGAAGGCCAATCCGTCGAATTCGATATTGTAGAAGGCGCTCGCGGTCCACAGGCTGCAAACGTAGTCAAACTGTAATTATTCGGCTGATCCAGCCCAACTATAATTTGGATCACTAAACAAGCAAATTACACAAAGCTCCGGCTAGCCGGGGCTTTTTTTTGTTGTGACAAAACTATTAGTTCTATCGCACTAATTATCTGAAAATTCTAAATAAAACAAAAACTATTTTGATTCGATCGCTTACATATGTTATAATAAGACCACGTAAAGGAGGAGTTCCCCATGAAATACAACATTCGAGGTCAACACTTTCAAGTGACAGACGCATTGAGAGACTACGTCGAAAAGAAACTCAGCCGATTGGAAAAATATTTCGAAGCACCAATCACCTCCGATATTAATGTAACTCTATCCGTCACCAAAGGAAAACATGCAGTTGAGGTAACTATTCCACTCACCGGCGTTTTGCTGAGAGCCGAGGAGAAAAGCGAGGACATGTACGCATCAATTGATGTTGTAGCAGACAAACTCGAACGACAAATACGTAAACATAAAACGAAAGTTAATCGCAAGTTCCGCCAAGGCAGCGGCTTACGCGCCTTATTCAGGGAAGAAGGCTCAGCAGTGGGCGTTCTGGAGGAAGAAGACGATCTGGAGCTTGTACGCACCAAGCGCTTCGATCTGAAGCCGATGGACGTTGAAGAAGCGATCTTGCAAATGAATATGGTGGGGCATAGCTTCTTCGTATTCTCGAATGTAGACAACAAAGAGGTAAGTGTTGTGTACAGACGAAGCGACGGAAAGTATGGCTTGATCGAGCAGGGCTAGCAGCAATTATACTTAGATCGAAGAGCCTTTTCTCCTTTTTGGAGAGAGGCTTTTTCTTTTCCAATCATCTTCGTTGCGGCGGTGTCGACAAACTGATACAATTTAATGCAAAGAGGCGTCATTACGAAAGGGGAATTCCATGCTCGGACTAGTGAAAAAGATATTTGGTGACCATAACGAGCGCGAGGTAAAACGGCTCCAACGGACGGTAGATGAAGTAAACGCAATAGAGTCGAAATTTACAGCTTTATCCGATGAAGCTCTGCGCGCGAAAACGGAGGAATTCAGAGCGAGAATTGAAAAGGGAGCAACGCTCGATGAAATTCTTCCTGAAGCTTTTGCAACCGTAAGGGAAGCATCCAAGCGTACGCTCGGCATGCGTCATTTTGACGTACAGCTTCTCGGCGGCATGGTGCTGCATGAAGGCAAGATTGCGGAGATGAGAACGGGTGAAGGCAAGACGCTCGTTGCGACGCTTCCGGTTTATTTGAATGCTTTGCTAGGCAAAGGCGTACATGTCATTACGGTCAATAACTACCTGGCACAGCGTGATAGCGAGCTGATGGGTCAGCTTTATGGCTTCCTAGGCATGACTGTTGGCTGTAACCTGCATGGCTTGTCGCATGACGAGAAGCAAGCGGCTTACGCTTGCGATATTACGTACGGTACAAATAATGAATTCGGGTTCGATTATTTGCGTGACAATATGGTGCTTTACAAGGAACAAATGGTGCAGCGCCCGCTTTATTTTGCAATCATTGATGAGGTGGATTCGATTCTGGTCGATGAAGCGCGGACGCCGCTTATTATTTCCGGACAAGCCGCGAAATCGACAGAGCTTTATTTTGCAGCAGATCGCTTTATCAGCCGCTTGAAGCCTGAAGAGGATTTCACGATTGATATTAAGCTGCGCAGCGTTATGCTGACGGAGTCAGGCGTAGAGAAGACGGAGAAGGCTTTCCATATCGAGAATCTATTCGACCATGCGAATGTGACGCTTAACCACCATATTCAACAAGCGCTGAAAGCTAATTTCATTATGAAGCGCGATGTGGATTATGTCGTTGAGGAAGATGAGGTTGTAATTGTCGATGAATTCACGGGTCGTCTTATGTCGGGACGCCGTTATAGCGACGGCTTGCACCAAGCAATTGAAGCGAAGGAGCAGCTTGAGGTTCAGAACGAGAGCATGACTCTTGCGACGATTACGTTCCAAAACTATTTCCGTATGTATCGCAAGCTTGCAGGTATGACGGGTACGGCGAAGACGGAGGAAGAAGAGTTCAAGCGTATTTACGGGCTTGATGTTATTCAAGTGCCGACAAACCGCTCGATGATTCGTAAGGATATTGCCGATGTTGTCTACAAATCCGAGCTCGGCAAATTCAAGGCAGTCGTTGAAGAAATCGTTGAACGCCATAGCAAAAACCAACCTGTGCTCGTCGGTACGATTTCCATCGAGAATTCCGAGAAGCTATCGGAAATGCTTAAACGCAGAGGCGTGACGCATAAGGTACTCAACGCGAAGTTCCATGCGGAGGAAGCGGAAATTATTTCACGCGCTGGACAAGCGGGCTCTGTGACGATTGCAACGAATATGGCTGGTCGTGGTACCGATATTTTGCTGGGCGATTCTGTTGCTGGACTTGGCGGCCTGCATATTATTGGCACGGAGCGTCATGAAAGCCGTCGTATCGATAATCAGCTGCGCGGACGTGCTGGACGTCAAGGCGATCCGGGCTCCTCACAGTTTTATTTGTCGCTAGAGGATGAGCTGATGCGTCGCTTCGGTTCTGAAAATATTATGGGCATGATGGATAAGCTAGGACTAGACGAGGATCAGCCGATCGAGAGTCGGATGATTTCAAGAGCGATTGAATCGGCTCAGAAGCGTGTTGAGGGCAACAACTTCGACATTCGGAAAGTCGTTTTGCAATATGATGACGTAATGAACCAGCAGCGTGAAGTCATTTATAAGCAGCGCCGCGATATTTTGGGCTCTGAGAATATTCGCCAGGAAGTTATGGATATGATCAAGCCGGTTATTGAGCGTATCGTTGAAGCGCATTGCTCGGAGGATATTCCGGAAGAGTGGGATCTTCAAGCAGTCGTTGATTACGCGCAAGCAAACTTCCTGCATGAAGGCTCCTTGTCCAAAGAAGAAATATGGGGCAAAGAGAAGGAAGAGATCATCGACTATATTTATAATGAGGTCGTTGCTTCTTACGATGAGCGCGAGGAAGAGCTTGGTGCGGATACGATGCGCGAGTTCGAGAAGGTTGTAGTGCTTCGTGCGGTAGACAGCAAGTGGATGGACCACATCGATGCGATGGATCAGCTTCGTCAAGGTATCCATTTGCGCGCATACGGCGGTACAGATCCGCTTCGCGAATATCAATTTGAAGGCTTCGAGATGTTCAAGGAAATGATCGAGAGCATTCAAGAGGAAGTTGCAAAATATATTATGAAGGCGCGTGTGGAGAGCAACCTGGAGCGTCAAGAGGTAGCTCAAGGCCAAACGACCACAACAAGCGGCGGCGGAGAAGCGGTTGAGAAGCGTCCAGCTAAGCGCGAGGAGCGCGTTGGCCGCAACGATGCATGTCCTTGCGGCAGCGGCAAAAAGTATAAGCAATGCCACGGCAAGTAAGGAACGGCGTTAATCGACGCAGCATACGGTAAGGCATTGAAGTAATATTTTGAGGTGAAGCTGAAGCTATGATAGACATTACGGTTAAACAAGACCTGCGTGAAATGGCCAAGCGGCTCCAAGAGCTCAGGGGGTCTCTTTGACTTAGATCTTAAGCAGGAGATCATTGCGAATTTCGAAGAGAAGATGACGCTGCCTGATTTTTGGGATGACAATGAAAAAGCGCAAAGCGTCATTTCCGAGCTCAATGCGGTGAAGTCGGTCGTCGATCATTACGATGGACTGAACAACGAGCAGGAAGAGCTGCAGATGATGCTGGAGCTGGCGGAAGACGAGAGCGACGAGTCGCTTGCAGCGGATGTCGTGAGCGGCGTAGAAAAGCTGATGCGGAAAGTGAGCGATTTTGAGCTGCAACTGCTCCTAAATCAGCCTTACGATAAGCTGAACGCCATTCTCGAGCTGCATCCCGGCGCCGGCGGCACCGAGTCGCAGGACTGGGGCCTCATGCTGTACAGGATGTATACGCGCTGGGCAGAGAAGAGCGGCTTCAAGGTGGAGCTGCTGGATTACTTGCCTGGCGATGAGGCGGGCATTAAGAGCGTGACGATTTTGGTCAAAGGCTTTAATGCTTACGGCTATTTGAAAGCGGAGAAGGGCGTGCACCGGCTCGTCCGTATTTCACCGTTCGATTCGGCGGGCCGTCGCCATACATCGTTTGCTTCCTGTGACGTTGTTCCGGAAATCGACGATAGCATCGAGATTGAGATTCGCTCTGAGGATTTGAAAGTGGATACGTACCGGGCTAGCGGAGCGGGTGGTCAGCACGTCAACAAGACGGAATCAGCTATCCGTATTACGCATATTCCATCAGGGATTGTAGTCGCCTGCCAGCAGGAGCGTTCGCAAATCCAGAACCGGGAGAAGGCAATGAAGATGCTTCGTTCAAAGCTATATGAGCGGAAGATCGAGGAGCAGATCAAGCATTTGGCGGAAATTCGCGGCGAGCAATCCGAGATTGCTTGGGGCAGCCAGATTCGCTCCTACGTATTCCATCCTTACAGCATGGTGAAGGATCACCGTACATCGGTGGAGACCGGAAATGTCGGCGCGGTTATGGATGGCGATATCGACGCTTTTATCGACGGGTATTTGCGTCACCAGATTCGTCATGATTAATCAATAGAAATAGGGAAGAGTTCCAACACGGCTAAAGTGTGGAGCTCTTCTTTTTGCGAAAAATCAGCTTGCAAGGAGATTGAAGGCATGAGTGAAGGCGCGGTCAGTGAGGGCACGGTGAAACGGAGAAGAGGAGGACGAGCCTTAAATCCACGGGCACAGTCGGTCTGGAGCATTGTCCAGCTTCTGATCGGCTCTGTTATTGTGGCGATAAGCTTCAATATGTTCATGGTGCCAAATGGAATTGCTTCAGGCGGAATATCCGGTGTGTCTATTCTCGTACAAAGAATGACGGGCATTACGCCGGCGCTAACGCAATGGGCAATCAATATTCCGTTGTTTATCGCTGGCTTATGGCTGCTCGGTAAAAAGTTTGCGGTAAAAACAGCGCTGGGCTCGGTCATACTGCCGCTGTTTGTACTTTTAACGGACGGTTGGCCCTCGCCAACTGATAATCCGCTTCTGGCGGCTATTTACGGCGGTATTGGAGTCGGGCTTGGCCTCGGTCTTGTGTTCCGGGGAGGAGCGTCTACCGGGGGGCTTGATTTGGCAGCTCAAATTTTGCATCGCTATACCGGACTTCCGCTAAGCATTGCTATTGTCTGCTTTGACGGATGTGTCATCGCGGCAGCGGGTATCATTATTTCCCCCGAGGTAGCGCTGTACGCGCTGATTGGGTTGTTTGCAACGAGCAAGACAATTGATTTTGTGCAAAGCGGTCTTCAGCTATCTAAAGTGGCTTTTATTATAAGCGATCAATCTGAGGCAGTCGCTGAATCGATATTAAATGATTTGGATCGGGGCTTGACGCGGCTCGATGGCCACGGCGGCTATACGGGAGCAGGGCGTACGGTGCTTATGGTCGTCGTTGGGCAAAATGAGGTGTCGAAGCTGAAGCAGCTCGTACGGGCGATTGATCCCGGCGCTTTTGTTATCATTAGCAATACAGCAGAGGTGCTGGGGCAGGGGTTTAAGCTGGAGAGCTGATGGATAATGCTCCATCACCACATAAGAGTCTATGAACAGCTGATGCAGCAAGTTCATAAACTCTTATTTTTTTTACATAAAGCGCGTTAATTGTACAGCATTCCGCCTCTTGGAGTTGGGCATTTTTGTTCATATAATCGCTTTAATTGTTCGTTGTATTATTATGAATTCGAATGTATAATAATACGAAACAATGTGCGTATTTCCATCAACTGCCGAATGTTGTACAATTATTAGTTGAGGAAGAAGACAACCTTTCCGCATGCGGAAAGAACAATAGATAAAGCTGCAGCATGCATGTCCGAGCAAGGCGAAAACCGTGCGCAGCATCTAGTTTCGGGGAGAGATTAATATGAGCACAAAGGTGAAAATAGCGATTATCGGTTCAACCGGCTACGGCGGTGTAGAGCTCATTCGACTGCTTGCATCCCATCCGCTGGCAGAGGTGACATCGGTCATCTCGTCATCCAGCGCAGGTACGCCGATTACAGAAGGTTATCCGCATTTGACGGGCATTCGCGAGGAGCTGCTCGATGATGTCGATCCAGCTGCGATTAAAGCGAAGGCAGATGTTGTATTTCTTGCTACCCCTGCTGGAGTGGCTGCAAAGCTGGTTCCGTCCTTGCTTGAGGCGGGCTTGAAAATCATCGATTTGTCCGGAGATTTCCGTTTGAAATCGCCAGCGCTTTACGAGCAGTGGTATAAGAAGCCGGCTGCGGATGAGACCTATTTGAAGCAAGCGGTGTTTGGACTGGCGGAAATATATGGGGATCAGGTGCTGGATGCTCCACTTGTTTCGAATCCAGGCTGCTACCCGACTGCGACGCTGCTTGGACTTGTTCCGGCGGTAAAAGAGGGCTGGATCGATCCGGCGACCATTATTATCGATGCGAAATCGGGCGTCTCCGGTGCAGGACGCGGCGCATCGCTGGGCACTCATTATTCTGAGCTTAATGAAAACATGAGAGCTTATAAGCTGAATCAGCATCAGCATATTCCAGAAATCGAAATGGTGCTGTCTGCTGCGGTAGGCAAGCCTGTCGTGACGACGTTTACGACTCATCTTGTACCGATGACGCGGGGCATTATGTCGACCATGTACGCGACCGTTCAAGGCGAGCGGAGCACAAACGATTTCATCGATCTATATCGCTCCTATTATGAAGGCCGCAAGTTTGTACGTATTCGCTCGGAAGGACAATGGCCGTCTACGAAGGAAGTATGGGGCTCCAACTACTGCGATATCGGCTTCGCGGTTGATGAGCGCACGGGCCGTGTAACGATTGTATCGGTTATCGACAATCTGGTTAAAGGCGCGGCGGGGCAAGCGATTCAAAACTTGAACCTCATGATGGGCTGGGATGAGACGTTTGGTCTGCAATTCGTTCCCGTTTACCCGTAAATAACGAAATATATCTTTTGAAATGATTATTCATACTCATACAGGTGAAGGAGATACGATTTTACGATGGGACAGGATCATACAGCAGCCTTGTTCTCGGTCGTCGCGGACGGCTCGATAACAACGCCCCAAGGCTTTAAAGCAGGTGGATTGCACTGCGGTCTCAAAAAAACGACACGCCACGATCTAGGCGCAATCGTATGTGAAGTTCCAGCAGTTGCAGCAGGTGTATATACGACTAATGTATTTCAGGCTGCGCCTCTGCAAGTAACGCGCGAGAGCATCGGATCGGACGGCTTGCTGCGCGCAGTGCTGGTAAACAGCGGCAACGCGAATGCCTGTACAGGCAAGCAAGGCGAAGCAGACGCATATGAAATGAGCGCTAGATTTGCGGAGTCGATCGGCGTAGCTGCGAATCAAGTAGCGGTTGCATCAACTGGCGTTATCGGCGAGCTGCTCAAAATGGACAAAGTACGTACGGGCATCGACGGCCTTCCGGCTAAGCTTGCCGGCAATCGCGCAGGCGCGGACGACTTCTGCCAAGCGATCCTGACGACGGATTTGGTGCAAAAGATGGTATGCGTTGAGCTTGCGCTAGATGGCAAAACCGTGTATGTGGCAGGTGCGGCAAAGGGTTCCGGCATGATTCATCCGAATATGGCCACGATGCTCGGATTCGTTACGACGGATGCGGCAATCGGCAGCGAGGCGCTTCAGCAATTGCTGCGCCAATCGACGGATTTGACGTTTAATATGATTACGGTTGACGGCGATACGAGTACGAATGACATGCTTGTAGCGATGGCGAGCGGCCTTGCTGGCAATACCGAGCTGACAGAAGCGCATGAGGGCTGGGCAGCATTCGCGGCAGCGATACGTCATGTATGCGAGGTGCTGGCGAAGGCAATTGCCCGTGATGGCGAAGGCGCGACGAAGCTTGTTGAGGTACAGGTGAACGGAGCGGTAAGCGATGATTCAGCACAAGCGATTGCGAAGACGGTTATCGGATCGTCGCTCGTGAAATCGGCCGTGTTCGGAGCGGATGCGAACTGGGGCCGCATTATTGCGGCGGTGGGCCGTGCAGGCCAGCCGGTTAACCCTGAAACGGTTGATATCCGTCTAGGCGATATTTTGACATTGGAGCAATCTCGTCCTGTCGTGTTCGACGAAGAGGTTGCCTTAGAATATTTGAAGGGCGATACGGTAGTGATTCGTGTTGATCTACATAATGGCGAAGGAACAGCAACGGCATGGGGCTGTGATCTAACCTATGATTATGTCCGCATCAATGCGGCGTATCGGACGTAAGGAAAGTACACGCTTGGAGGGTATGGTACAGTGACGGAGCAACGATTTGTAATGAAATGCGGAGGCAGCACGCTGGCGGCGCTTCCGAGCCGTTTTTTTGAAGAGCTGCGCGAGCTGCAGCAAGCGGGCGTCCTCCCGGTTATCGTGCATGGCGGCGGTCCTGCCATATCGGATACGCTCGGCAAGCTTGGCATCGAGACAGGTTTCGTAAATGGCCTGCGCGTAACGAGTGAAGCGGTGCTTGATGTTGTTGAGATGGTGCTTGCGGGCCGGATCAATAAAGAAATCGTTCGTAAAATTCAGATCAACGGCGCGAAGGCGCTTGGTCTATCCGGTGTAGACGGTATGCTCATTCAGGCTCAGCCTGTTGCGAACGCTGCGGAGATCGGCTTTGTAGGCGATGTCATCGATGTGAATGCAAAGGTTATCGAAGGCGTGATGGGAATGGGCTACATTCCAGTCATTGCTCCAATCGGGATTGATGGTGCAGGCCAGCGCTACAACATAAATGCGGATACGGCAGCAGGCGCGGTTGCGTCACACCTTGGCGTAGAGCAAATGATCGTCGTCACGGACGTGCCGGGCATTTTGAAAACGGTGGATGGACAGAAGCAGGTGCTTCCGGTCGTAACTGTAGCCGAGATCGAAGAGATGATAGCAAGCGGTGAAATTTACGGCGGCATGATTCCAAAAGTGCGTGCAGCTATTCAGTGTATTCAAGGCCGCGTGCGCGAGGTTGTTATCGTAAGCGGCGAGGAGCCAGGCGTGCTGACGAGGGCTGTCCGAGAAGGCGGCGTAGGCACGCGTATTGTTCAGACGAATGAAGGGCGGGTGTGAGGAAAGATGAGCGAGACAAATACAGCAGCAGCTGTTGACCAGTCGTTGTTTCCAACCTATGCAAGATATCCGATGGCTTTGGTAAAGGGCGAAGGCAGCTGGCTATGGGATGACAAAGGAAATAAATACCTTGATTTTATGAGCGGCATTGCCGTTACGAATCTCGGGCATGCTCCTAAACAGATCAAAGCAGCGCTTATCAAGCAGTTGGATGAGCTGTGGCATGTATCGAACCTGTTCCATATTCCAAACCAGGCGGAAGCGGGCAAGCTTATTACGGATAATAGCTGCGCGGATGCTGTGTTCTTCTGCAACTCAGGCGCCGAGGCGAACGAAGCGGCTATTAAGCTGGCACGCCGTTATAATCAGAAGGTGCTGAACAACGGCCGTTTTGAAATTATTACATTCGAGCAATCATTCCATGGACGCACGCTTGCGACGCTTACGGCGACGGGCCAAGCGAAGGTGAAGGAAGGTTTTGCGCCGCTGCCTGAAGGGTTCAAAACGATTCCGTTGAACGATCTCGATGCGCTTGAGGCAGCCGTTTCGGACCAGACTGCAGCAATTATGCTGGAGATGGTGCAGGCGGAAGGCGGCATTCATCCGGTTGACCCTGCCTACATGAAAGAGCTTGTCGCATTATGCGAGAAGCAAGGCATCCTGCTTATTGTGGATGAGATTCAAACGGGCATGGGCCGCACGGGCAAGCTGTTCGCTTATGAGCATTACGGCATTGAGCCGGATATTTTCACGATGGCAAAAGGTCTCGGCAGCGGGTTCCCGGTCGGCGCGATGGCAGCGAAGGAAAAGCTGCGCGAAGGCTTCACGGCAGGCAGCCATGGCTCGACGTTCGGCGGAACGCCGATTGCGACAGCAGTAGTCAAAGCGACGCTTGAGACGATCGTAGGCGAAGGTTTGTCTGAACGCGCGGCGCAAAAGGGCGAGTATTTGATGTCGCAGCTGCGGGAGAAGCTGGCTGGCAATGCTTTTGTCCATGAGGTGCGCGGTCTTGGCTTGCTCGTAGGTATTGAATGCGCGGAGCCGATTGCGGATATTTTGAACCAGGCGCAGGAGCGCGGATTGATTGCGATCTCGGCAGGTCCGAACGTTATTCGCCTATTGCCTAATTTACTCGTCACGGATGAAGAAATCGATACGGCTGTAGCCATCTTAGCAGATCTGCTGGAAGCGAAGCGGCCTATCGTTTAACAACATAAGAAAAGCAAATTGCTTAACCTGAAGGAGGGCTTCACCATGCAAGGAACTGTAAATGAGGAATTGGCGCAAAGCTTGAAGGGGCGCGACTTTCTAATGCTGGTTGATTTCAAGCCGGAGGAAATCCGCTACTTGATCGACCTCGCAATTGATCTTAAACAAAAGCAAAAAGCAGGCGAAACGCACCATGTGCTAAAAGGAAAGACGCTTGGCATGATTTTCGAAAAATCCTCTACACGCACGCGTGTTTCGTTTGAAGTTGGGATGTACCAGCTAGGCGGACAAGGACTTTTCCTCAGCGGAAATGACCTGCAAATCGGCCGCGGCGAGACGATCTGGGATACAGCTCAGACGCTGTCCCGCTATCTGGACGGTATTATGATTCGCACATTCGCGCACCGTAAAGTGGTTGAACTGGCTCGCGGAGCAACGATTCCAGTCATTAACGGATTGACGGATTTGTCGCATCCTTGCCAAGCGCTAGCGGATTATCAAACGATTCTTGAGCACAAGGGCCGCTTGGAAGGGTTGAAAATCGCCTATATCGGCGACGGCAACAATATGACGCATTCCCTGCTTATGGGCGCGGCTAAGCTTGGTCTGCATATGTCCGTGGCAACGCCTGAGGGCTACGAGCCGGATGCGGATATCATCAAGCAAACGAAGGATCATGCTGCTGAGACAGGCTCGCAAATTCATATTTGCCGCGATCCGAAGGAAGCGATTGCCGATGCCGATATCATATACACGGACGTGTGGGCGAGCATGGGGCAGGAAGCGGAGCAGAAGGATCGCGAGGTTGCTTTTGCCGCTTATCAGGTAAACGAGGCTTTGATAAGCTACGCGAAGAAGGATCATCTCTTCATGCACTGCTTGCCGGCGCATCGCGGCGAAGAAGTGAGCGAGGGAGTTATCGACGGCGGCCAATCGATTATTTTCGACCAGGCTGAAAACCGTCTTCATGCGCAAAAAGCGATTATGGCAGCTATTATGTCCTAGCTTGATCGCTCCAACAATATGAATTCATTCGAAGGGGAGTAAACACTACTATGGCAAAAGAAAAAATCGTACTCGCCTACTCCGGCGGCTTGGATACTTCGGTAATCCTCAAATGGTTGAAAGAAACATATGACGCAGAAATTATCGCTTTCACAGCGGATATCGGACAAAAGGATGAGCTGGACGGCTTGGAAGAAAAAGCACTGGCGACAGGCGCTTCCAAAGTGTACATCGACGATCTTCGCGATGAGTTCGCTAAAGACTTCATCTATCCGATGTTCCAAGCAGGAACGCTTTATGAAGGCCAATACCTGCTCGGCACTTCGATCGCACGTCCGCTTATCGCGAAACGTATGGTTGATATCGCTCGTGCGGAAGGGGCGGCTTATATTGCACATGGCGCAACAGGCAAAGGAAACGACCAAGTTCGCTTCGAGCTGACTGCTGCTGCTCTGGCTCCTGAGATCGGCGTTATCGCGCCTTGGCGCCTTGAAGCGTTCCGCGAGGAATTTCCAGGCCGCGCAGAAATGATCGCTTACGCGGAGAAGCACAACATCCCGGTAACCGCTTCTGCAGCTAAGCCATATTCGACTGACCGCAACCTGCTGCATATCAGCTTTGAGAGCGGCATGCTGGAGGATCCTTGGTTCGATCCAAGCTCCGAAGAGAACGAGAGCATGTATGTGCTGAGCGTATCTCCTGAGAATGCACCGGATAAAGCAGAATATGTGGAGCTGACTTTTGCAGAAGGAAACTGTACGGCTATTAACGGCAAAGAGCTTAGCCCGCTAGAAGTGATGGATACGCTAAACGAGCTTGGCGGCAAGCACGGCATCGGACGCGTAGATATGGTAGAGAACCGCTTCGTCGGCATGAAGAGCCGCGGCGTGTACGAAACTCCGGGCGGAACGATCCTGTTCACCGCTCACCGCAAAATGGAATCTTTGACAATGGACCGCGAGGTTATGCACCTTCGTGATTCGTTGATTGCCAAATACAGCCAGCTCGTATACAACGGCTTCTGGTTCGCGCCGGAGCGTCTTGCGCTGCAGGCACTCGTTACGGAATCGCAAAAGAACGTGAGCGGCGTCGTTCGCTTGAAGCTGTACAAAGGAAATGTTATCGGAGCAGGCGTGCAAAGCCCTGTCAGCTTGTACAATCCAGACATTGCAACGATGGAAGCTGATCCATCCAAAGCGTACGATCAAGGCGATGCGACAGGCTTCATTCGTCTGAACGCTTTGCGTCTGAAAGTGTCCTCTGCTGTTAGCAATAAATAAGGTTTACAAGGGAGTGTAACGAACCAGTGAGTAAATTATGGGGCGGTCGTTTTACGAAAAAAACGGACCAATTGGTAGAGGAATATACGGCTTCGATCATGTTCGACAAGGAGCTTGCTGAAGAGGATATCCAAGGCAGCCTGGCGCATGTCACGATGCTCGGCAAGCAAGGCATTCTTCCGGCGGACGACGTGGAGAAAATTAAAGACGGCCTGCACCGCGTCCTTCAGCGCATCAAGCGCGACGATATCGAATTCTCGATCGGCGACGAGGATATTCATATGAATATCGAGAAGACGCTGATCGACGATGTTGGCTCGGTAGGCGGCAAGCTGCATACCGGCCGCAGCCGGAACGACCAAGTAGCGACGGATATGCATTTGTGGCTTCGCAAGCGCGTTGTTGAGTTCGTGGATATGCTGTACAAGCTGCAATCCGCGCTAATCGAGCAGGCTAAAGCGAATATCGATACGATTGTGCCGGGCTATACGCATTTGCAGCGCGCGCAGCCGATCCTGTTCGCGCATCATTTGATGGCGTATGTGTCGATGTTCGGGCGTGATATCGAGCGTCTGCAGGACAGCTACAAGCGCATTAACGTGCTTCCGCTTGGAGCGGGCGCTCTGGCGGGAACGACGTTCCCGATCGACCGTCATTTTGTAGCAAGCCAATTGAAATTTGACCGCGTCTACGAGAATAGTCTGGATGCCGTAAGCGACCGTGACTTCATCGTTGAGTTTCTGGCTGACGCATCGATAATCATGATGCATCTGTCGCGCCTTAGCGAGGAGCTTATTCTATGGTCGAGCACGGAATTCCATTTCGTTGAGCTGGACGATGCGTTCTGCACGGGCAGCAGCATTATGCCGCAAAAGAAAAATCCGGATGTGCCGGAGCTTGTACGCGGCAAAACCGGACGGGTATACGGCGATCTTGTCGGCTTGCTGACTGTTCTCAAGTCACTGCCGCTTGCTTATAACAAGGACATGCAGGAAGACAAAGAAGGCATGTTCGATACGGTGAAGACGCTGCAAGGCGCGCTTCAATTGTTCGCTCCGATGATCGCAACGATGAAGGTGAACAAAGACCGGATGCGTCAAGCGGTTAACCAGGATTTCTCGAACGCAACGGATATTGCGGATTTCCTAGTCGGCAAAGGCTTGCCTTTCCGCCAAGCGCATGAGGTTATCGGCAAAACGGTATTGTATTGCATCGAGCAAAACAAATACCTGCTGGATCTGACGCTTGAGGAGTTCAAGCAGTTCTCGACGCTGTTCGACGATCGCATCTATGCGGTGCTTCAGCCAGAGCAGGTCGTTAATGCGCGTAACGTCTACGGCGGTACGGCAAAAACGCAGGTGCAGGACGCTATAGGCCGCGCCGAACTAGCGCTTGAGCAAACAGCTGCTTGGGTAACCGAGTATCTGGAGCGCAGCAGATAAGTAGAAGCAGCCTATTAAGGGCTTAATAAAAGCAGCTCAGCGATGCCTTTGGGGAGGCAGTCAGCTGAGCTGCTTTTTTGTTTGGCGGAGTTGGGTTCTAGCAGCTGTGTCTAACTGAGATGGAATTCTACTGCAGTTTGTGCATCAGAAACCTCACATGATCGGAGTATGGGGAAGCTGCGTTGTAGTAATGCAGCAGATTAGCTCGGAAACTCTGCAAAATGAGCTAACTAGGATGATTCTGTTGTAGAAACTGCAACGTAGGTCCCCTTAAACCCCATCCTCCAGCAGCGGCTCAGTTGTGTCTGGCGCAGGAGTTGGCGTTGCCGACGGGCCGCCTGCGCCCTTCATCGGACCAACCTCGATTACTGTAGGCTGCGCCTTGTACGTATCGCGCGATATTCGGTCACGCTTCACTTCTTTTCCGTCACGCACAAGCGTACGGAACGTATCTACCACGAAGCCTTCCTTCCCTTTCTCCACCGTAACCTTCTGGCCGGGAGATAAACGGGCGTTGCTTTTCTCCTGCACAGATGGAGCAATCGTCTTGAGCGTTACGGACTCGATGTCGTAGCGTTCATTCGCCTTCATCGTACCGAATAGCTTGACAGTGAGCTTGCGATCCTCGACGACGGTGCGAATGATGAGATGCTTGCCTGTCGTATTTTTAAAACGGAAGTTAATAGCGCCTCCCGCATAAGTAGCATCCTGGCCTATAGGCAAATAAGCGACGGGCAGAGAATGATTGCGCCGTTCCACGATTTCTAATCCTGCTCGCAATATAGCGTTATAAAGGGTGCTCGATACTTGGCAAATCCCGCCTCCGATGCCTGGCACGAGCTTTCCGTTCAAAATAACCGGTGCTTCGCGATAGTCGTACAGCTCTTCGGCCCTTGCGATAAGCTTGCCGTAGTCGAATACTTCGCCCGGCGCAAGCTCCCAGTCATTCAAAGCCTCGGCGGTTACCGTTACATTATAGGCGCGTCCCTCGGCACTCGTTTTGAAATCGGTGGAAAACGCTGCAATTTTACGTTCGATCCCCTCGTCCTTCAGCTTCTCCAGCGTTAGCTCGGGATGAATGGCCGCAATCGGAAGCTCTGCTTCGAAAGCAGGTTCGACAGCTGCGCCAATCTGCTCTTTTTTCAGCACGATAAAGTCATCAACCTCATCGAGTAGTTTTCCAATTTCCAAACGATAGGCGTCGATATGGGGCTCATATACAACCTCGTCTTCATTTGTAATGGTGCGGGTTGCATTTTTGGTTTCGCTTTTCTCTATCCAGCTCCACTGCTTGCGAACGGCGGCGTCAAATACATCGCGGTTCCAGCCTTGCATCAGCTCGTATTTTTTGGCGAAATGATACCGATAAACGGCACGATCCCATATATCACCGTCGCCCAGCTTTAATAAAGCATCGCGAGCGCCCGTGAATTCAGCCTTGTAGCCAAGCTCGGCAACGGTCCATTGCTTGCTGTCGCCATTTGCAGCCGTGGCATGAATTGCAATCGTCCGCTGAAGCAGAGACTTCTCATAGTTCTCAAGCAGCTTCAGAGCATCGTCCACTGGCATTCCACCTATCGGGATGCCGCCAGCATCCACCTCGCCTGGAACGGTCTTTTGCAGCGCGTAATTCATGACAAAGCCCCAGCCTACTGCTGCAACGAGAAGCAATGAAGCAATAACGATGATACCAACATGTATACGTTTTACGATACGAATCACTCCTTCCTGCGTGTTTAAACAAGGGCAGTCTTACATGTATATGCTGCATATGCTGTAATTTTGTCTATTGCGCGGGATGAGCTCGATTCGACAATTGGGTTTTTATGAGATTTGTGAAAAATGAGGAAAGCCATCCCCTTATGAAGGAATTCAGCACAAACTGTCGAAATAGTACTACTGACTATTAACAGGATGTGATAATGTGATTGAGATGCAAGACATATGGAAAACGTACATCGACGGAACGCATGCGTTAAGAGGCGTCTCTGTTCGTATAGATCGCAATGAATTTGTTTATCTAGTAGGACCATCGGGTGCAGGTAAATCGACATTCATGAAATTAATTTATCGCGAGGAAGTACCGACCAAAGGACAGATCTCAGTTAACGGATTTAACATAGGCAAGCTGAAGCCGCGCAAAATTCCATTTGTAAGACGTAATATAGGCGTTATTTTTCAGGACTTTAGACTATTACCCAAATTAACGGTATATGAAAATGTCGCATTCGCCATGGAAGTTATTGAAGCACCGACTCGCGTGATCAAGAAGCGAACGATGGAGGTGCTCGATCTCGTCGGTCTGAAGCATAAGCACGCAAGCCTGCCGGCCCAGCTATCGGGTGGCGAGCAGCAGCGGGTATCGATCGCACGGGCGATCGTGAATAACCCTTCGGTTATCGTAGCGGACGAGCCTACGGGCAATCTCGACCCGGAAACGTCACAGGGCATTATGAATCTCCTTGAAGAAATTAATTTCCGCGGCGCAACAATCGTAATGGCTACTCATAACAAAGATATCGTCAACTCCATGCGCAAGCGCGTCATTGCTATCGAAGACGGCAATATCGTACGCGACGAGGCTAGAGGGGAGTACGGTTATGAAGCTTAGAACCATACTCCGTCATCTCCGGGAAGGCGCCAAAAACATCATTCGAAATGGCTGGATGTCATTTGCTTCAATGAGCTCCATTTTTATTTCCTTGTTCATCCTTGGCATATTTTTATTGCTTGCCTTGAACGTGAACAGTATGGCTTCGCAGATCGAGAGTCAGGTGCAAATTCGCGTATTCCTGCAGCTTAATGTCGATAAAGCGAAGATTACGGAGCTGCAAAATAAAATCGGCAATCTTACCGAGGTAAGCAAAGTAACGTTTGTGTCCAAAGCAGAAGGTCTTGAGCTGCTTCGCAAAAACCTAGGCGACGAAAACAAGGATTTGCTTGACGGTTATGAGAAGGAAAAAAATCCACTGCCGGATTCCTTTACGGTAGAGGTTTACGATCCGCAGTCGATCGAGGCGGCAGCCAAGCAAATCGATGCGATCAATAAAGCAGACGAGCTTATCCCGATTGCCAAAGTCAAATACGGACAAGGCACGGTAGAAACGCTGTTCAAAATTACAAATGCGGTCCGTTACATAGGCATCGTCGTTGTTGTCGGTTTGTCAGTAACAGCTATGTTCCTCATTTCCAATACGATCAAAATGACGATTATTGCAAGACGTCGGGAAATCGGCATTATGAAGCTGGTCGGCGCAACTAATTCCTTCATTCGCTGGCCGTTTTTTATCGAAGGCGCCTTAATTGGCATCATCAGCTCGGTCATTACTACGGTAGCCGTCTTGGTTGGCTATTCACAGCTCGTAAAGTTTACGGAAATGGAACTGTCACTCATGATGATAAAGCTCGTCACGATAGAGGAGTCTGGCCTGCTGACCGCCACGCTGCTCATAGGGCTCGGCACATTGCTCGGCATTTGGGGCAGCACGATTTCGATACGAAAGTATTTGAAAGTGTAGGTGGAATTGAACGTGAAGAAGAGAAAATGGTTACTATTCACAGTTACGATGATGCTCACTGTATTTGTGTTGCAGCCAACAGGAGGAGAAGCTGCTTCACTTAGCGATATCAAGAAACAGATTTCAGCAGCGAAAGCGGAAATGAGAGCAGCGGAGAGACGTGCAGCCCAAGCGGAGCAAGAGGCGGCTAGCGCACAACGACAGGCATCTAATGCCAAGAGCGAGAAGGTTGATATCGAGGGCAAGAAAACGGAAGCGGAAGCGTCAATCGCTAACTTAATGGCTGAAATCGATAATGTCGTCATCAACAAAACGAAAATGCAAGCGCAGAGCGATGCGAAGGAAGAGGAGCTGCTCCAGACGGGCCTTGAGCTGGATCAGGCAGAGGAGCGTGTGATAACGCGCGATGAGCTTCTGCAGTCCCGCATGCGTCTTATGTATACGAACGGATTTGTTTCCTATATGGACGTACTGCTCAGCGCGACGAGCTTTACTGATTTTATCGACCGCTTTGATGCGCTCCAATCGATTCTGTCGCAGGATCGCGATATTTTGGCAGAACAGAGGGAAGAGAAGGAGCTTGTCGCTCTCAAAAAAGTACAGGTAGAGAAGCAGTTTGCCGAAGTGAAAGCGATTTATGAGAAGCTGAAGCTATACGAAGCTCATCTTGTGAAGAAGGAACAAGAAAAGGAAGTCATGATTGCAAGCTATAAGAGCAATATTAAACAGCTTGACAACAAACTTCAGGAAATCGACAGCGAGCTCGAGGAGCTTGAGGGAATCAGCAAGGAGCAGGAGGATCTGCTGATGGCGCTTGCTGCCAAGGTATCCAAGCTGAATGCGGAGAAGAATAGAATTGCGAACCCGTATTCGGGGGGCAAGCTCGGCATGCCGATCAGGGACAGCTACCGGATAAGCTCCAACTTCGGCACGCGTGTCCATCCGATTTCTGGGAAGAGACATACCCATACGGGAATTGATTTTGCCGCGCCGCAAGGCACTGATATTTATGCGGCTGAGGACGGTGTCGTTCTCGTTGCACAATCGTGGAGCAGCTATGGCAACTGCGTCATTATTGATCACGGCAATGGCTTATGGACGCTATACGGACATATTCGGAATGGTGGAATCAAGGTCGACAAAGGCGATAAGGTCAAGAAAGGCGAAAAAATCGCCGAGGTCGGCAGCACAGGAAACTCGACAGGACCGCATTTGCATTTTGAAGTGCGTAAAAACGAAACGCCAGTTAACCCAAGCAGCTATTTAAAATAAGATAAGCAATCCTTCACTCATACCAGGACATCCAAAGGCAGCCCATGTGGCTGCCTTGTTTGAACTATAATATCCTGCAAATTGGCAGAAGATCATCTTTACCCTAAAATACAAATAATTGTAAGTGAAATGTCATATACTAGAATGGTCTTGAATTTAAGACCGTGTAAGATGAGAAGGTGGTGTAGACAGGTGCATTTCAAAGGACGCACAGTGTTCGCGTTCGTTATGCTGACGATGATTGCATCCGTACTCGTTACGCTGACGATCGCGGACCAAATGATTAAGCCGGACGAGCCGTCAAAGCCTGCACTCACATCCTCGGCAGCCGATGAGGGTGAGCGTTTTAGGCTGAAAGAGGATGAGCTGACGAAGATCAATGCGGTACTGGAATTAATTGAAACAAAATATTATCAAAAGGTCGATCGCCTCGAGCTGCTCGATGGCGCGGTAAGCGGAATGATGTCTTCGCTGGATGATCCTTACTCCGTCTATATGGAGAAGGACGTAGCGCAGCATTTTTCGGAATCGATTGAAGGCTCGTTCACGGGCATAGGCGCAGAGGTAACGCTTGAGAATGGACGTATCGTCGTCGTATCTCCGATTAAGGGCTCGCCGGCTGAGCGCTCGGGCCTGCTCGCTAAAGACGTGCTGCTATCCGTAAACGGAGCGAAGCTGGACGGGCTGAATTTGCAGGATGCGGTAGCTAAAATCCGCGGTCCCAAAGGGACGAAAGCCAAAATTCAGGTGCAGCGTGCCGGCTTCTCTGAGCCGATTCAGCTTGTGCTCATCCGCGATGATATTGATGTGGAAACGGTATACGGCAGCCTGCGTCCTGACGGGACAGGCGTCATAGAAATCAGACAATTCTCTTTGCATACGGCTGAGCGCTTTAAGGAAGAGCTCGCTAAGCTTGAGGAGCAAGGGATGAAGGGGCTTGTGCTGGATGTGCGCAACAACCCGGGCGGCGTGCTGCCAGTTGTCGTTGAGATTGCGCAAACCTTTTTGGTCAAAGGCGAGACGGTTGTACAGGTAGAAGACCGGAACGGAAACCGGAAGAAGACGCTGTCAAAAGGTCAAAGCAAAAGCTACCCGATTGCGGTGCTCATGAACAACGGCAGCGCAAGCGCGTCAGAAATATTGGCGGGCGCTTTGCAGGAGAGCGCGGGAGCGAAGCTCGTTGGCGAAACCTCCTTCGGCAAGGGTACCGTTCAAGTGAGCTACAACAAGGCATTAGGTGACGGCAGCTTGGTGAAAATGACGATTGCCAAATGGCTGACGCCGAAGGGCAATTGGATTCACGAAAACGGCATTAAGCCGGATATCGCCGTACTGCCGCCAGATCTCTACACGGTAGCCAGATTAACGCTGCCTGAGACGCTGAAGCAGGATATGCTTGGCGAGCAGGTGCGAAGCGTACAAATTATGCTGCATGGGCTTGGTTATGAGCCAAAACGCGAGGATGGCTATTTCGGAACGGAGACAACAATAGCCGTTAAGAAATTCCAAACGGAGCATAGCTTGCCGGCTACGGGACAGGTCGACAAGCAGACCGGGGAAGCTCTTGAGAAAGCGGTCGTTAAATGGATTCAAGATGAGAAAAACGATACGCAGCTTCATGAAGCAATTAAGGCGGTAGGCAGGAAATAATGCGAGCATGTCGAATGAATAAGAGGTTGACTCTGTTTAACGGAGTCGGCCTTTTATTTTTTTACGCATATTAGGACATGTGGAACGAGCAAAGGAGTGTTGGCTTTGGAAACGGCGATGGAGTTGCTGGCAATTCTCGGAAAAGCGGCTGTCCAATTGGTTGCACAGCCATTTTATTATATTGCGGTTTTATTTATTGTTTTACAGTATACGAGGCAAATACGGATGGAGCGGCAATTGTTTGCGGTCAAGCTGCATAATTGGATAAGTCTTGTTTTTAAAGCTCTGCTGGCGGGATTGTTGATTGGCATAGCAGTGTCGGTCGCAGGGGCGTTTGTCGGCGTGTCGTTAACGGGCGAATCAGTCATATGGCTATGGGCGGTTGCTGTCATTCTTATGCTCGCAAAAATTCGGTACTTATGCTTCGCTTATAGCGCTGGCGTTATTACGCTTCTTCAATGGGCGCTCGGTTGGACATCGCTCTCGGAGAGGTCAGACTTTATTGGATCCGCGGCAGCGTCGCTGGCAAGCATCGATGCCGCAGGGCTGCTCGTGTTGGTCGCACTATTACATCTGGCTGAAGCCGTACTCGTACGCTGGCAAGGTGATCGGTTGTCTACGCCGTTATTTCTGGAAGGGAAGAGAGGCAAGCTGGTCGGCGGCTATATGCTGCAGGGCTTTTGGCCAGTACCGCTTCTGATGCTCGTACCGAGCGCCGGAGCCGGCGCATCAACGTCTGCATTGCCATGGACGCCGCTATTTGGGACGGATTGGTCGCAGGGCTGGACATTTGTCGCATTGCCCATGATTATCGGCTTTACCGAAATGACGCGATCATTATTGCCCAAAGACAAAGCAAAGCACGCAGCCAAAGGGCTGCTCTTGTACAGCATCTGCTTGGCGGGTGCAGCTATTCTAGCCTGGTGGCAGCCTATGCTGCTGCCGCTGGCGGCACTGGTCTCCTTATTGTTTCATGAAGCCATCATATGGCGCAGCAGGACTGTAGAAGCTGCACAATCACCTCTGTACGTCCATGACTCGCGCGGCTTGCGCATTCTGGGCATTGTGCCTGGAACGCCGGCAGCGGCTATGGGACTCCTTACAGGCGAGGTGCTGCACAAAGTTAATGGCGTGCGGGTTAGAACGAAGGAAGACCTTTATGAGGCGCTTGTCCAAAACTCTGCATTTTGCAAGCTGGAAGTATTGAATTTAGATGGAGAATTAAAATTTGTGCAGCGAGCGCGATTTGAAGGCGAGCATCATCAGCTGGGCGTTATTCTCGCGCCTGATGAGCAGGCTAATTATTATGCGGCTTCCGGGCCGGCTTCGCTGCTGGGGCTGCTTCGGAGCTCACGCACGTCGAATCGACGCGATGTTCAGCTGGAGCGAGTAGAGAGCTGAATAGCGGTATTGGAAAGGCAAAAAGGTGGATCAGGAATTTATTCTGATCCACCTTTTTTTTATAGTCTTTAGCGTCTTGTTCTTCTTCTTTTGACAACGAGTGTTGCGAGACCTGCAGCAATCATGGAAAAGCCGAGAAGCTGCATCAGCAGATAGCTGTTTTCACCTGTCTTAGGCAATACCGTTACGTCAGGCGATGTGATAACTCCACCTTTTGGCGGCTCCTCAACATCGATTTCAAAGAGAATTTCTTCCTCGTTGCCATCTTTATCGATGACGATGATTGAGAACTTATCTTTGCCGACGTAGCCTGGATCGGGCGTGTAGACCCATTTGCCGTCGGCAGTGATCGTAACCGTTCCATGTTCCGGTTTAACCCCGCCAACCGGAGTGCCGTCCTCAGGAATTTCTACTTCGCCTTCAATTGGCTTGTCGACCTCTGTTGCTTCCTTTTCAGTCGAAGCAGTCGGTGCCGGCGCAGCCGATACAACAGGCGATGCAGCAGGTGACGGTGCAACAGCAGCAGTTGGTGTAGGAGACGGTACTGCAGGCGTCACTGCAGGCGTCACTGCAGGCGTCACTACAGGAGTCACTGTCGGTTCAATAGTAGGCTCTGGAGTGGATGTAGGGCTTGGCGTCACAACAGGCACTATCGATTTACTATTTTTTACGGTAATCTGATTTGCGATTGTTGATTGAATCGTAATCGCAACCTCGCCGCTGCCGTTAATGCTGTAGCCAGCAGGCGCTGTAATTTCCTTCAACACATAATTGCCATACGGAAGATCGGTGAAAGCTATTTTGCCGTTAGCGGCTGTTGTTTGTTGTCCAAGGCTAACGTTCGCGCTATTGAATAGCTCGAACTTGGCTCCAGCGAGAACGGCAGCCGTATTGGCACTGTCTACCTTTGTCACTTCCAAGCTGCCAAGTAAAATGACAGGGAGCTTTTTATTTTCAACCTTTTGCGGAACAGCGGCAGCATTGATCGTTACGTTTACTTGACCGCTGCCCTCTATGCTGTAGCCAGCAGGGGCTGAGATTTCCTTCAGCGCATAATTGCCATATGGAAGATCTGAAAACGTAATTTTTCCGTTAGCTGCTGTCGTTTTTTGTCCAAAGCTTACATTCGCACTATTGAATAGCTCGAACACAGCGCCTTCAAGAACGATAGCGTTATTGTCTTTGTCTACTTTGGTAACTTCCAGGTTTCCTGTTTTCTTTTTATTTTTAATTGGCATGGGAAACGGAGTGGATGAATTAATCGTTATCTCGTAGATACCGTTACCTTCAATATTATATCCAGCAGGCGCGCTCGTCTCTTTTAGCGTATATTTGCCATACCGAAGGCCGTTATAATCGATTCCGCCAGTCCCGTTCGGGATTCCGGTCATTTTTTTGCCATTGGAATTGCGAGTCAGCTCAAAGGCTGCACCTAATAATTTAAGGCTCAAGTCATCAGCATCAACTTTTTCTACCTTCAAAGATCCTAAATAGATGCTGCCGCTGCCTTCACCGCCTGACAAAGCGATCTTGACCTCAGTCGGATTGTCGATCGTCTTTGTTCCTACACCATTTCCTGTAAAATCAACCGTATTCGTTACCTTCTCGCCATCTTTGGCATCAATAATCGATTGATATTCAAGAATGTAAGGCTTCGTAATCGTATTTAAAAAGCGCAGCTCAAAGGTTTCATCGCTAATAATGGCTGGATTCGTATTTACCTTAAACTCGAGCTCATATTCAGTCGTATTTACTGGTCCCAGCTTGCTAACTGTGCCGTTTGAACTTACGGAAGTGTTATAAAGCTTAAAGGACTCTTTGACCAGCGTTTGCTTTTTGCCTGGCGTATCATTAATTTTGGCTCCGGAAACGGTTGATTGGCCGCGGTTGATATAAATCGTCCAATTAATCGAATCGTCGCTTTGAACGCCAGTTTTGGCAACATATTCGCCCGCTTTAGGGATAGTAACTTCAGCGTGCAGTATCTTTTCATTAAACCCTGTACCGCTGAAGCGAGCATCATTATTCATTTTTGCATCGTCAATGAACTCGTTCGCTAGACTCGTTTTGAACGTAATGTGGTAAGGCTCGGTAATCGTATGGTTAAAAGCGACGGTCAGCGTTTTCGAATTGGATGCGTCTGGATTCGTTACGCTGTATTCTCCTGCAGGCACGATAGCGCCTGGGGCAGTCGTTCCATCACTGTTGATGACGAGCCTTCGAACTTCAACAGAGCCAGCTACATAGTTTTGGACGGACTGCAGTTGGTCTACTATTTTAGCGTCAGCTATCGTTTTGCTATTGTAGTTTACACCGATATTCCATGTGAGTTCCTTGTTGGCTGCGTCGTAGCTCCCTGTTTTGAAGCCATTATCCTGTGTAAACTTGTTGGGAGTAAAGGTTGAAGAGGCGGTCTTCTGTAAAATGGTTCCGCCAGGAGTCTCTGCCCAGAACACTTTGCCGTTGTTCGTGAAAGAAAAGCTTGCATTGGCAAAATAAGACGTGTCTATATAGTCGTAAAGAGTCTTATACGTGATCGTATAAGAAGCATTTCCATCTGGGAATTCAAGGCTGAAGCCCTTGGTAGTTGCTGTATCCCCAACCGGATTGTAGGTCAGCGTATAAACAGAGCTGCTGACTGTAACGCCGTTTTGCTTCACGACCAAACTGCCAGGAATAAGCTTTAAGCCTAATAAGTTAGCAAAAGTATCTTCGAATTTTAGATCATGCAGATTGTATTTGTCAGCGTTAATCTCTACTTTCCAGTCGATCGTTCTGGCTGCGTAATTAGCATTGGAATTTGTTTTACGCATAAAGTGCTGCTTGATTGGCTTGTTGGCTGAACTCTGTTTATTGTCAGAAAACACCGAGTTATTAATCGTCGTATCTTCATAAAGGTTCGAAGCCGGACGAGTTTGGTACTTGATTTTGTAAGCGCCTGTAATGGGATTAGGATTCGTAAAAGTCAGTTTAAAGCCGCTCTTGCTGGTCGTATAGTTAGGATGGCCGCTAACATTGTAGTCTAATGAATAGTTAGTGGCTGCAATTTCAGCTCCCGCTGTGCCTGAAACAGGATCTGCTATAGGGAACACTTTAATAGAGCCTGGCACAAGCTCATGTGGTTTGGTGAACATATCGGTCAAGGTAGCATTGGCGATCGTATCCTCGCCGAAATTGTATTTAATTTCCCAATCAATGAGCTGAGCGGATTCGTTGTAGGCTGCTGATTTTTCGATCAGCTTGCCGCGCGTATTCGTTATGGTATCAGAATCGGAGACATTGCTGATATTGCTGCCTTTTAAAATTGCGGTATTCGTAAAATTTGCTTTTGAAATATCTGTAATTTCCGTTTCATACTCAATGCGATAAGAGGAAGCGATATGTCCTAATTCGACCTTCATTTCATAGTCTGGAGCAGCTGGAGTCGTTATCAAAGGCGCAACAGCAACGGGATTGGACAAAACGCCGTTCGTATCCGTATCCATTTTGTATACCTTCAACGTACCAGGTGTATAAGTTAAACCCGCAGGTATGAGGTCTGTGACTACGGCATCATTCACTTTTTTCAAATCTTTATTTACATCAATGGTCCATTTGATATTTTCTGCATTGAAAGACTTGTCCGCAGTACCCGATTTGTTGATTGGGGCGGTTCCTGGCTTAGGCGCAATAGGTATTGTGATGCTGTTCCCGATATTGAATTGAATAGGGACTTCTGTTTTATTGTTAATGCTTTGCTCTGTGAAGTAGTTCCAGAAGCTAAGCGTTCCGCTTACCGGTGATCCCTCGATTTCTTCATTAAAGGTTAGCTTTACCGTTCCATTCGTAACCTGATAAGTTCCGACGGAAGGCGTACCGTCCAAAGCTCTTACAGGAATATCCCCGCCGTGCAGTACAAATTGAGGGGGAAGCTGGAAGGTGTACGTATCTCCGTTCACATAGGTGTGGTTTGCAGGAAGCTCCCACTCGTAATTCAAAGTCAGAAATTGGTCCAATTCGACGCGGATATCAGGATTCACGTAATAAACGGAATCATATACGGAGGCGATGACGGTACTAGGCGTATCCTTGTCTGTCAACGTCATTTTTGTAATAATATTACCAGTAATTCCTGCAGCTTCTACCGTTCTCAAAACACCAGCGAAATTCACATGCTGAAAAATCAGCAGAAATGCAATGATTAATGCGATTGTTCTTTTTTTCATTTCTTGGAATCCTCCATCTTGGTTTGGTCTATCGGGTGGGTACAGTAATGTCTTTCATGTATCGGATTAGCGACGTTGAATCATTCCTTTCGCAGTAATATGGATAAAATGTCATGATCGGCATGCTGTTAAGGAAAAGATCATCTATGTATGCATGGCAGCTTTACGAGAAAAGTGCCGACCTAGCGAGGGGGCTTGAAGCTTCATTCTTCGAGTGGTTTTCTATTTTTTCGCTAAATTGTGAGTTTATTAGTATCCCTTAGCATTGTATCATGATTTTCCATACATTTTCTGTACATCCTAGTACTCAATTCAGATAAATTTTTTCAAATGTGCATAAAGAATCTTATATGTTGTCGACAGGAGTAATTTAATAGACTAAGCTGCGGGTATTTTTTTTGCTTTGGGATGATTGCGCCGCAGGAAAGATAACGGTATAATATACGGGAACAAACATTCTTATTTTGATAAACGCTAATGAAATGAAATTTCCTATAATTGACTATAATGATAAGAGTATTCGGAATGACGGAGGTGGATGGTAAGCGTGAGTGAACTTGCAAAGGAAACGAAGCTGTTTAAAATACAGTCGGATTATACGCCGCAGGGCGATCAACCGAAAGCGATCGAGCAGCTTTTAGAAGGTATTAAGGCGGGCAAGAGGCATCAGACGCTGCTCGGCGCAACCGGTACAGGCAAAACGTACACGATAGCGAATATGGTGGAGAAGCTGAATCGGCCGACGCTCGTCATTGCTCATAACAAGACGCTGGCGGCTCAGCTATGCAGTGAATTCAAAGCTTTTTTCCCGGATAATGCAGTGGAGTATTTTGTGAGCTATTATGATTACTATCAACCGGAAGCCTACATTCCTTCATCCGATACCTTTATCGAGAAGGACTCAAGCATCAACGATGAGATCGATAAGCTGCGGCATTCGGCGACAAGCTCGCTGTTAGAACGCCGTGACGTTATTATCGTAGCGAGCGTTTCCTGCATATACGGCCTTGGATCGCCGATGGAATATGGAGGGCTGGTATTCTCGCTGCGAGTGGGCATGGAGAAATCGCGCGATACGATTTTGCATAAGCTTGTCGATATTCAGTACAAACGCAACGATATAAGCTTTACGCGGGGAACGTTCCGCGTTCGCGGCGATATTGTTGAGATTTTCCCCGTAGCCAACAATGAACGGGCTATTCGCGTGGAGCTCTTCGGCGACGAGATCGAGCGAATCTCGGAAATTGATGTGTTGACCGGAGAGATTGTCGGCGAACGCGAACATATAGCTATTTTCCCGGCTTCTCATTTCGTTACGCAGGAGGAGACGATGAAATTAGCGCTTGTTAACATAGAGCGCGAGCTGGAGGAACGGCTTGCCGAGCTGCGCGAGGCAGGCAAGCTGCTTGAAGCGCAGAGGCTGGAGCAGCGGACGCGCTACGATTTGGAAATGATGGCGGAGATGGGTTTCTGCTCCGGCATTGAGAACTACTCAGGTCCGCTTACGTTCAGGGAGCGCGGCGCCACGCCGTATACGCTGCTCGATTATTTTCCTGACGACATGGTTATCGTCATCGATGAGTCACATGTATCGCTCCCGCAAATTAGGGCGATGTACAATGGTGACCGCGCGCGTAAGGAGATGCTGGTCAATCACGGATTTAGGCTTCCTTCGGCGATGGATAACCGTCCGCTCCGTTTTGAGGAGTTTGAGGCGAAGGCGAAGCAGCTTGTGTATGTATCGGCTACGCCAGGACCTTATGAGATTGAGCATACCGACAAAATGATCGAGCAGATCATCAGGCCGACCGGTCTAATCGATCCGATCATTGACGTTCGTCCGACGAAAGGACAAATCGATGATCTGTTGAACGAGATTCGCGATCGCATTGCGAAGGATGAGCGGGTTCTGGTCACAACGCTGACGAAGAAGATGTCAGAGGATCTTACCGATTATATGAAGGAGATAGGCATCAAGGTTCGCTATCTCCATTCCGATATAAAGACGCTGGAGCGTTTAGCGATTTTGCGCGACCTCAGACTTGGCGTATTCCATGTTCTCATCGGCATCAATCTACTCCGGGAAGGATTGGATTTGCCGGAGGTGTCCTTAGTTACGATTCTTGATGCGGATAAGGAAGGCTTCCTTCGCTCGGATCGCGCGCTTATCCAAACGATTGGGCGAGCGGCCCGCAACAGCGAAGGCCGAGTCATTATGTACGGCGACAAAATAACCGATTCGATGGATCGAGCGATAAAAGAAACCGAACGGCGGCGTACGATTCAGCTTGCCTATAATGAGAAGCATGGCGTAACGCCGCAAACGATTCGCAAAAAAGTGCATGACGTAATTGAAGCGACTAAGGTAGCTGAGCAGAAGGCTGATTATTTGACTGCAGCCGGCGTAGGCAAGATGAACAAGAAGGATCGTCTGGCGCTTGTTCAAAGGCTGGAAGCGGATATGAAGGACGCAGCGAAAAATTTGCAGTTCGAACGTGCAGCAGAGCTGCGGGATGCGCTGCTTGAGCTGCGCGCAGAGATGGGTTAAGTAGGAGGAGAAACGATTGGCTAGCGATAAAATTGTTGTTAAGGGCGCTCGCGCCCACAATCTTAAAAACATTGACGTCACCATACCGCGTGACAAATTTGTCGTACTGACAGGGCTGAGCGGATCTGGTAAATCCTCGCTCGCATTCGATACGATTTATGCGGAAGGACAGCGCCGTTACGTGGAATCCTTATCTGCCTATGCGCGTCAATTTCTTGGACAAATGGAAAAGCCGGATGTCGATTCCATAGACGGATTATCACCGGCTATTTCCATCGATCAGAAGACGACCAGCCGCAACCCGCGTTCGACAGTGGGCACAGTTACTGAAATATATGATTATTTGCGGTTATTGTTTGCTCGTATCGGCAAGCCGCATTGCCCGGAGCACGGCATCGAAATTACATCGCAAACGGTTGAGCAGATGGTTGACCGGATTATGGAATATCCTGAGAAGACGAAGCTTCAAATTTTGGCTCCGCTTATTTCGGGCCGCAAGGGCGAGCATACGAAGCTGCTGGCGGATATTCAGAAGCAAGGGTTCGTGCGGGTCCGTGTAAACGGCGAGCTGCGCGAGCTTAGCGAGAAGATTGAGCTGGAGAAAAACAAAAAGCACAGCATTGAAGTCGTTGTCGACCGTATTGTGGTCAAGTCGGATATTCAGACTAGGCTGGCGGACTCTCTGGAAACGGCGCTTAAGCTGTCCGAAGGACGCGTGCTCGTTGATATTATCGATCAAGAGGAGCTGCTCTTCAGCTCCAACCTAGCTTGTCCGGAATGCGGATTCAGCATTGATGAGCTGGAGCCTCGGATGTTTTCCTTCAATAGCCCTTATGGCGCTTGTCCGGAATGTGACGGTTTAGGCGTCAAAATGATCGTCGATCCGGATCTGCTAGTACCCGATACGACTAAATCGATAGAGGATGCGGCTTTCTTAGCATGGGCGGGCAGTACGTCCAACTATTATCCGCAGTTTCTGAGCGCCGTTTGCGTACATTACGGCATTCCCCAGAATGTGCCGGTATCGGAGCTTGAGCCCGAACAGATGAAGAAGCTGCTTTACGGCACAGGCGGAGAGCGCGTTCGTTTCTTATACGAGAATGATTTCGGCCATCGGAAAGAAGCCTATGTTCCGTTTGAAGGCATCGTTAATAACCTAGAACGCCGCTATCGCGATACGGCATCGGATATGATGCGCGAGCATATTGAGAACTATATGAGCGCCAAGCCATGCGCTGGCTGCAAAGGACAGCGGCTGCGCAAGGAAAGCTTGGCGGTAACGATCAACGCGCAAAATGTGTCGCAAGTGACATCATTCTCCATTGGCGATGCGCAGCGTTACTTCGAATCGCTTGAGCTGTCGAAGAAGGAGATCGCAATTGCGAGCCTCATTTTGAAAGAAATTAATAGCCGTCTAGGCTTCCTAGTCAATGTCGGGCTTGAGTACTTGTCTCTCAGCCGTGCAGCGGGGACGCTGTCAGGCGGGGAAGCGCAACGGATTCGACTGGCTACCCAAATCGGCTCCAGCTTAATGGGAGTGCTCTATATCCTGGACGAACCGAGCATCGGCTTGCATCAACGGGACAACGATCGGTTGATTGAGACGCTTGAGCATATGCGCAATCTCGGCAATACGCTGATCGTTGTCGAGCATGATGAGGATACGATGCTCGCAGCCGATTACATTATTGATATCGGGCCAGGCGCGGGCATACATGGCGGCATGGTTATCGCCGAAGGTACACCGCAGGAAGTAATGGCGAATGAGAATTCGCTGACCGGACAATATTTAAGCGGACGCAAATTTATCGAGGTGCCGGCTGAACGCCGCAAGACAAACGATAAATGGCTTGAGGTTCGCGGAGCGAAGGAAAACAACCTTAGAAATGTAAATGTGAAAATTCCGCTAGGCGTATTCTCAGCTGTTACAGGTGTATCTGGCTCAGGCAAATCAACCTTCGTCAATGAAATTCTCTACAAGACGCTAGCGCGTGATTTGAATAAAGCGAAGACTCGCCCAGGCCAGTATAAGGAGCTTCGGGGCATTGAGCATTTGGAGAAGGTCATCGATATTGATCAATCTCCAATTGGCCGGACGCCAAGATCGAATCCCGCGACTTACACAGGTGTTTTTGATGACATCCGTGATTTGTATGCGAGTACGACCGAATCGAAGGTGCGGGGCTATAAGAAAGGCCGATTCAGCTTTAACGTGAAGGGCGGCCGCTGCGAAGCATGCCGCGGCGACGGAATCATCAAGATTGAGATGCATTTCCTTCCTGATGTATATGTTCCATGCGAGATTTGTAAGGGCAAACGCTATAATCGCGAGACGCTGGAAGTGAAGTACAAAGGAAAGAACATTGCTGAAGTGCTGGAAATGACGATTGAAGACGGTTGTGCCTTCTTCGAGAACATTCCGCGTATTCACCGCAAGGTGCAGACGCTGCTTGATGTAGGTCTTGGCTATATGAAATTGGGCCAGCCTGCAACGACATTATCTGGCGGCGAGGCGCAGCGGGTGAAGCTGGCGGCTGAGCTATACCGTCGCTCTACGGGCAAGACGCTATACATTTTGGATGAACCAACAACGGGCTTGCATGTACATGACATCGATAGATTGTTGACGGTATTGCATCGTTTAGTTGATTCAGGCGAGTCGGTGCTCGTCATCGAGCATAACCTGGACGTCATCAAGACTGCGGATTATTTAATTGATCTTGGCCCGGAAGGCGGCAGCGGCGGCGGTATGATCGTTGCGACTGGAACGCCGGAGCAGGTCGTTAAGGTGGAGCAATCGTATACAGGAAAATACTTGAAGCCGATTCTTGAACGTGATCGCGCGCGGACCATCGCGCTGCATAAAGAGAATCAGAAGGTAGCTGCTGCTGCGGAATAGGCTATAATAGAAGAGAAAGCAGTCTGAATGCAATCAGATTGCTTTCTCTTTTTTTGCATATCTGCAAACCGCGGCACGAAGGCTTTTTAGTATAAAGATAAAGAAAAATGAAGTTGGAATTTAACAATAAAATAAATAAGAAACCTTTGTAAATAAGAATCTGTTCAAAATTCTTTGTGTTCGTTTAGATAAAAAGTTTTCTTGAGAGTTGCAGTTATAGATGTGGGAGGAGTTGGACAATTTATAGATGCGGGCTGTAATGAATCACATCTAGCGATGGTCCAAAAAAGGCGAGTAATGACGAGCCGATTATGCGTAAGCAAGCCATGAGCCATAGTATGTGTTTCGCAATTCCATATTATAAGAAAACGTTTATCAGGAAATCGTGACAAAGTTGTTACGAATCCCGATTCAGACTTGCGTCCGAAGCCACAAAAAGCTAACATATAGTAAAATAGGTTACGTGCGAAAAAAAGGAGGTCCCTTCATGTTTTTGGCAGAAGAAGCAGCTCAAGCAGCAAGTAAAATTGGTACTTTTGATTGGTTTATGCTTGCCTTTACCATTTTGATCGCAATCGGTCTCGTTCGGCTATTGAACGCTCGTCCGAAGAAAAACATTTTCGCGATCGGCTTTACGACAGTTTCGCTAGCATTGTTTTTATTGATCGACTTTATTATGATCACAAAAGTTTGGATGGCGTAACAAGTCGTCGCATAGAAAAGGGTCTGCCGGACAAGTCCGGCAGACCTTTTTCTTGTTTATCTGTTATACCCACCACATCTCGCCAAGCGGCTCGCGGATGAGAATTTGTTGAAGATTTTGAACAGCCTTCGTGAAGCCTTCGTCTACGGACATCAAGCCGTCTTCGTGCTCGATGCTGACAACGTAGTCGTAGCCGACAAGACGAAGCGCGCTAAGGATGTCTGCCCATGTTTTGAGATCATGGCCATAGCCAACCGTACGGAACTGCCAAGCACGGTCAAGCATCAGGCTATAGGATTGCATATCGGTTACGCCATGATGATTGACGTTGATTGGATCGATTGTTGTATCCTTCGCGTGGAAGTGATGGATAGCTCCGGCACGGCCAAGAATTTGAACAGCTTGAACCGGATCGATTCCTTGCCACCACATGTGGCTTGGATCCAGGTTGGCGCCGATAGCATTTCCAGCCGCTTCGCGAAGACGAAGCAAAGTAGCCGGGCTGTGAACGGAGAAGCCGCCATGAAGCTCAAGGCCGATTTTCACGCCGCCTGCAGTTGCAAGCTTAGCAATCTCAGACCAATATGGAATAACTTTTGCTTCCCATTGCCATTTCAAAATATCTTGGAAATCATTTGGCCAAGGAGCAACCGGCCAGTTCGGATATTTGGCATCCTCATGATCGCCTGGGCAGCCAGAGAACGTATTGACGACCGATACCCCAAGACGATTGGCAAGCTCGATCGTTTTGCGAATAACCGAGTCATGATCAGTCGATATGGCTTTCTGCGGGTGAAGCGGATTGCCGTGGCAGCTAAGCGCGCTGATCATCAATCCACGTGATTCTACTGCATGCTTAAACGCTTTCAGCTTACCTTCGTCTGCAAGCAATCCATCCAGGTCGCAGTGTGCGTCTCCCGGGTATCCGCCCGTTCCGATTTCAATGGCATCAAGTCCTTTGGAGGCGATATAGTCGAGTGCTTCCTCGAACGGTTTTTGTGCAAAAAGCACGCTGAATACTCCTAATTTCATTTGTTCATTTACCTCCCGAATCCATCAAATGGATTGATTTAGTAGTCCAACATAGTATACCACTTCTGTAATGAGATCATATATTTGGAACGACATTTGCCAAAATCGCATAGTAAATCAACAAAACCAGCATAATGCGAGATCAAAGTCGTTATAATAGTTAACTATGGAACTAGCAATCTCTCTATTCTTCGTTGTTGGATATGGATAAATATGCTATATTACGGTATGGCTGTTAAATATATAATACAGGATCCATGATTGGGCTTTGCCAACACCTGTATAGAGAAGGATAGGGAGAGTGACTCCATGAAAAGCAGTTTGTTACGTGTTTGTAGTTTCATCGTTTTAGGGGCGATTGTTGCTGCAGGTACAGCATGGGCTGCGGGTACAGGTACAGGCAATTCAACTACGCATGCAATGAACGCGATTAAGGTTAATGGCGAGGTTTATGTCAAAGCAGGCTCATTGACGAACGCACTAGGCGGGACCGGCACTTTTGATTCGAAGACGAACACTTATGTTTATAAACCGGTTGATATTCCATCAGTCGTCAAAAAGGTATCACCTTCCGTCGTCGCCATTATCGGCAAGCCGAAGGATATCGGCTCGGCAGATCCGAGATACGCGCTTGCGCATGGAACGGGTGTAATTATTCGGGCAGACGGTTGGATCGTAACGAATGCGCATGTCGTCGAGGATATGACCAATTTGGTTGTCGTAACGGCAGATGGCAAGCAGTATGATGCAGAACGAACCCATCACGATGAGTCGAGCGATTTGGCGCTTGTGAAAATTAAAGCGACAAAGCTTCCAATCGCGAAGCTGGCACCATCCCCGCTTAAGGTACAGGTTGGAGAAACGGTTGTGGCGATCGGTACTCCGGTATCTTTCTCGCTTCGCAATACAGCGACAAGCGGTATTTTGAGCGGTATGAACCGCAGTGTTTCATCAGCCTACAAACTCCTTCAAACGGATGCAGCCATTAACCCTGGCAACAGCGGCGGGCCGCTCGTCAATATGAAGGGTGAGGTCATCGGCATCAACTCTTTGAAATTTGTAGAGGTAGGGGTCGATAATCTCGGATTTTCTATTCCTGCTGATACCGTACAATACGTTACGAATCACTTTTTCAAATACGGGCATGTCAAACGTGCATCGCTTGGACTTGGGCTTGAGGAAAGCTGGTCAGCTTTCATCGGAATTCCGACCTCTGATCCATTAACGGTCAAATCCGTAACTTCGTCAGCAGCCAAAAAAATCGGCGTACAAAATGGCGATATGCTCTATAAAGTTGCAGGCAAACAAGTATCCACAATCGTTGAGCTTAATGAGCTGCTGAAAAACTATCTGCCTGGCCAACAGGTAGAGGTAATGCTGCAGATCGATGGCGATCTTGTCACTCGGAAGCTCACATTAGTCGAAGGTTAAGTTAAAGAATAAACATCGCAATTATTTGATAATAAGGAGCTATTTTAAATGAAACTTAAGTTGTATAAAAGAATGTTCGCTATGCTACTGCCAGCATTGCTTATCCTTGCGATGCTGCCAATAGCAGTATTCGCCGCAGATGCGGACAATAAGGTTGAAGTTCGTTTGAAGACGGGAAGTCCAACTGTCAAAATTAATGGAAAGTCGACTGCCGTTGAACCTCCTTTTGTAAAAAGTGGCACAACGATGGTTCCGCTGAAGGTCATTACAAATGCTTTTGGAGCAGGACTTAAATTGGAAAATGGCAATGTCATTACACTTACATACAATGACCGCAAGATCGTCTTAACCTTCGGAAGCAAAACGGTAAAAGTGAATGGAGCAGCAAAAACAGTAGCCGTCGCTCCCGTAGCTGTCAAAGGCTCAACGATGGTTCCACTGCGCGTTATTGTAGAAGCCTTTGGCGCGAAAATTACAACTGACAGCGCTACGAAAGAAACGGTTATCGTTGGAAACCGCGCGCAAACGTCAGGAGCTGGCGGTACGTCGATTGATTCGGATTTTGGTAAAACAAAAGTTGGCGACAGCTACTATGGTTGGTCTTTGAAATATCCAACTGGTCTCGTTCAAGTTCTTCAAAGCGACAACGGTGATGTTGTAAAATGGGCAGATACTGTGGATGATTCTAAAGTTGCTGCGCAAGTAAACGTGATTACTGAACCTGTCGGAGACGATGAGCTGACAAGTGAAGAAAAAAGAGAACTTATCATGTCCTATTATGATGAAGATGAGATTACGGTGGATAAACGTGCCATCACGGTGAATGGCCTTACGTTTGAGAAGGTTATAAGCTATACGAAACAAACAAAAATGTATTATGAGTATCGCGGCATTCAGAAAGAGGATACCTTTTACACTGTAATTGTAGGTGCAAAAGGCGCGGACAAGTCTGTGCTGAACAGCTACGACGCGTTTTTAAATAGTTTTGTGCCTTCCTTTAACCAAGCGGACGCGACGTTGAAAGATATTACGAAGGTGAAGAATGGATTCGTAACCTTTAAGGACGCTGATTATGGCTTGACCGTTAAACTGCCGGCTGATTGGAACAGTGACCCTGAAAGCACGACACCATGGTATGAAAATGATACGGATCTTTTTCAATTCTCGTTCTCATCAGCAGCACCAGGAGATACGCTTGAGAACTGGGCTACACGAAGGGAAGCGCGTATTCGCGAAGACTACGTCAGTTCAAGCCTTCGCAATTTTACGATTGCACCGATTACCTTGAAGGATGGCAATGCTCTAACGTTGAGCTATGAGGTTTCATTTGGCGAAAACATTTGGTTTACCTATATCGAGGTTTCCTACATTTCGGGGGACTATCGTTACTCATTCGACTACACATACCCTTCTTCCAATAGTACGAATAGCAAGCAAACGTACAATCAGGTTATTGATTCCGTTGATATTGATACAGCTTTCATAGAGAAAAACTTTGGAACCGTCGAGGAAGATTATGCACTAGTTGACCGCAGCGAGAAAACGACGAAGCGCAGCTCAACCTACGGGTACTCCATTGATATTCCTGCATACTGGAATGGTGTGCAAAACAACTTGAACAAGGATGCGGCCTTCTTTACCTATAGTGCGGGATATCTCCAAGTTTTCGAGTCGAACAAACAAGCAACTTCAATTGTGTCGACGTTATTGGAGATTCCAAAGTCGAATGATGGTATCTCAGAGGGAGTTACAGCTAAGGGCTCTTCAGCGGTAACAATCAATGGAAAATCGGGACAGAGAGTAGAGCTTCACTACGCTAAGCCAGAAGAGGATCTTCCTTATTCTCTTGTCATGTATATCTTTGATACTACAAAGGGTTCAATTGTATTTAGTTTCGTCACATTCGATATCCGTGCAACGGAAAGCAATCTTAAGATTGTTAACGATGTAGCACAATCGATACGTTTCAATTAATTTATATCGATAATGGGAAAACCGGTTCCCCGTGTGGGAAACCGGTTTTTTGTGCAGATAGGAACCATTTCGGTTGAAATGCATGGCTTCCGCTGCTCGGGAGTCAGTCTTTTTGCCGCGATGCCAGTATTGTGTAGTGGTATAGATGTCCGCGGTTTGTTAAGATAGTGAAAGCAGGTTTGAAGAATGTGAGGGATCGCAAGTTATTATGACAGATACAATAGTAAGATCGGATATAGAGCTGCTGGCTCCGGCTGGTGATTGGGATTGCATGCGAGCGGCAGTAGCAAATGGCGCCGATGCAATTTTTTTTGGCGTAGAGAAGTTTAATGCACGTGCTCGCGCGAACAACTTCAGGAGCGAGGAACTGCCGGAAATTATGGCTTTTCTGCATACGTACGGCGTAAAGGGCTTCCTGACGTTTAACATCCTCGTATTTGAAGACGAGCTGAGAGACGCGCAGAAGCTTATTGAAATGTGTATTGATGCGGGTGTGGATGCGGTAATCGTACAGGATTTGGGCCTCGTGAAGCTGATTCGCGAGCTTTCGCCGGACTTTCCGATTCACGGCTCGACACAAATGACGATAACATCGCCGGAAGCGGTAGAATTTACGAAGCCGTTTGGGCTTGAGCGGGTCGTGCTAGGCCGTGAAAACAACCTGAAGCAAATTCGTACGATTGGCGAGCAGGCGAAGCTGCCGATGGAAGTTTTCGTGCACGGCGCGCTATGCGTGTCGTATTCGGGTCAGTGCCTCACCTCCGAGATGTGGGGAGGGCGCTCTGCCAATCGCGGCGAATGCGCGCAGGCTTGCCGGCTGCCGTATGATCTGATGGTTGACGGCGAGGTGCAGCCGATGGGAGACATCGCGTATTTGCTGTCGCCGAAGGATTTGGCGGCGATCGATATCGTGCCGGAGCTCATCCAAGCGGGCGTGACGTCGTTTAAAATTGAAGGGCGTCTCAAAAGCCCGGAATATGTCGCGAATGTCGTGAGCAAGTATCGGCATGCGATCGATAAATATTTTGACGGCGATTTGTCGAAGCCGTCGGTGGAAGATGTGCGTGAGCTGCAGCAAAGCTTCTCGCGCGGCTTCACGCATGGTTTTCTGTCGGGAACGAACAACAAGCAGCTCGTAGAGGGCACGTTCCCGAAAAGCCGAGGCGTCTACCTCGGCCGTGTAGAGCGCATTATGCGCGATGCAGTTACGCTGCGGATCGACGCGCCGCTCAAGCGCGGAGATGGCATTGTGTTTGACGCAGGCGACCCGACGAAGAAGGAAGAGGGCGGCCGCGTCTACGATATTCGCCGCCAAGGCGTGAAGATCGAAGGCGAAGCACAGGAAGGCACGATGATCGAGCTGGTAGCGGGCCGCAACGATGTTGACCTGCGCAAGGTGCATGTCGGCGACCGCGTCTGGAAAACAAGCGATCCTGCACTCGATAAGCGATTGAGAGCAACCTTTGAGACGGAGAAGCCGTATCGCGTATTCCCGCTTCATGTAAGAGTGACCGGCGCGCTCGGACAGCCGATGCGCACCTGGTGGACAGATGTTCAGAAGGGGACGACAGTCGAGGTCGTAACGGAGCTTGAGCTGGAGCAAGCGCAGAAGCGTCCGATGGATGCGGTGCTGCTTGAGGACCAATTGGGCCGACTCGGCGGAACGGTGTATCAGCTGGAGAAACTTGATGTAGAGCTGCAGGGCGATTTGATCTTACCGATCCGCGAGCTGAACCGGCTGCGCCGCGAGGCGGTAGAGCTGCTTGCGGGCGAGCGTCCGAAGCCGCCTGTCTATGTGAAGAATGCTGTAGCTTCGCGCGAGGATGTTTATCAGGCTGATGCAGCCAAGAAGGATATCCTGGCGCCGCAAAGCGGCAAGGATGCGAAGCTGATTGCATTATGCCGCAGCCTTGAGCAGGTACAGGCAGCGGTGACAACCGATATCTCTTACGTCTATGCCGATTTCGAATTCATTAAGCAGTTCCCAGCTGCTGTTGCCGCTGCACGTGAAGCGGGCAAGCCGATTGCGCTGGCAACGCCGCGTATTCATATGCCGGGCGAGAACGGCTACCATGCGAATATATTGAAGCTGCAGCCGGATGCGGTGCTCGTGCGGAACACAGGAGCGCTTTACTATTACCTGCGTGCACGCGCAGCGAATCCAGATAAGCCTTTCCCTAAGCTGATCGGCGATTTCTCGCTGAATGTCGCGAACCATAAGGCCGTAAACTTGTTTACGGATGTAGGTCTTGATCTCATTACGCCATCGTACGATCTGAACATTCAGCAAATGATTGATTTGCTTGAGAATTCGGATACGTCGATGCTCGAGATGGTTATCCATCAGCATTTGCCGATGTTCCATACAGAGCATTGCGTATACTGCACCTTTATGAGCGAAGGGACAGACTTTACGAACTGCGGTCGTCCGTGCGAAGAGAAGCGCGCTTCCTTGCAGGACCGCATTGGAATGGCGCACCCCGTTCGTGTGGACGAAGGCTGCCGCAACACGGTATACAACGCGATTGAGCAATCAGGCGCAGAGTATATCCGCAACTTTGTCGGCTATGGCGTATCCTACTTCCGCGTTGAGTTTCTGGAAGAAACGCCGGAGAAGGTGCTAGAAGTGTTGTCGCTTTACCGTGATGCGCTCGATGGCCGCATAAGCGGAACGCAGGTATGGCGCAGTCTGAAGGCAATTAATCAACTGGGCGTAACGCGCGGTCAGCTCGTGAACAAATAAGCGTTTTTTATAATAAAAGTTAAACGAGCCTCTAGAATGAACAGTGACCCATAAGCAGGACACTTTGAAAAAAAGTGCCCTCTTATGGGTCACTTTTCAAATCGTTTCTAAGGCTCGTTTTTGTATTCATATAGACAGTCTTCTTAGCCGAATTTCTTAAATAAAGAAGTAACTGGAAAACGTCCCTCTAATTCTCCCTTGCCGATGCACTTCCCAATAGCAAGCTTAACCCTAGAAACGCATCTAATGCTCGATCAATTACATGTCTACACGTCTTGTTGAAATCCCCAAATTGCTTGCTTTTTCACTCTTATACTACATCTCAGTGCCCGCCTGCCACATGGGGCGTTTTATTTCATGCAGCAGAGCATTTGACACGCTATTCCCGCTGACATAGCATAGAAGGAAAGCAATGATTCGACATTCGATTTTTGGGAAAAAGCGAGGTTTGGTTATTCATGAATGAGGATTGGTTTTCTGGCTGGAGGCATGTGTTTAAGCTTGATCCCGAGCGGGAGATATCCGATGACGCGCTGGATCAAATATGCAACTCAGGTACGGATGCGATCATCGTCGGTGGCTCCAGCGGCGTTACTTTTGAAAATACGGTTGATCTGATGGCTCGCATTCGCAGATATGCGGTAGACTGCGCGCTTGAAGTTTCAAGCCTAGAAGGTGCTGTTCCCGGCTTCGACGGTTATTTTGTACCGCTTGTGCTGAATACGAGCCGTGCTGAATGGATTACGGGACGGCAAACCGAAGGGCTTATGGAATATGGCTCCTTTGTGCCTTGGGATGAAACGGCAGCGCAGGGCTATATTATATTGAATGCTGATGCAACGGCGGCGAAGGTAACCGAAGCGAAAGCCGAGCTGACGGAAGTTGAGCTCATTGCACATGTGCGGATGGCCGATCGGCTGATGCGTCTTCCGGTTATTTATTTGGAGTATAGCGGCCGATTCGGAGATATGCAGCTTGTGAAGCGAGCGAGAGCAGCTACAGCCCATGCACAGCTATTTTATGGCGGAGGAATCGATAATGCGGACAAAGCACGTCTTGCTGCTGAAGCTGCGCATACGGTAGTCGTCGGAAACATTATATACAGCGATCTAGTTGCCGCCTTGTCTACAGTAGCAGCGGTGAAAAATTGCTGATTTCGTGCAATTCTAAGCTTTTCACGCAATGATAATAAGACGCATCTGTAGAATCCTCCTTATGGTTATGAGCAATGATGACCACAGGTCGGGAATCGCAGATGCTTTTTTTTGTTTCAATCTACTCTTACAGAGCAAAACATGAAAAATTATGAAGACTTGCTTGCCTTGTACCGGGGCGACTACTTGGAGGAGCTGGATCGCGTATGGTCCTTGCGCGGCGTGAGCAGCTCCGACGACTATATATGCAGATCGTTATCGCTGTTGCTGCCTATGAGCTCGAGATCGGAAGAGGCTTCCAAGCGGTGCTTCGGCTGAACGAGCTGCAGGAAAAAGAACCCTACTCCGATGAGGTCTGCCGTCATATGCTTCTCGCCTACGAAAAGCTGAAGGACATGGGGGCGCTTCAGCGCTATTATAAATCCTTTGAGGAGCTGGTCCGCAAGGATCTGAAGTTCGAGCCGGAAATACGCACGGAGGCGCTTTATGAGCAGCTTTATTAGCAGTTGGAACAGGGGTAGGGCATAAGGCGCCCTTCCTGCTTATGCTTGTTTGCGATAACCGATAAGGTTTGAATGTTTAGTCGTATTTTCTGGCAAAAGGAAGGCTGCATTCCTAATATCTCAAATTGACACAGGAGTGGCCGTTGTCTACACTGAGAAGAGGCGAACATATGCGAACAAAGGAGTCGGAGCATGTTGAATTATATAAGTATCGAGCAAGCGGTGCAGAAGCTGAATCCGCCGCAGCGGGAAGCCGTTCAGACAACTGACGGACCGCTGCTCATTATGGCTGGAGCGGGTAGCGGCAAGACGCGCGTACTGACACATCGAATTGCTTATTTAATAGAAAAGAAGCGTGTTGCGCCTTGGAGTATTCTGGCCATCACCTTTACGAATAAAGCTTCACGAGAAATGCAGGATCGGGTGAGCGCGCTCGTTGGACCATCGGGACGGGATATTTGGGTATCCACCTTTCACTCGATGTGTGTACGGGTTCTCCGCAGAGATATTGATCGGATCGGTTTTACATCAAGCTTCTCGATATTGGATTCCTCAGACCAGCTGTCGGTTATCCGCGGCTGTATGAAGGACATGAACATCGATACGAAGAAGTTTGAGCCAAAAGCTGTTCAAGCCGCGATCAGCGGAGCGAAGAATGAGTTGATCTCGCCGGAGCAGTATGAGCAGAAGGTCGGCGATTATTTTGAGGGTATCGTGGCCCAGGTGTTTACGAAATACCAAAAGAAGCTGAGAAGCAATAACTCACTGGACTTTGACGATCTTATTATGATGACGATTCAATTGTTCAAGGATGTACCCGAGGTGCTTGAGTTTTATCAGAATAAGTTCCGATACATTCACGTGGATGAGTATCAGGATACGAACAGGGCGCAATATATGCTGACGCGCATGCTGGCGGATAAGCATCATAACATATGCGTAGTCGGCGACAGCGATCAGTCGATCTATAGGTGGCGCGGTGCCGACATTACGAACATATTGAACTTCGAAGGCGATTATCCCGAGGCGCGGACGATTATGCTGGAGCAAAACTATCGTTCGACAGCCAACATTTTGGATGCTGCGAATGCGGTTATCAAGCTCAACTCCGGCAGGAAGCCGAAGAAACTGTGGACGGATCAAGGCGCCGGCGATCTCATTGCCCTCTACCAAGCGGATACGGAGCATGATGAAGGTTATTTTGTAACCGGGGAAATTCGTAAAAATGTGAATAAAAGCTATAAATTTGCCGATCATGCCATATTGTATCGTACGAATGCGCAGTCGCGGGTAATCGAGGAAATTTTGATCAAATCCGATATTCCTTATCAAATCGTCGGCGGTATAAAGTTCTACGATCGCAAAGAGATTAAGGATTTGCTCGGATATTTGAAGCTCGTTTCCAATCCGGATGACGATATAAGCTTGGTGCGGATTATTAACGTGCCGAAGCGGGGAATCGGCGATACGACGGTTGGAAAGCTTGCGGATGAAGCGGCGAGAAGAGGCACATCGATTTTCCGCGTGTTGAACAATCTTGGCGAGGTCGAAGTAAACGGAAGAACGCGAACGCTGCTGCGCGAGTTTTATGAGATAATCGACAATCTTACAAGGATGGTTGAATATTTATCGGTGACTGAGCTTACCGAGAAGGTGCTGGAGCTGTCGCAGTACCGCATGGAGCTGCATCAGGAGAATACGCTGGAGTCGAAGGCGCGCCTTGAAAATATCGATGAGTTCCTGTCCGTTACGATGGATTTTGAGAAGCGGAATGAAGACAGGACGCTTGTGGCGTTCCTGACGGACCTTGCGTTGATTGCCGACATTGATTCTTTGAACAAAGAGGAAGAAGACGCCGAGAAGAACAAGGATGCCATCACCTTGATGACGATGCACAGCGCGAAGGGGCTTGAGTTCCCTGTCGTTTTTATCATCGGCATGGAGGAGAGCGTATTTCCTCATAGCCGTGCGCTTGCGGACAATGAGGAGCTTGAGGAGGAGCGCCGCCTTGCTTACGTGGGCATTACCCGCGCAGAGAAGCGGCTGTATCTGACCTGCGCTCGCATGCGTACGTTGTTTGGCCGTACGAATAGCAATTTGCCATCTCGCTTTCTGCAGGAAATACCGGAGAGCGTAAGAGAAGGTGCTTCTAGCGGCAGCGGCGGCTACTCGCGTGCTGGCGCTGGCAGCGCGCGAAGCGGCGGCGTCAGCGTTACGGGCGGTACCGGCGCAGCAGCACAGGGCGGCGCTGGCCGCGGCATTGCAGGGCGCGGCCCAGCTAGCGGCGCCGCAGGAAGCCGTTCCCCAGGTATGGGGGGAACGGGTCCAGCCGCGATGGGCGGCAGAGGCGGCGGCGTGCGGGTGAGCACGCCGCTCCTGGATGCCGCTCGGGCGGCTCAAAGCAGCGGCGCGGCGGGCGATGCCGCGCCGGGAACGTTTGCCACTGGCGAGAGAGTCTCGCATGGCAAGTGGGGCATTGGCGTCATTGTCTCCGTCAAAGGGACGGGCAAGGACATGGAGCTTAACATCGCATTCCCGGCTCCGATCGGCATAAAGCGATTGCTTGCCGGTTTTGCACCGATAACGAAAGTGTAAAATGAATTAGCTACTTTGGACGATTAGAAGGAGGAGCCTTCCGTGAACGCTCAATTAGAGAGGATGCAACAGCTTGTTGCGATCATTACCGAGCATAATTATCTTTACTACACGCTTGATCAGCCTACTATTGATGATGCTGATTATGACAAACTTTATGACGAGCTCGTCGCACTCGAAGCCGCGTCTGGTGTCGTATTGCCTGAATCGCCGACTCAGCGTGTAGGCGGGGAGCTGCTCAAAGGCTTTGAGCCTTACAAGCATCGCGCTCGCTTGTGGAGTCTAGATAAGGCGCAAAATGCCGAGGATCTGCTCACATGGAATACGAGGCTGCTCAAAGCCGTCGCGGATTACAACGCCAAGCATCCAGAAGAAGAGCCGCTGCCGCAGCCAACCTATGTGGTTGAGCTGAAGTTTGACGGTCTGACGCTTAATCTAACCTATGAAGATGGTCAGCTTGTACAAGCGGCAACACGCGGAAACGGAACGGTTGGGGAAGGCATTTTGCAGCAGGTACGCACGATACGTTCGGTGCCGCTCACCATTCCATTTAACGATGGGATTATCGAGGTGCAAGGTGAGGGCATCATGCAGCTTTCGGTGCTGGCCAAGTACAATGAGACGGCAGTTGAGCCGCTCAAAAACGCTCGAAACGCAGCGGCGGGAGCACTGCGCAATCTTAATCCATCAGTTACGGCACAGCGAAAGCTGAATGCATTTTTCTATAATATCGGCTACGCCGACGGAGCAGCCTTTACAGACCATCGCGAAATGCAGCAGTTTCTGAAGGACAACCGATTTAAGGTGAATCCTTACGTGACCTATCGGAACACGATTGAAGAGGTGCAAGAAGAGCTGGTACGGGTGACGGAGCAGCGTGAGCAGCTGGATTTTCTAATAGATGGTGCTGTTATTAAAGTTGTAGATATGCGTACGCGTGAAGCGCTGGGCTACACGGATAAGTTTCCACGCTGGGCTGTTGCCTTTAAATTCGAAGCGGAGGAAACAACAACGGTGCTTGAATCGGTATCGTGGGAGGTAGGCCGTACGGGCAAAATAACGCCGGTCGCCCGCGTCGAGGCAGTAGAGCTTGCAGGAGTAACCGTTCAGAACTGTACGCTCAACAACATCGGCGATATCGAACGCAAAAATCTCAAGCATGCTTTGGGCACGCTCGTTACGATCCGCCGCTCGAATGATGTTATTCCAGAGATATTGGGCAAGGCAGACGAGGAGCCGGGCGTGGAAATCGAATTCCCGACTGTGTGTCCATCCTGCGGCACGGAGCTTGAACAACGCGGTGCGCATCTATTCTGCAATAACAAGCTTGGCTGCCAGCCGCAAATTATTGGACGTATTACGCATTTCGCGTCCCGGGATGCGATGGATATCGATACGTTCAGCGTAATGACGGCTGACCAGCTGTACAAGGACTGTGAAGTTCGTGATCCTGCTGATCTGTATGCTCTAATCTATGATGACCTAATAAAGCTTGAGCGGTTCGGCGAAAAGAAGGCACTTAAGCTGCTCGCAGCTTTCGAGAAATCCAAGGATCGGGAATTGGCGTCTTTCTTATTCGCGCTTGGCATTCCGAACACAGGCAAAGCGACTACGAAGATGCTGGCCGACCATTATGGCAATCTTGATGCTATTATGCAGGCTGAGGCGGAGGAGCTTGTGGCTCTTCCTGATATCGGTGGTATCGTGGCGGAGAGTATCGTTGGATTCTTTAATGATCCGATTATTATCGCAAGCATTGCCAGAATGAGAGAGCTTGGCGTAAAAGCGGAAGCTGAGCAGCAGCTGGTTGCGAGAAACGACAGTGTCTTCAGCGGGAAGACCGTCGTTCTAACTGGAACGCTGCCAACGATGTCAAGGGATGAAGCGGCAAAGCTGCTTGAGGCATGCGGCGCCAAAATTTCAGGCAGCGTCTCCAAAAAAACCGACTTCGTCATTGCAGGCGAAAGCGCGGGAAGCAAGCTAACGAAGGCGCGGGAGCTTGGCATTACGGTTATTGAAGAAGAAGCGGAGCTGCTGCGTCTTCTAGGTGAAACGACGGCTTAGAGTTAGCAAATGCATGGAGTATGCATGGGAATAGAGGATTTGAATAGAAATGCCAAGACGCAAACGAGCCTTAGAAGCGATTCTAAGCGCTCGTTTTGTCGGTGGATGTGTCGAAAACCATGAAATACGGATAAAATAAAGTCGATATTTGTAAAATTTTTTAACTTGTAATCTAATTGTCAAAGTGATATATTATTTCTTGTCGCTTCTGAGACACAGGAACAACTGAATGAGCCGCAAACAAATGTGAAACAAACGGTTGACAGCGTCGAATGAAGATGATAATATCATTTCTTGTCACGACAAAATGTGACAAACAAGTTCTTTGAAAACTGAACAAATGGATCACGTCGATCCGATAATGTTTTATAATAGCTAGTTAAGTAATGAGCATTTCAAACACATGAAGCTTTTCTCTTCGACATCGCGTCGAAGCGAAAACTTCCATTTGGAGAGTTTGATCCTGGCTCAGGACGAACGCTGGCGGCGTGCCTAATACATGCAAGTCGAGCGGATCTTGTCCTTCGG